>CAZWLQ010000001.1:0-3840 GCA_964634615.1 uncultured Candidatus Saccharibacteria bacterium
GAAACCAAGAAAACCCGAATGCGCATGCTTCAAAAAGTTTTTCGTACCGTTTTTTTCACTCGTCCGCCCACACTTCATCCGTTATTCTCAAATTCTTAAGAATTTGAGAATAAGCAAAACACCCCCGTGGCACATCGGCCAGCGAGAGTGTTATTGCATTCACCTGCAATGATCTGCGGGTTACTTCAGTGTAACTTTTCCTCCAGCTTCCTCAATTTTCTTCTTGATTTCTTCTGCTTCTTCTTTCTTGACGTGCTCCTTAACAACGCTTGGTGCGCCATCAACGAGATCCTTTGCTTCCTTCAAACCGAGGGCTGCGACATCTTTCACAACCTTAATCACGGCAATCTTGTTCTCGCCCGATGCGGTGAGCTCAATAGTGAACTCGCTCTTCTCGTCCGCTGCTGCCGCACCTGCTGCTGGAGCTGCTGCAACCGCTGTTGCTGAAACGCCAAACTTCGCTTCGAAGACCTTCACGAGTTCATTGAGGTCAATAACACTCATGGTTTCAATTTCTTCAACGAGCTTCTTGAACTTTGCAGGAACTTCTACTGCCTGTGTTTCTTCTGTTGTCATAGTAATTGAGTTAAATAAATTCTTTGATTAAATTCGAAATCCGAATATCGAAATCCGAAGCAAATCTAAAATTCAAATATCCTAAACCATTTAGAATTTTTGAGTATCGTGCTTTGAGTTTGCTTCGTGCTTCGAATTTCGTGTTTCGTACTTATTGCTTCTTATCCGCGATTGCCTGCAATGCAATGGCAAAGCGCTGGATCGGTGAATTGATGATGTTCACGAACATACCACGGAGCGTGTCCGTTGATGGGATTGTTGCGATCTCGAGCATGCCCGCTTGATCACGGTATGCGCGGTCGAAGACTCCCCCCACAATTGAGAGTTTCCCGTCGAGTTTCTTTTGGAAACCGTAAACGCCTCGTGCTGATGCCGTCACATCCGCTGAATCTGCATCTGCCGGGTACGCGATAGCGATTTCGCCGTCGAGTGCTGGCATGGTGCCTGCAAGTCCTGCTTCAGAAAGTGCGCGTTCAAGAAGCGTCTTCTTCGCGACGTAGAGTGTTACTTTTTCGCCGTGAAGAGAACGACGAAGTTCCGATGTCTTTCCAACCGTGAGGCCGTGAAAGTTTACGAAAACCGCATTGCTCACCTTCCCGAAGATGTCTTTCAATTTTGAAAGGACTTCTCCTTTTTTCTCACGTGTAAGTGCCATAGTAATTTCTTTCAGCTATTAGCCGATAGTTCCTCTTTCGCGGGAGCGTAGAGGATGCAAAAAACCTAAAGTAGTTCGACCTCGGCAGGGTTTTGATGATTAAGGCTCGTGAGAGCGCCCCGCTTTCTCTGGTTTTGCACTAGGGATAATACAGTTTTGACCCCGGTTCGTCAATAATATCAAAAAATAGAAGAGGTGGGCTTTCGCCCACCTCAAGAATACGACGGTCACGGACTCAGTCGCACCAGAGCGATTAGCCCGGCGCAGAACAACCCCGCCCCCAACCAGGCAACCCACGGATGAATCTTGAGAGCGTTGAGACCGTACACACTAAACTCTCTGGTTGCCAGGTGTGTTCCCGGATTCCTTTCGCAGCGTTGATCATTGACCACCACGCTTCCTTTGTGCCACCTGTACATCTCCAGACAGGTTGGCCCCTTCTCACAGAGGAAGTGTTCGGAGATCCAGACTCCCGCCGACAACCCCGTTCGGTTGTCATAAAACAGCACCAACAAGATGAGGCCACTGATGAAGAGCCCGAGGACTCCGAGCACATACACTTCGATTGGAACGAACATAGTTACCTCGAGATTCCGCCAGGAAATCGGATAAAGAGAAAAAACCCCAACCCGATCCCGAAATAGTACCAGGCTGAAAAAAAGTGTTGTCGCGCCACCTCGGCCTTCCCTTCGGCCCTACTCTGGAAAGCAAGTCTGCACTGTTGGAATGCGAGGAACGCAAACCCCCAGTAGACCAGCGACTGACCAAGCCTGTTTCCCATCAGGTAGAGTGGCATGGTGTCCGCAAGAAGAAACATGATAGTCCTTTCAAAGACCTTCCTCCGCTGTATTGCAGGAGGAATAACGTATTTCTGATACTAATTTATCACAAACTATGGTTTTGTCAATGTATTAACGACAAAAATAGCATCTTTTATCCTTGTGGAAAAGGTTTATTATATGGAGTATAATAAATTGACGAAGATATTCGTCATCACAGTATGAAAACCCTTCAAAAAACACTCCTAAAATGTGGTCTGGACGAAAAGGAGGCTAGAATTTACCTCGCCACAGTGAAAGTCGGCCCTTCTCCCCTCTCAAAGATTGCCCGTGAAGCCGGGGTGCTGCGCCAAACCACATACTCAATCGTAAGCAACCTTGTTCAACGAGGATTTATAGAAGAAAGCGACCGCGCCGGTGTAAAACAATTTTTTGCCGACCCGAAGAAGTTGCTCCTTCTTCTTGAACGACAAAAGGAGGCTTTGGAAACATCAAAAAACGATGTCGAGCAATTACTTCCAGAATTCGAACGTATCCGTCTCTCACGAACAACAAAGATTCCTTCGGTTCGTTACTACAGCGGGGATGAGGGAGTGCAGGAAGCGTTCGAAGATATTCTTGATCACTACAAAACGGGCTCGGAGAAAAAGTTCAGAGGATACGGCGTGAACACGATGCGAGATATCCTCGGTGACTATCTGCCGGAGTTCATCCGACGTCGTGGAGAACTTGGTGTTGAAACCGATCTCTTTGTTGCTGAAGGTGACGATGACTTCGAAATCACTGAAACAACGCAGTACGGCCGAAAGGTAAAACGCATTGCGATGCCGAAACAAAATGCGGGCGCATATGTTGCAGGTAAACGACTCTATCTGTTCTCATACACCGACAAAGTTGGTGTCGTCATCGAGAACAAAGCGATTGTTGATCTGCTCACACAGGCTTTCGACGATCACTGGAAGAAGTCGAATTAGAGCGTGACGGCAGATTCTATATATGGCTGTACACTCCCATACTCACGCGTGATGGGGATGGTTTCGTAGGAAATGTCGTCGCCATCGATGATGAGTTTCACCGCAAACCCGTCACGGACACTCTCGTTCCAATACTGATCGAAAATAAAGTTGCCGAGAGAGTAGAACACCGGAACACCATCGATGTTTTGAATATCTTGAGTGACGTGCGGGTGCGCACCGATGATTGCATCCGCACCAGCAGTAATGAGTGTTCGTGCGATTGTTTCTTGCTCTACAGAATGCATCGTTTCATATTCATTTCCCCAGTGCATAAAAACGACAACCGTGGTCTCTTCTGAAATTTCTTTGAGTGCATCTTTAACAGCGCCCCAGTCATGTGACGTTGCTGTTGCATCAAGTCCGATAAATTGAATGTCACGGCCGTGACGTGTGACGTGTGCGGTCGTGCCGAGCGGTGTTTCATTCCCCTGTCCAAACGGCGCAATAGCTGCATCGGTCAGATATACGATTGTGTCCTCCTCTCCCTGGCTCCCTTGATCGAGCGCATGATTGTTTGCAAGCGACACGTGTGTGATGCCGGCACGCGCAAGCGCTCCTGCTGATTCTGGGTCAAATGCAAAACGCATCGAGAATGGTTGCTCGGGAGAGACGCGTGTATCCGGTGCGTCGAGGAGTGTGATTGGTCCTTCGAGATTTGCGACGACAGCGTCAACATCGGCAAAAAGTGTGCCGAGTTTTTCAAACGGATAATCCGCACCATTCGCCCGCATGCGCTGGCGAACCAGTCGCCCGAGCATCACGTCACCAACAAACATTATGGCATCATACCTAAATCGCCCTTTGTTGTCAATTA
>CAZWLQ010000001.1:3850-43284 GCA_964634615.1 uncultured Candidatus Saccharibacteria bacterium
GGTGACCGGTTGTTGTGGAAGGAGTGCTTCGGGAATGAAACGTTCTGCCGTCGGTGTTGAGAGAATCGCACGTACGTCAAAAAGAACCGTCGCAATAAGTACCGCGAGGCCAACAATCGCCAACTCTATGAAAACAACGGCTCGTCCATGCATGCTTGCACACTACACGCGAGTTTGAAAAAAGAAAAGCAGCGGACGACGACGCATTCCTATTCTCAAGTTCTTAAGAATTTGAGAATAAAAGGTACATGCATATAAAAAGTGAAAACGGTCGCGGGCATGGAATGCCGGCGACCGTCCTTCCACCTGAGGACCAGGTGGGCTAAACAGACAGAAACAAGTCTAGTTGCAGGAAAGCGTGGAGGTCGTCGTGCTTGGCTTGAAGGCCACGCCCGACGGCTTGATGAAGCTCTGATTCGTTCCGTTCGTGGTATCGAGCACCAGGAGGGAACGCATCACCGCTTTCGGGAGCGGGCCGGTGACTTTCACCGTGAGCTTCCCGGCGACGCATGAGAGCGTTGCCACCGTCGGCTTCAGGTTTGCGAAGGTGAACTTCACCTTCGTGTCTGAGAGTTTGGTCGCAACGGCGCGACCTTCAACGGCGAGACTCTTCCTCACGTGGTTGATCAGTTGGTACCGACCACCCATCAGGTACACGCTTCCGGGATCGGGAGCGCACAGACTGGGCGCCTTGGAGGCCTTCCAGTTCTGGATGTTCCTGGCGTACTCTTCACCAACGGCGAACGCTTCAGAGATGCCGATCTCACCGACCGGCATGCCTTTGTAGAAGACGGAGGGGTTGGAGAAGATGTTGAGTATCTGCCTCCGCTCACATCCGAGACCCATCACATCACAGAAACGTTCTCCGTCAGAAGTGTACCCGACGAATCCGTGACTTCGCTGACAGATGAGATCGTCGTCAGCGCACTTCGGTGTGGCACCGCCTGGAGAATGATTCATTCCCAAACAATGCCCGAACTCATGAACTGCGGTGAGCGTCAACGAATCTCCAACGACCGCATACGGCCCACCGCCCATGCCACCCCCCCACGAAACTGAAAGGAAAAGGGTGTCGGCGCCCCACAGGTCACGGAGACCAGCGAACGGTCCAGCGTTGTTGGTATCGCTGTCGTTCACGTCATGCCAGATCTGCGTGAGATTCTGGTACGGCTCCACGTACGCGCTCGTCGGAATCATCGTCTGCCCAACGAGTCGAACGAGCACTTTCATCTTGCTCGCTGCGCTTGTCTCGTTGATTCCAGCGACGTGAGCGCAGTGAAGCAATTCGGCGGCAGTGATACTGCCGAGGAAATCCTTCTGCGCTTCGGTGTACGCCATCCCCACGTCGACGACCTTCCAGTCGTCGGTGGGTGCGAGTGGCGCCAGTGGTTCCGCGTAAACGGGAAGGGCGAGGAGCAAAAGCCCCAAACCCACGATGACGAAGGTGCTCTTGTGGTTCACGACTTGCTCCTTTCTACCCCCGAAGGGTTGTTGGGTTCGATTCTTACCAATATCAATGGACTTGTTCCTGTCAAAGAACAAGCCATGGCTGTGTAAGCAGTCGCTTAAGACAACACATGAAAGCTAAAGTCAAATTATCATATTGTCCCTAAAAAGCAAGTGTTTTGAGTGGGTTATACGCCACCACCGTCCTCATAGCACAAAAAGCGCCTACTAAGGCGCTTTTTGCTTTCTCCGCTATACACAACTTGTTCACACTGTTTTTCTTCTCTGTTTTATATTTCCCTGATGTCTGGCTCGTCAAGTTCCGATGAGTCACTATCGTTTGCACAGCCCGCATCGTTATCATCGATCGTGCCATCGCCGTCGTTGTCGAGTCCGTCGTTACACTCGGTAATCACGGTGCCATCATTTGCTTCGTCGGTATCATCAGGGTCATACGCTCCGTTTGTTGAACATCCCGGATCGTTTGCATCGGAGAGCGTGTCCTCACTGTCACCATTATCGAGTCCGTCTGAACATTCAGGCCACGGGTTTCCTTCATCGTCGTCGTCACCATCGCCAGCGCCACACCCCGGATCATCTTCATCGGTGCGTGTATCGCCGTCGTTGTCGAGCCCATCACCACACTGCTTGTCGCGAACAGGCACCGTGACACTGTCTCCGACATCAGTACCATCATTCGAGTCCGTACACGTGAGCGTGAAGGTGGTGTTGGTATTCAACGCGCCGCTTTGAATAGTGCCCTCCATATCTTGTGTTCCCGACCATCCACCGGACGCAACACAGCTTCCCTTCTCGACATTCTCGGTTGTCCAAGAGATATCTGCGGTCGTTCCCTTCACGATTGCTGGCGGATTATCAAGGCCGTTCGCTTTGATATCAACACCTCCTTCGGGGAGCGGTGTGTAGGTGAGTGTGTAGGTGATTGATCCACCCGCAGAAACTGTTTGCGCAGCGGTATATGCAGGGTTTGGTGTTGTGTATCCCGTGAGCGCTGCGGGAACAATCGTGTAGCTTCCTGGATCAACAATGTGTGGGCCGCCCGATGTTGATGGTGTTGTCTGCGGAGTAATTGCTGTTGGACCGGTGAAACTCCAGGTGGTCGGGACATTCGAAACAACGTTGATTGTTCCTTTGCTTGTCGTTGCAACGTTTACCGTAATTGTTTTTTCAATGTATGGTTCAGACCCTCCGTATTCAGTTGCGAATCCGTAACAGCGAAGCGTGTAGGTCTTTGGTGTTGGTGTGGTGAGTGCGCTTCGAGTCTCTGAAGCAAATTGGTTGCGTGTTTTTGTTCCGCTCCAATCACCGGATGCGACACAACCGCCGTTCGGACTCACTTCTGTTGAGTTCCATTCAAGAATGATGTCGGTGCCGTATGCGATTGAAATCGGACCCTCGGTACTGCCGATGATGTTGTTTTGTGGAGAGCGGACGTAGAAGTCCATGGTGAGTCCCGATGGTGGAGGAGGCGGGTTACCCGTTCCAACAACCACCGTACAGCTCTTGTTGGCTCCGTTACTATCAGTGACGGTTGCTGTGTATGTGCCGGTGTTTTGATATTTCACCGAGTAGCTTGATTGCGATGTGGAAATTGGAGCGAAGACGTAGTACGCACCAGGGAAACTCCATGTGTACTGCGGCTGCATGTTGTATGCCGTGAAGGTTGTGTTGGTATCAACCGGAACTGTTGCAGGCGATGCCTGACAGTATGCGCCCGTTGGAATAGCGGTGTAAACAACATCAAACGATATGATGCCTCCCGCCGAGAGATTTTGTGGGCAGTATGTGGTGCCGCATGGGTTGATGACGTAGGTGTAATCCGGGATATTGTCGGGAATGACACTGTATGCACCTGGATCAGATTGATCGAAGTTTTGTGTCACGCCCGCGGTGAAAGCACTGCGCGCTTGTGGTGTCGGACCGGTGATGCTGATGTTGGTGTTGCGGTTTGATTGAACTCTCACGGTCCCTTTTGGATCACTCGTATTAATCACATTCACATTACACGTGCTCGACATAGAGCCGCGTGTCACGGTTGCTGTTTTTGTGCCAACCGTTGCATACGATGTAATGAATGTGCTTGAGTTGCTGCTTGTCGCAGGATTTGCTCCCGTGCTTGCCCAACTCCATGCTCCTGTTCCTCCGGTTCCAGTGAATGTCACTGTCTGTCCTGGTGTCACGCTCTGTGGGGACGCCGTGCACGTCGGCCCTGCATTCAACGTGAAATTAACCGTGCACGTTCGGGCGCTTTGCACAAAAACGTTCGAGTCTTGGAAACAGCTCTCATTCGGATTTGGATATGAGACACTCACGCCCGCTCCCGGATTTGCTTTAATTTCGTGGATCAATTGATCATCGGTCACTGTGTATGAGCACAGACCGCTCGGTGTGAGCGTACATGTTGTGGTGACGCCCTGCGAAAGAAACGTGACCGTTCCGCTTCCGTTGCCAGGATTTTGAATCGTCAATGTGTGCGTCGTTGGATATGGGGCACCGTGACGGTGGAAGTTTGCGGTGCAGGATTTGCTCCAGTTCATTGGAATCGAGACGCTTGCCGATGAGCCACTACAATCCCCGCTCCATCCTGTGAAGAATGATGCGCCTCCGGAATCGGTCGGGAGTGCTGTTGCGGTGAGTGTCACTGTCTGTCCATCAGCGATACTGTAATTGCACGCGCCACTGGTACATGTGGTTCCTTGACCGCTCACGGTCACCTGTCCTCGCGCATACGAGTCGAAACTCTCCTCCTGCGCAGGAATATTCACTGTCAGTGTGCGGTTTGGTTGAAGTTCGGTGGTGTCGGTCAAACTTGAACAACCGAGGTCGGTCGGGTAGTCGGTGCTTAAGTCGCTATCGTTGTCGATGCCGTCATCACACTGTGCGGTACCGTGCTCATTGCTATCGGTTGCATTTACACACCCAGGGTCTGCTGGATAGTCGGTTTGCCCATCGCCGTCGTTGTCGATGCCGTCGCTACATGCAAGATTTTGTTCGTTGTTATCGATTGCGCTTGTACAACCCGGGTCACCGGTTCCATCGCTTTTGTAGTCGATTTTGCCGTCGCCGTCGTTGTCGTCCTCGTCGTTACACGCCTTAAGACCCGCAAGACATTCTGAATCATCTGGATCACAGCGAAGTGCTTCCGCGTGTGGGGCGCCGAATGAAAGTGTGATGAAAAGCACTACCGCAACAAGTGCAAGCGCGCCGAAAAACGTTGCGAGTGCCTTGCTTACGCGTTTATTGCTGGTGAAGAACATAGGCAATGGTGACCATTACGCCGGATGCATCCGATACAAATGTGATGTTCACCTCGGCATTGTCCTTGTAAGCGTAGAAAAACGTTGCAGGAGCTTCGTTGGCATCGGCATGGTGCGTCGTGTTCCATCCGTTGGTATCAAGAAAGACATCATAGAGCGCGATGTTTTCTTCGAGTGTCTTTGCCGAACGGTACGAAACAACCGGTTGAGAGGTGTTGTCGCTTGCATACGCAATTGAGTAGCTTGCATCGGTTGTGACACCTGGTTCCAGGAGAAGCTCTGTTGGAAAGTCGGCGATGACGCTGCCTTCTGGCGCGTCGGTGAGAATCTGGCCCGGCGCGATTTCACGAGGACCATCGGTTTTTTGCATGCCTCCATCAGAGAGCCATAGGAGTCCGGTGAGCGCAACCAGGAGAATAATGATTGCCAAAATCAAGCCGCCACGGGTTTTTTTTGTAGCGTGCATATCGTCCCCACGAAAAGCGCCTGCGGGGGTTTGCATAGGATTTGTAGTTCGTAGTTCGTCCATTGCCATAGAAATAAAATTAGTTGGTATGTTTGAGGCCGTGCGACACCACCGCCTAGAATATAGCTCAATGATAACGGCCACAGACTACTGCGACAACAGTGTTTGTTAATAACTGCAGAGAAGACGCGAGGTGCGTGTTACGGGTGGCGGGCAAAGAAAAAGCGAGATGTGGTTTTTTAAAAAAGTTTACGGATATTTTATCGCTCGTGCGTATCATTCGCGTCAGATATGCGGGAGGCATATCGAGATCTGGAACATCGGCGGCATGACTCCCGCCGTTCATTAATAACAGAATACGGAAAGGAGGTTTTACGTAATTGCAGTATAGTGGTAGTAGTTACAGACCAATTCACCCATGGAGAAAAACATCATGAACATGTTTCGATTCAGCAGAATTTCGAAGGTTGTCATGGTCGCCGTACTCATTGCAACTGGCTACATCGGCGTGCAGGCGATGCGCGACAAACTGTGGGCAGACAGCGAGTTCGAACCAAACAAAATCACTGGACTCGACACTATCGATCAAGCTCTCAAGTCTGAGCGACTCGAGCAACGTTTCATCGGTGACATCGACGGCATATTCATCGCCCCCGAGGGTACACCAGTGCCGGAGCAATACATCGTATACGAAGATCTCTGTAACACACCTTACAGTCGAAATGTCACATGGGAAGAGGCAGGTGAACTCAATCTTATGCTCAATCTTCCCGAGAAATACGTACTGCAAGTCGATGACATGAACACCGGTGCGGTCGCTTGCGGCGACACCGTGTATGTGGCGCGTCGCACGTACACCGTCAACGGCGGTCAGGTCATCATCGGTCGTTCGCGGTTCACTTCAGTCGAAGAAGACGTCGCCGTTGACCGTCCGAAGATCAAGTGGGTAAACGGGCGTGATGTCGTGTTGATTGAGTCGCTCACGAAAAGCGGCACCTTCCAGAACGCGTACGCTTACTTTCCCGAGACCTTCGGAGACACTTTCATTCACGCCACCGGTGTTTCCAAGTCCGATTTCACTGCACTTGTTGAACTCGTCGCATCAAGCACGAAATAGTAACCACTTCGTCCTCTTGAAAGGAGAAATGTGATGCGAAAGACCATTTGGCTTTTGCCGTTCTTCTTCGGCGTCCTGCTCGGATTCTCGAATCCGAGCGACAGCGCCACGACCCGCACGTACACCGCGCAAATCCTTCCCGGCGGCGGTTCCTCCGGGCAATCGGTGCGCCTCAACTGCGGTTGGCATGGCGGATCTTGTGGTTCGGGATCCGGCGACTATCTCGATTGGGACAACACGAGCACCTATGCCGCCTACTTCCGAGGTATTTTCAAGCGTTCAGGTGCTTCCCGCGAGACCAGTCGCCTGAAGGGATTTCAGATTCGCACTGGTGGAGGCGACCGAGAGTGTGACGCCCAGGACGTCGCCGTCATACACTCTCCGACATCGACACTCCTGGGGTACACCCGCTTCTTGCACATTTCAACAAACAACACGGGATATTTCTCACTCCCGACATCAGGCGATGGAGAGTACTACTCGAAGTCAATTGGCACCATGGTGACCGACACCGGCTGTGGTAGCTGGAACGGTGAGCATGTACATCAGGGTTACAAGTCCGGTGGCTCCGCATCCCGCTCGAAGAACTCGTCGCGCTTCCCTTCTGGCGACTACTGCCAATCGGGAAGTTGCTACAAGAACTTCACCAACAACAGCTCGTCCAACTGGACGCACAAGTTCACCTGGACTGGCGAATAACCTCCTTTCTTTTTCCCCTGCCCGCCACCAATCTGTGGCGGGCTTTTTCATATATATAGAACGAATTGCTTGACAGGCGAGGTGTGTGACGGTATACTGTGCTCACCAATATTAGAAAGACATGCTTGCTGCTATCCCGAAAGGAAGCAGCAGTTTGTTTTAAACAAATCACATATGCCATTCGATTTGAAAACACTCACGGTCGTCCTCGGAGAACTCGAGAACGAACGCGGTATCAGCAAAGAAAAAACAATTGAAGCGATTGAATACTCGCTTGCAACTGCATACAAGAAAGAATACGGAAAGCGCGATCAAGTGATTCGCGTGCGTTTTGATATGAACACCGGCACCGCCGAGTTCGAACAAGTGAAAACAATTGTTGATGACACCACGGTTCGGTTCAAAGAAGATGGTGAGGCAACCGAGGAAGACTACGCTGAAGAAGAGGGTGACGAAGAGAAACTTCCACTCTTCAATCCAGAGAAACACATGCTCCTTGCGGACGCGCAAAAGATGAAGAAGGGGGCAAAGATTGGTGACGAAATTGTCTTCCCACTCGAAGCACGTGATGACTTCGGTCGCATCGCCGCACAGACCGCAAAGCAAATCATCATTCAAAAAATTCGCGAGGCGGAGAAAGAGCACCTGTCGAAAGAGTTCGGTGCACGCGAAGGTGAGATTGTCGCAGGAACCGTACAACGCATCGAACGTGGCAACATCTTTGTTGACCTCGGACGCGCGGTCGGCATTCTCGCATACGACGAACAGATTCCTGGCGAACGATTCCGCGCAGGCGAACGCATCCGCGCATACCTCTTCCGTGTTGAAGAATCTCCACGCGGTGTATTCCTCCGTCTCTCACGTTCACATCCAAACTTCCTCACACGCCTTTTCGAAGCAGAATCTCCTGAAGTCGCACAGGGCGTCGTCACCATCAAAGCAATCGCGCGCGAGCCGGGTTCACGAAGCAAGCTCGCAGTTGCTGCGAGTGATGCTCATATCGATCCGGTTGGTTCGCTCGTCGGTCAACGTGGTGTTCGCGTTTCAACCGTGATGAGTGAATTGGGTGGTGAAAAAATTGATGTCATCGAGTGGTCAGAAAACCCCGAACACTTTATCGAAGACGCACTCTCTCCCGCAAAAGTTATTTCCGTTGAGATTACTGATGAAGAGGCGCACCAGGCGGTCGTCACTGTCACCGAAGATCAGCAGTCGCTCGCAATTGGTCGCGGCGGACAAAACGTCCGACTCGCAGCAAAGTTGACCGGCTGGAGGATTGATATCCAGTCAGCGGGCGGAAGCGCAGAGGTTGCGGCAGTAGCAGAGACCTCTACTGAAGCTCCTGTGGCAGAAAACGTTGTCCCTGCTGCCGAGGATGTTTCACCGGCACAAGAGGAAGTCGTTCCTGAAGTGGCCGTTGATGAAACAGGTGTAGAAACCCCAAACGATGAAGCGGCGCCTGGTGAAACAGATGCACCGACCGAAACCGTCTAGATAAAGAAAAGATAAAGAGAACATAAAATCTAGATAAAATTCTGATACAGTCTTTGGTATCCCCTTATTCCTTAAAAAATTCCACGCATGAATCTTTGGCACGACATATCAGCAGGAAAAAAAATTCCTGACGCAGTAAATGTCATTATCGAAATCAATAAAGGCTCGAAGAACAAGTACGAGATTGACAAGGAAACTGGATTGATTGCGCTTGATCGTGTTGCACACACCGCACAGGATTTTCCATTCGACTACGGTTTCGTTCCACAATCGTACTGGCACGACGGTGACCCGCTTGATGTGATTGTGCTCACCACGTACCCGCTGATGCCCGGTATCTTGGTGAAGGTTCGTCCTGTCGCAATTATGAACATGATTGACTCGGGCGACGGTGACGACAAAATCATCGCCGTTCCGGTTGACGACCCTCGCTGGGAACACACTCACGACCTTGGAGACATCAACAAGCACACGGTGAAAGAAATCGAACACTTCTACTCAACCTACAAAAAACTCCAGGATAAGGTTGTTGAGGTAACTGGCTTCAAAGGCGTTGACGAAGCAAAGAAGGCAATCGTTGAAGGACTCGCGCTCTACCAAGCAAAATTCAAGGGCGCCAACTAGCAAAAACTCGGAAGACTCCACACCCCCACTCTTCACCGGACGGGGGTGTTTTGGTGTATACCCAACACGCACGTGCAATAGACATGTGTGCTGGGGTATACTGTGTGCCATACCAGCCGTAACGAAAACACATCTATGAAAAAATCATTCTTTCTTTCACTTGCCATTGTTGCCTTACTCATCACCGGTGCAACCGCCGTTGCATACGCAGAAGAAGGCGCCGATGACACAAAAGCAAATCGTGTCTATGACCCAAAGCCACGCGAACCTTTCTTCCGTCCTATAAAAGATGCTGAAGAAGTGCGCGATTCAATTGAAGAGAAACGTGCAGAGTTCAAAGAAAACTTTGAAGAACGACGTGAAGAATTCAAAACGCGATTCGACGAATTCCGCAAAGAAAAAATTGCACGCATGATTGAAGTCATGAAGAAGCGTTTCGCTGCTGCAATCGAACGATTGCGTGGCATCGCAGACAGAATTGAAGCGCGCATCGAGAAGCTAGAGGACGAGACCGACAAAGATCTTGCGCAAGCCCAAGTCTACGTGGACGAAGCACGTGAGCACCTCAATGATGCGGAGGAAGCACTCGACGATATCGGCACCTCAACCGACCTCTTCAGCGATGAAACCAAGGCAGGAGAACGATTTGGAGTCCTCCGTGGTCTTTTCACAGAAGCTAAAGCGGCAATCAAGGAAGCTCGAGAATCCTTGGGTCTCGCACTCAAAGAGATTGGTTTCAGCAGAGGTGATGCAGAGAAGGCAGCCGACGAAGACACAAACTAACAATCATTAATTACTCATTATTCTATGGATACAAACAGCAACCTCCCTGTCCCTTCGCAAGGACCAGTCGTCGGCATCATCGTTGTCATCATTGTCTTGATTGTCGGTGCGTTTTACTTCTTCACCCGACTCTCGAATGTGAACACGCTGCCACCAACAGACACCACGGACGGGGCATCTGAAGATGTTTCATTTGCACCAACAGCAACCTCGGATGAACCGGCAGCAATCGAAGACGACCTGAACGCCGAAGACTTCAACAATATCGACGCGGAATTGGAGTCACTCGATGCAGAATTCGCACAGTAGACGCGAAACTCCTGCCGGCAGGCGCGGATGAACGCGGATAAAATTCTCGCAGATACGCGCAAACGAAAAGACTCTGATTCGTCAGAGTCTTTTTCTTGTCGGTTTTTCGTTTTTACGTTAGACTGCGAGAACTGTTGTATACGTAAACCCTATTCCCTAAGACCCGACACCCTGTATTTTTATGACCGACAGCAAACCAACAATCACAGAAAACAACGACTCGACCATCACCATTGAGGGAGAGATTCCGGAGGCAAATTTCACCAAACATCGTGGTTCGGCCTTGAAAGCACTTGGCAAAGATCTTGAAATCGACGGCTTCCGCAAAGGTCACGTTCCGGAAGATATTCTCGTGAAGCACATCGGCGACCATGCCCTCCTCCATGAAATGGCAGAACGTGCGCTTGCCGAACACTACGGCTCGTTGATCATGGAATACAAACTTGATGCAATTGGTCGCCCTGAAGTCACGATCACCAAACTCGCATTTGGTAACCCACTCGGATTCAAACTAACAACCGCCGTGCTTCCAAAAGTGACGCTCCCCGACTACAAATCACTCGCAGCACTTGCGGTGAAAGATAAAGCAGCAGGAGACGTGGTTGTCACCGATGAAGATGTCGAGACCTTTATCAAGAATATTTTGACTGAACGAGCGAAGGCCGTAGATTCTGAGTCAAAGGAGGCGCCTGAACTCACCGATGAGGTCGCAAAGTCGTTTGGAGATTTCCAGACAGCCGATGATATGCGCGCAAAGATTCGTGAGGGCATGGCACTCGACAAGAAACGGATGCAACGCGAAGAGCGGCGCATGGCCATCATTGAAGCTCTGCTCAAAGACACGACCGTAACAATCCCGGATATCTTGATTGAATCAGAACTGAACAAGATCATGATGCAGTTCGCGAACGATCTTTCCCGCATGGGGCTTGATCCAAAGACCTACTTCGAGAAGGTTGGGAAGGATGAAGCAACCATGATGAAAGAGTTTCGTCCTGACGCAGAGAAGCGTGCAAAGGTGCAGTTACTCTTGAACGAGATTGCACTCAGAGAGAAGCTGCTTCCCTCTCCCGAAGAAGTTTCGAAAGAGGTCGACCACGTGCTCGAACACCACGCGCCGCACGATGGTCACGATGACGCACGCGAACGCGAATCAGCAACAATCTATGTAACAACCGTGATGACGAACGAAAAAGTGCTGACGTTTCTTGAAGAACAAAAATAAGACACGAGTTGAGCCCCGGCCTATGTACAGGCCGGGGCTTTATGCGTCACATGATGACATCGGGTTTTGTAACCTCCCCAAAATCAACGGGCGCACGACTGGAACCATCAACAAGGACAACGACGACGCCTTGTCGAACGGCCACCGTATGCGAAACAACCTCCGGGAATTGCATGCGCAAGAGGAAGTGGAAGAGTTCTCGTACTCGCACGGCCTCGCGCTCTGCTCCAAGACGAAACGGTTCTGCAGCAATCAATGCCGCCGTACTTTTTTGGAACGAGAGCGCAAGCACCCGACAAAGTCCATCAGGCAAATTCCCAACACGCCTGTCTGTTGCTCTCAAGGGACTGTCGAGACCTTCGAGTTCCCGACGAACAATGTTCGGATCAAGATGCATTGCCTCCTCGAGGAACTCGATCACGGACGAAACACTGTCATACATGACGCACTCCTCTCTAAGAACAGTCGTCGCGACATGCGAACGACTTCTCCATTCACTATACCGCACTGTAACGCGTGAGTTGAAAGACACCTTTAAAAGGCGTAAAATACGACTACGAAACGGCAAATAAACTAACCAACGTATACACGCATGTTAATACCTACTGTTATAGAGAAATCGACATACGGTGAACGCGCCTACGACATCTACTCGCGTCTCCTCAAAGATCGCATCGTCTTTTTAGGCGGAGAAGTTGACGACCACACCGCAAACATCGTAATCGCTCAGCTCCTCCACCTCGAGAGCCAAGATCCGGACAAGGACATTTCATTCTATGTGAACTCACCGGGCGGCTACACACACGCGGGATTAGCAATCATCGACACGATGAACCACATCAAACCAGACGTTTCAACGGTCTGTGTCGGTATGGCAGCATCAATGGGCGCGGTTATTCTCGCATCCGGCGCGAAAGGAAAACGATTCGCACTACCAAATGCGGAGGTGATGATTCACCAACCGTGGGGAGGAACGCAGGGACGTGCGTCGGATATCGAAATCACTGCGCGACACATCCTAAAGACCCGCGAACGATTGAACCAAATGCTTGCTGATGCAACAGGACAAGACATAAAAAAAATCGAACAGGATGTTGACCGCGATTTCTACATGACCGCCGAAGAAGCAAAAAAGTACGGCATCATTGATGAGGTCTTGGTACGAAAAGGGAAAGGAAAAAAATAGTATTCAAAATACCAAAATGATGAACGGCCCCGCATTGCTGCGAGGCCGTTTGGCGTTTGTAGAAGAACAGAGTCAGAATCGTTTCCGTACGCCAAACCGGATGATTCGCTTGGTGCCGAAGACTTCCGCTTCGACACCGTAGTCGAAGGAAGATCCCTCGGAGGTCAACCACAGTGCTGGTTGGCCGTAGGAGTGTCCCCCACGGTTGCGCTCAATACGCATGAATCCCTCCGAGTAGAGAGCGAGTGAACGACTGCCGAATCTGAAATTGATCGGCTGGCTCGCCCACACCACCAGAAGCTCCTGGTCGTACGAAGGCGTCCCAGAAACCACGAGTGGCGAAATTCTTACCACCTTGAAACCCGGCACTCGCTTGAAGTTGAAGGTCGGGCCGAGCTTGGTGAAACTCGTTCCGTTTTCCATCACTCCAAGTTCAACTCGTGCTCCGAGGAACGAGGTGGATCTGAAGTTTGCGACGTTGTTGTTGAACCACACAACGTCATCACCACCCAACTCGACGAAACTCGAAGCGGTCCACCCACGCCACGAACCCCAAGAGACGTTGGGGGTCACCATGATCTTCTCGCTCGAAACTCCCAGCGGGAGCACTTCGAGGAACGTGAGCTTTGACTCCGCGAAGCTGGCCGCGGCGAGTGGGCCGATTGACGCGATGATCAAAAGGAGAATGGCGGCAATCCAAATTCGGTGCTTCATGATAATCCCTCCTTGAAGGGGTTCACCTGAAAGAACTTCTTCTGGGACGACCGCACGGTCATCAACCAGTTCGATGAGCAAGATGACAGATTTCATCGAAGAAATCAAATGCCTGTAGGTAAAAACGAAAGCCGGTTGGGAGAACCCAACCGGCCATTTGTGCTAGGCGCGAACCACGCGCCGAGAAACCCAAGAACCAACTCGCCGAAGCCACTCATGGTGCGAAGCGACTTCCGCCCTCCATCCTACCCATCCGTTCTTCTTGTCGAAGTACAGAAGGAAGGAAAGGAGGATTCCAGCGGAAATGAACCCGCGCCATGAGTTGAACACGGCGTAGAACCTGGTGGCCTCTGGCGCCGCGTATGCCGGAATGAACCCGATGACACACGCGGAGAAGATTAGTCCCCAGTTGCCGATGGAGTCAAACGCTCGCCTCGATCCGTACGCACGAATCACCGACGGAATGTAGGCGGCCGCCATCAGTAACTGCATCACCCAAAAGGTGATTTGCGCTCCCCGCTTGTCAGCGTGCATGCCACCGCTCCACCCCCAATACAAGAGGGTGAGAAGCGTGACACACAAGACCGACTTCTGAACAGCGTCGAAGCGCGTCTTTCGGAGGCCGCCATCCCTTTGTAGCGTGTACAGTACCGTCGCGAGCGCCATCGAGATTTCAATGGCGGCGGCCAACAGTGTTACGTTGGCCATCAACGGCCGACCTGGAATCTGCAGGTAGGCAAACGCTCCAATATCGAGCGTTGTCGCCCCCACGATCCAGGTCGCTGGAACAGGCGTTACTTTCCTCCGCACAATGAGCGGAGCGTACCAGCACACTGTCAGGAAGAACACCGTGACGGTGAGCCACCCGAAGAAGTTTGCCATTGTATCCTCCGCCCATCATTGGGCTGAATTATTGATTGGTTTGGAAAGAACTTCGTCTGGGATAACCGCACGGTTATCTACCAGTTCGGTGAATATGATAACAGATTATATTGAAAAAGTCAAGGTTTCAGAGGCAAAACGAAGGCCCTGCATTGCTGCAGGGCTGGCCAACCGATGGCCGGTTCGCGATGAAGTCGCGAATGAAGGGCATCAAGGAGATGGGTGTTGAGAGGTCTTCTCGATGAGTCCGAGCTTGTCGTCCCAGTGCCTGGTCACGTACTTCTCGTTGAAGAGGGCACGTGCCGCATCGAGTTCGTGGGTGATGAAGTCGATCTCGTTTTGGCTCAAGGGCTCATTCTTCTTCCCCGGGTACGCGAGGTCCATCCTGGCTGGTGGCCCGGCCATGGTGAATGGCGTCTCATGGTACCACCCCTGCGGACCGATGCTCATCCGGTTGCAGCCCGCTCCCCACGTGTCCCTTGATGCATTGGGGTAGTCGCCGCAGTAGGCGACACTGTTCCAACTCCAAGGATCACCCGAGTTCGCGAAGCCATCAATGGCGGCGTTCCTGTACGCGATGTTTGATAGCACCACCGTGATCCCCTCGTGCAACGAAACACTCCCGCTACTCTCGATGATGAGAACCCTGTAGGTGCCGGCCTCTGTGGTGAGGACCCCCTCGTACTCGGTGCTCGTGTACCCCTTTCGTGGGCCCACCGACTTGAGGTAGTGAATGCTCCACGCCAGGCTGACAGACAGCACGACGGCGAGGACAGGAACGACCGACCAAAATCTTATCTTCATCGACTCTCTCCTTGGTTATCCTTTTTTGACCATAGCAGTCATTTACTATTTAGTCAAGTATTTATTCGACCCACGCTTGCTCCCCCACCTTCGCGCGGGTATGATGAACGCATTAGCATGTAAGAACGACGCGACTGTTTTCTCTCAAAACCTATCTCTTTTGAAACCCATGATCCGCAAGAATTCCTTCAAGCTAGGTAGACTCATTCGATAGAAATCGGTCGGTCATTGAACCGTTATGTCATTAAAACTCGTATTCGTCCTCTTGGGACTTGCGGGCGTCATCGGCATAGGTCTTGGATACTTCATTCGATATCTCGTTGGATTAGGAAAGCGAGGATCGATCGAACTTGAGATCAAGCGAAAATTGCTTGAAGCACAAGAAGAAGCAAACAAGATTCTTGAAACCGCAGATGCAAAAGCAAAACAAGAACTCGAAGAGGCTCGCATTGAAGCAAAACAAAACGCAGAGGGCGCAAAGAAAACTGAAGAACGATTAATTAAAAAAGAAGAACTCTTGGACAAGCGTCAGGCAGATATCGACAACGCTGCAGAAGAGTTGAAAGAAAAAACAGAAGAGGTCGCTCTCATTCGCGCAGAGGCGGAGAAGTTGAAAGCGGAGGAGGAAACAAAACTGCAAGGCATCGCACGCATGTCAGCGGAGGAAGCAAAAGAGCTCCTCTTGAAAGATATTGAAAAGAAAAGCGAAGAGGACTTGGTGGTTCGCATGCGCAAGCTCGAGATGACCGGCAAAGAGCAGCTCGAGAAGAAAGCGCAGGACATCATCGTCACCGCGATTCACCGCCTGGGCAACAATGTCTCGTCAGACATCATGTCATCAACCGTTGCGTTGCCGTCTGAAGATGTGAAGGGAAAAATCATCGGAAAAGAAGGCCGCAACATCAAAGCGTTTGAACGCGCAACCGGTGTTGAAGTTGTCATTGATGACACGCCGGGCTCAATTATCATTTCATCATTCGATCCGGTTCGTCGTGCGGTCGCAAAAGTTGCACTTGAGCACTTGATCAAGGATGGTCGCATCCAACCGGCGCGCATCGAAGAAGAAGCGGAAAAGGCGCGACTTGAAATCAACAATATCATCAAAGAAAAGGGTGAGCAGGCCGCATACGAAGCGGGCGTGTTCAACTTGGACTCACGCGTGATCGCAATCTTGGGTCGTCTTCACTTCCGCACCAGCTACGGCCAGAATGTCCTTGCACACTCGGTTGAAATGGCGCACTTGGCGGGCATGCTTGCGCAGGAGTTGGGCGCCGACGTTTCGGTTGCTAAAGCAGGAGCGTTGGTGCACGACATCGGCAAAGCGGTTGACCACGAAATTCAAGGCACCCACGTCGAGATTGGTCGCAGAATCCTCCAGAAGTTTGGTGCTGATGAAGCAATCATCAAAGCAATGCAGGCGCACCACGAAGAGTATCCGTACGAAACGGTTGAATCGATTATCGTCCAGGTTGCTGACGCGATTTCAGGCAGCCGCCCAGGAGCTCGACGCGACACGGTTGAAAACTACCTGAAGCGTTTGGCGGATCTTGAAAATATTGCAAACTCATTCAGCGGTATCGAGAAATCATACGCAATTCAGGCAGGACGCGAGATTCGCATCTTCGTGAAGCCAGAAGAAATTACCGACCTCGCTGCAAAACAACTCGCACGCGATATCGCTGCAAAAGTTGAAGCAGAACTCAAATATCCAGGTGAAATCAAAGTGAACGTCATTCGCGAACAGCGCGTGATTGAATACGCCCGGTAGTAGAAATTTCAGCCTGATTATGTTCTGTGTATACGTACTAGAAAATAAACAGAACGATGAACTTTACACTGGTTTTACTACCGACTTAAAACGTCGTCTGATAGAACATAATCATAAGGAAAGTAAATCAACAAAACGATATGGTCCTTGGCGCTGTGTATATTGTGAATACTGTACCGAAGAATCTGATGCTCGACGACGCGAAAAATATCTCAAGACCACTCAAGGGAGAAGAATGCTGCGCAAAAGACTTTTCGAGTACTTCAAGAGTAAGCGTCGTCGAGCAGGATGAATTCTCACTACCGGGTACGCCCGGTAGTAGAAATACACCGTACAGAGAAACTCCGTGTAACTTGAATAAGTTACACGGAGTTTTTGCATTCAAAGGAGACGATCAGAACGTGCCGGCGTCGTACACATGACGACCGCGGTCGTCATACACATGCATCTTGAGCATGGTGCCACCTCTTTTCTCGGCATGCTGCTTTGCTCGCTGAAGATCTTTGAAATCACCCTCGAGCCAATCAGTACCGTCGAAGGTGTCCACACCGACGATTCGGTATTTTCCTGGAGGAGCTTGGCGTGAGAATGTTTCATCGATTCCACAGTTACCGCCCTGGCTCACCGGTCTTGAATCATACGGCATACGAATCTCCTTTCTTTTCGGTTACATCGCTTCTGTTTCAAGAGCAACAAGTGCCGTCTCGAGTTCATGGATGAGGATGATGTGCTTCTCAGCGAGCGGAAGATACCACCGCCGAGTTTCCTCAATCTTACGTTGTCGCTTCTCGGGGCTACAGCTCCAGAGTGTCCGCACGTTGTGCAGACGATCTGCGAGCTTCAAGATTGCGACATCACGCGGAGCTTCGAGAAGGCGGGCGTGGTACGCGTGATCGCGGGCATCTTTGTCTGGAAACGATCCCTGTGGTGGTTTCGTCACCCATTCAACCAAGACTGCAATGTCGCGTCCGAACTCCCTCTCAATACGTTCGACCGACCAGAAAGGGACATCCTCGACCATATCGTGCAGCAACGCAGCAACAATGAGTTGGTGGTCCCGAACGCGCAGATGGTCAGTGAGAATGAGAGTCACCTCACGCAGATGTTCGAAATATCGTTCTCCTCCATCTCGCATGACACCTCGAAATGAGTCCTTTGCCGTGTTGTACGCACGTTCAATCATTTCGTAACGTGCGTCGAGTGTAGGAAACACGGCGGCGATGCGTCGCGAGAACGCCACGTGGTTCTCAGCAGTGCCAGTCATGATGTTTTTCATATCAAGATCTCCTATGAATAATGTAATGAGCATCTGGTTCCACCATACGCGGACGCATCATGTCGCGCTGTGATTTTGTATGTCTTTTGTATACTATTGGTAGCGCATGCTGATATATGTTTATATCAGCTTGTTTTTCAAAGAAAAAAGTGTATGATTTTTATACATTTATGTCCAAAAAGGATCTTCTCACCGCATTTGGCCTTCACGAAAAAGAGTCGCGGATATATCGAGCGCTCATTGAATATGGACTACAGAATGTTACCGACATCGCAAAACACACTGGGTTGTACCGAACAGATATCTATACATATCTCAATACTCTGATTTCTCGCGGACTAGCGTCATCCCGACTCAAAGGAAAGCGGCGCTTGTATAGTGCTGAATCACCCCATAAGCTGTCTATCCTGTTCGAAGAGTTCTCCGCTTCCTTCGAAGATTTGGTGCCTGAACTTGAAAAGAAATATACGTCACGCTCTCCGAGTGTGCGGATACATGCGTACGAAGGCAAGGCGGGTATCCGTTCGGTATATGACGACATTGTCGCAACGCTCCCGAAAGGAGGAACGTTTTATCGCTATAGCTCCTCACAAACAGCAAGGGCACGGAACACGTACGTCTCAAAGGCATATACAAAACTGCGTGATGGAAAACGACTTGAGCGATACGTCATCACCAATGCAGCTACAAAATCACATAAGAAGTTAAAAATTGATCGCTACATCAAAATAGTACCGGCCCATTATGACTTGTTTGAATACAACGTGACTCAACTTATATATGGGAACAAGATAGCGTTCGTCGACTACAACTCAGAAACAGCGACGGTGATTGAAAATGCAAAAGTTGCCGAGTTCCAAAAGAAAATCTTTACGCTTTTATTCAACAAACTATAGAAATCGGAGAATGCCGCGTAAAACCTTTCTATAGAAGTTTTTCGAGTGTGGAATCTATGGCGCGGTGGAGTTCCTCGAGCGTGCCGTTATTCATCACGACTGCGTCTGCAGTTTGAATCACGCCGCGAATATTGTGTCCGGATTTTTCGGTTCCGTCGTCCTCCCGTTTCGCTTGTTCTAAAAATTTTTCGTACGAGACGTCATCCTTCTCACTTCCCCGCTTGGTGATTCGCTCATATCGAACCGCAACATCCGCATCAACGCCCAATATTTTTCCGCCAACACTTCTAACAAAATCTGCTTCGCCAACGGTATGAATTGATTCCAGTATTACCTTCTCGGGCTGATCATGTTTTGCACGTTCATAAGTAAGTTTTAGCACGCCATCTTGGTCTTTTGCTCTAATCTCTCTCGCAAGCGCTGCAAGCGCATCGCGATCGACAGGTGTGCTTTGTTCAATCAGGATTTCTTTTAAAAGTCCTGAACTTGAGTAGTGAGCAAATCCGCGCTCTTTGAGGTAGTCGACAGCGGTACCCTTGCCTGCTCCGATGGTTCCCGCGATGCCGATAATATGCATGAAGAAGTATACCCAGCATATATCTTTTTACAAAAAGTTATGTGCTGGGTATATCAAATCTGGAAAAAAGAACGCTCCGGGCGCAATGCCGGAGCGGGGTGCTTCCATGAGGTACTACCAGGCGAACTTCATGGGATTCAGCGTCATGAACTCCTCAACCTCCGACGAACTCGAGCGGAACTCCAAGCCGATATTCAATCCGTCGTCGATTGTCCACTGATGCTGGCTGCCGACCGGTGGATAAACACGGATCTCCTCACCGGCGTCGTTTGCGTACCACCAGTGGGCACGAAGAATGCTTGCCCGACCACGAAGAACTCCGGCATCGCGCCATCCAAACTGTATGCCACCGAAGACGGCTGGCCTACCCTTCTGCACGAGCGCGTGGTGAAAATCCCGCATCAGTTCGGCAACTTCCTTGTGAAGCTCCTCCTCGGTCGCGACCGAAAAGGCTGCCGGACTACTTGCGACCAGAATCTCGTAGCCGAACGCGTCCGAGGGATACACACGAACCGCGGCTTCCGCATCGGGCGACGCGGAACTGTACCAGTGCCCGTCGGTTCTCCCGAGAACCGACACCACCTTCGCATCACACCAGCGGAACAACGTTCCGCCAATGCGAGCATGTTTGCCTTTCTCTAGTGCCATGTGGAACTCCCATCCCCTGTCGTTGGTATTTCGTGGGGAACTCTTGTGCAGTTATAGTCTTGCGGCACCTCATTGTCAATAAAAACAAACCCGCCGGGGCAAAAGCCGCGGCGGATGATTAGGCAGAGATTGAGTGCATCCTAAAATATACCTCGGAGCCGATCGATGAGGCGGTGAACCTTGTGTTGATTCTTCAGGAGGCGAACTTCATCGAACCTAGGATGAACAACCATCCAAAGACCACCTTCCCCTTGCGGTTCGAAGATCCTTGCCTCTCCAAATGGAGTGTATCGACACCAGTGAGGACGAACCGCTTGTAACTCGCCCTTGATTTCAACACCGGGATGCCAGTGGAAACGCTTTCCACCGAAAAACTTCCCTCCCTTTCGCTTTTTGGTCGCCACGGGCTCTCCTTTCTAGAGAAATTTCGAACAGTTCAGACTACTTTGTATAAGTTTTAAATCAATTTGTCAATTTTTGGTCGATAAAATCCCTATCCACAGGGGGCTTTTTGCCTATTGCTATAAAAATGGCTTCGTTGCTATACTTTGACCAGTCGATTTAAGCTCGAATTTACAGGTTAATCGCTCATTCATACGTATGAACAAAGCAGCACTTGTTGAGCGCCTCGCAGAACGCCATGGAGTTACCAAGGCGGACGCAGAGCGCATGATGGACACTATCATCGACTCGATCACCTCAACGCTCAAGGGTGGTGGTGAAGTTGCAATTGCAGGACTCGGTATGTTCAAGGTTCGCGCACGTGCAGCACGCACAGCACGCAACCCACGCACCGGCGAAATGGTTAAGGTTCCAGCAACCACCGTTCCAAAGTTCACTGCAGCAAAGGCACTCAAGGACGCAGTAAAATAATTCTGCATTCCGAAAGGTACACAAAAACCCGCTCTAGAAATAGCGCGGGTTTTTGTTTTTGATTTTTTGATAAAAGGAAATCCGGCGCGATCATCTGCGCCGGAGTAGATGGGAGGCGTTCAACGATTCAACGTCCAATCGCAGAACGGATTTCCCCGATGGAACGCTCGAGCATGCCGTTCACATTCTCAATTCGTATGAACGGCGTCGCGGAGTTGTCCATCCATGCTGGCCAATAGCGTTCTTTGTCCGCACGACTCTTGATGAGTGCGTCACTGCCGTCCCGCTCCACTGCGCGAATCCGGCGCTCATCGAGAGGTGCGTAGATGAAGAACGGCTTGTGCTCCTCGAGCGATCCCTGTTTTTTCATGAACTGTCGTACTTTTGTGACCACGTCGAGCGCAAGAATCATGACATGGACCTTGCGTCGTTCGAGGATCGCAGCGCGAAGGTCTTTCGTGCGCGTCCCGTACCAGTGCTCGTTGTACGGAACCGTCCACTCGAAGAGACCTTGCTTCATACCACCAGTGAACGTCTCGTGTGTGACGTGCTGGTATTCGCCGGGTATGTCACTTACTCGTGGCGGACGTGTCGTGAGTGAGACGACCATGGATGCTCCAGGAATCTCTTCGAGGAGTCTTCGTGCGATCGAGGTTTTGCCGGATGCAGTGCACCCGGTGAGCGTGACAATCATTCTCTTCCTCCCTTTTATATTGTCGGTTCAAGTCCTCCGAGATAGTACGCGCTTCGATAGAAAAAAGAAAGTGTTGGGAGAGTATAACAAAGAGGTGAAGATTGTGAGATGGGGGCAGGTCATAAGAAAACCCCCGGCCAGAAGTCGGGGATTTTCTTCGTCTGTGCGGGCAGGGAGAATCGGTCACGAATCACTAAGTCTTTCGTTCGTGCTTCGCACTCCGAAATCCTAAGTGTTCTCGACCCCGCCTCGTCCCGCTCTGCGGGACTCCGGCCTTCTCATCTCCCTTCCTCACTACAAAACAAAAGTCGCCGAATGCTGACGCATCCGGCTCCTTTGTTTTGTGCGGGCAGGGAGAATCGAACTCCCGATCTCAGTTTGGAAAACTGACGTTATACCATTTAACTATGCCCGCGATTGTCTCCTTGCGAACACAATAGTAAATGTAAAACCGCTTTGGCGCAATAAACAAAACACCCGGTCCTATTCGTACGAATAGGACCGGGTGTTGGAAAACTCTTTGTAAGAAAACTAGCGGAACCATTCGCGACCACCGTGTGGCCATCCGCGAATGATGAGGAGTGCGAGTGGGGCTCCCCAGTTTGCCCATCGCTCGATGAAATCCCAAATTGGTTCGCCAACGAGCGGACGCACAAGCGCGGTCCAGAATCCCCACAATGCTGCCCAGAGAAGTACGATGCGAATCGGCTTCACGAGCACAAACAGTGCAACGAGGATGTCCATGATGCCGACCAGTGTGAGAATTGTTCCTGATGTTACAGGATCCGTGCCGAGCATCTCCCCAATCCACCCAATCCATTGCTGCTTTCCTTGAAGCGCAAAGACACCGTGTCCGAGAAATTCTCCGGCGACAGCGATGCGAAGCACCCATGTCAGAAGTTTCATGTTCATGCGAAACGTAGGTTAATTAATAGATTTGATAATGATGGTTCTTATGTTGAGTATACTCCCGCGCGATAGCCGTTGTCGCGAAGGATGTCCACTTTTGTGCAAGGCCCGAAGTTTCAACACTCAAACACGCTATCGTCGGGACACCAAGAACCGGAAGTAAATCTATTTCAAACTACCCTCTCCTCGTGGTATAGTCATGACGCACAGAGACACTTTCTGTGCGCAATTAATTAGTAGGCATATCGGGACGTCGTATAGTGGTAGTACGTCTGCTTTGGGAGCAGATAGTCCGAGTTCGATTCTCGGCGTCCCGACACTCTGGTTTTAATCCTTCTCCTTTTACGCGATTTCAAGAATCGTAAGTATTCGACTGCCAACCGCAACAATCTCTCCTACTTTCTTTCCAAGAAGAATTGACCCAAGTGGTGTTGCTGGCGTAACCACGACAACCTCATAGTCACCTTCAGACACCTTGATGCCGCCGCCGCCCGGGAGAATAAAATATCGGGACTCTCCCCGTTCGTCTTTTGTTGTGACAAGCGAGCCAATCTCTGCGACAATACTTCTTGGAAGCGCGAGTGTCTCCATGAGCGCATATTCGACTTCCATTGCGCCAATCGCATCCTGTTGACCTCCTGCTTGTCTCCCGTAGAGATTCTTGTCGGTATCGGAGTGAGATTCCATCGCTCCTGGTGCTTCGTTTGCACGTCGAAGAATCTGTGCCAGCTGCACTTTCGATTCTTCAATCCGTTGCCGAAGCCCATCCTGTGCCGCTGCGAGGAGCGCATCTTTGTTCATACGATTCCCTATATAACCACATTGTCGAATGATTCGACAAGAGCTGTTTTGGAATCTGTATCAATCCGAACGGTTATAAGATCTAGTTGAAATGGTGTTTCACGTGAAATCCGTTGGTCGGTGATATATGTCTGAATAACCCTTTTTAGTCTTTCGAGCTTATTTTCATGCATATTCTCCTCTGGACGGACGGTTTCATGTGTAACTGCCTCGCCCGTTGCCGTTCTACGGCCAAAGGTTTCACGTGAAACGTTATTTTGTCGTATTTCACATGAAACACTCTTAACTTCAACAAAATGCAGGGTTTTATTCTTTTTTGCGACAATGTCAATTTCTCCCCAGGG
Organism: uncultured Candidatus Saccharibacteria bacterium; assembly: GCA_964634615.1. Classification (GTDB taxonomy): domain Bacteria; phylum Patescibacteriota; class Minisyncoccia; order Phycocordibacterales; family EsbW-18; genus EsbW-18. The sequence continues at coordinate 27,664 of CAZWLQ010000001.1, forward strand.
TTTTAAATAGTTTCTTTCAAGAATTTCAAATCCATGTTTCATGAGAAACAAAGAAGCAAGATCTTCCCCGAGATTTCCTTTCTGGCGACTCTTTGAAAATTTTTGAAGGGGATTGGGCATTATTTTGGCGTTACACATGAAACTGTTTCACGTGAAACGTTTTTATACGATTCGTTGAAAAATAAGGGGTTTTTGGTGACCTTTAATGTCTTTTATGCTGTCCTACACACATATCCCCGTTTTTATCCCCATAAATAAGGGTTTGGTTTGATTATTGTCTAAAGGACATAAAATTTTCATAAAAGACATTCAGAAAATAATAAATGGACAGAACCCAAAAACCAGTAAAAGTCTATTGTGTTTTAGACAAGACTTTGATAGAGTTGTCGAGGTTTCGCGCTACTCCCGCTTCGTGCGGTTTCTCAATATCCACGTCCAAAGGAGACCGATAGGGGACAATTGCAACAACCCTCAGGGATGAGGGCAGGTTGGGGGAGCGCGCCGCAATCGTGCGGTCGCGTTCTTTAACAATTCAACGAAACAAGCAGTCTGAAAGGAAAAACAGGCCATGCGCCTGATCCAACGTCTCACTGCTGTACTCGCGTTGGCGTTCATCGCCTTCGCGACCGTTTCCGCCCCTGTGTTCGCCGGCAGCCCGGACACTCCGGGTACCAGTCTGCAGATTCCTCTGTGGGAGGCTGTGGCTCCTAGCTTGGGCGACGTCGGTCTTCTGACAAACGTCTGCCCGTTGCCCCAGGATCCGAGCATCAACCTGACCACCGACACCTGGTCGAACCAGGGCAGCGGATCCACAGAACATCTGACCCCGTGGGAGAGCGTGAACCTCGACGTTCTGTCCATGTCGCCCACACAACAGACGGGAGGCATGAACATCTTCATTCTCGGCGGCGTTGCAGGCAATGGGTGCCTGATCGCGGACCACTTCCGCTTGGACGATCTCACGTACTCCGGCAACCAACTCTGGGTCACCCAGGGTTCCAACGAGTGCACGCCTGGTTGCAACGCAAAGAACTACGCGACGCACTTCTGGAATCTCAAGGATGCCAAGGGTCAGTGGTACTACACCGACCTCATCTGGAGCTTCGAGCCAAGCACGTCGGGTGGTACCACGGTGAAGGTTACCCTGTTCGACTTGAGCGGCAGGGTGATTGGCAACAAGTCAACGGACTACTCTGGTGCGCCCTACAAGCGACGCGTCAGCATTCTGTCCATCCTCACAAAACTGAAGTCTCTTGAGTCCGTTGGATCCGTATTGGTCGAACTGCCCAACCGCGGGCAGGTCGAAATCGAGGTGTATACCAAGAACAAGAAGAAGCGGGTGCGCGTTTCCGCCTGGTGTCTGCAAGACAACAACGTACCCTGCAAGGGCGCGGTTGACCAATGCGGCGTCTGCAACGGCAACGGAAGCACCTGCAACCCGCCGGATCCGAGCAAGCTCGTTTGCTCACCTTTGGTTCGAAATGGGAACGTCGGAGATCCCTTGACGTTCACCGCGACCGGGTGTTCGCTCGCCCCCAGCTTCTACAACTGGATTTCATCGGGAAGCTTGAGTCCAGGAGGCAGCTCGACGGGACTCTCTTACACGGTGTCCTTCGGCAGCCCGGGATTTTTCCCGGTCAGAGTTCGGTGCGACGGCCAAGAAGCAACGTGCAACGCGAACATCAATGGCGATGGACATCACTGTCCACTCACCATCACCAAGGTTGCGTCGGGGACTCCTCTCTGTGCGCCTCCTGGCGGGACCTCACTGGTTTCGTTCAACATCACCGTGAGTAACCCGACCAACGGCGTGTTGGTTGCCAACACAAACGACCCTCAGGCGACCAACTGCAGCAAGACCAACTTGTCCGTGCCGGCCAACGGCTTCACGTCCTACTCGTGCACGGGTTCGTTCCCAGCAGGAACGCATACCAACACGATTTCAGTCACGCTCGCGGGTCAGACGACTGCGACGTCAATCACTTCGCCGCCCTTCACGGTTGCGACGTGCACAACGACGGATCCTTGCGTTGGGCTGAGCGGAGTTGATTTCGACTTCGACCAGAACACCCAAACATCGACCACGGCGAACATCCTCTCCAAGTTGAGCTGGGTGGGTCAAGGCTTCACCGGACGGATTGATTTCATCAACTCCGTATTGACCGGCGGATTCCTTGGCGGCTTTGTCAACTCGGGGCAAGCCAACAACTCAACGGCGCCTCGACCTGCAGTAGGCCAGCCTGCCAGTTTGGTGACCGCGAAGTGGGCCATCAAGAAGGGCGAGACCGAGTGCAAGTCGAACGTGGCTTCGGTCTCGATACCGCCTCAGCAGGGATGCATCAACAATCCTGACGGCTACGATGTGACTGAGAAGTTCCGAACCTTCTACGCCAACAACAGGGGCGTGAAGGTCGGCGCGACCATCACCTTCCGTGACGACGGAACGTACAAGGTCCGGCTGCGAGCCAAGAGTGGTACGCAGTACTGGACCAAGGACGAGGAGGGCGCTGATCTCGACTGTGGTCAGTCCAAGACCATCAACATCGGCAACATGTTCTCCGACGGGAACCCCCGTACGTGGAACGGATTCTTCGCCTATGGGTGTGCGGACTGTCACACCAATAGTGAGTTTTACATCGAGGTCTACAAGAACGGGGAGCTCGTGGAAACGATCCCTCTGCCTGCCGGTCATTGATTCTCATGTTTCGTTGAATTCTCTCGGCCTCGTGCACGCACACGGGGCCGTTTTCTTTTTGTATTGAAAAAAGCCCCGCAAAGCCGTATAATCACTTTCGTTAGCGGGCATGGTTTAGTGGTAGAACACGTCCTTGCCAAGGACGAGACGGGAGTTCGATTCTCCCTGCCCGCACAAAACGAAGTTTTGGGCGTGGCAGAGTTTCGCGCCTGCGCGCGAAACGTGGAGAATCGAGCAGGAAGGTGGTCTTCTTTTGAAGGGATTCGGTCACGAATCACTAAGCCGTTTATCGCATTCGCGTCAAACGTCTAAGTGTTCGCGACCCCGACTCGGCGCTCAGACCAATGGCGCGCCTCCGTCTTTCGAATCCCTCGATGCCGTTGGCACCAAAATTAAATCGACAAAATGCCGATTTAATTTCGTAGCAGTGCTCCCGGAGGGATTCGAACCCCCAATAACAGGTTCGAAGCCTGTCGTGATATCCATTTCACCACGGGAGCGGAGCACGCACATCATACGACAAAAGCGTGTGAATGAAAATGATACAATCAAACATCATATGAACGACATTCCGAAAGAAGTGATCGCTGTCGTCGCACTCTTGAAACACGAGGGTTTTGAAGCGTACCTCGTTGGTGGCTGTGTTCGTGATGTCTTGATGGAAAAGAAACCAAAAGACTGGGATGTGACCACGAACGCATTGCCCGATGACATCCAGCGAATCTTCCCGCACACGTTTTATGAAAATGATTTTGGCACGGTTGGTGTGGTGAACGATGATGCGACTGACCCGACACTTGCGGTGATTGAAGTGACGCCGTATCGCACGGAGAGTGGGTACTCCGACAAGCGCCACCCCGACTCTGTTTCCTTCGGCACATCCTTGAAGGAAGATTTGAAGCGACGTGACTTCACGATGAACGCGATAGCGCTTGATCCGTTGACCGGCGATATCGAGGACCCGCACAAAGGTCAGGCGGACATCGAGAAAAAAACCATTCGTACGGTTGGCTCTGCTGAAGAACGTTTTCTTGAGGATGCACTCCGCATCATGCGCGCTGTTCGTTTCGCAGCGGAATTAGACTTTGACCTTGCTGAAGAAACGACCACCGCAATCCGCGCGCTCCATACTGGCCTTTCCGATATCTCCGCCGAACGCATCCGCGATGAATTTACCAAATTGATTCTCTCACCGAACCCACGAAAGGGAATTGAACTTCTCTATGAACTTCACTTGCTCTCGTATGTTGCACCGGAAGTTGAAGAGGGCGTGAACGTGAAGCAAAATCAAGCGCACTCATACGGCGTGTTCGAGCATATCGTTCGAACGCTTCAAGCGGCGGCCGATAAAAACGCAACACTCGAAGTTCGCTTGGCAGCGCTCTTCCACGACATCGCAAAGCCGCACACAAAAGAGTTCAGCGAAAAAAATGATGATTGGTCGTTCCATGGACACGATGTTGTCGGCGCACGCATTACACGAAAACGCTTGCAGGCACTCCGCTATCCGAATGATGTTGTCGCAACTGTCACCAAGCTCGTACGTTGGCACATGTTCTTCTCTGATACCGATGAAATCACACACTCTGCGGTGCGCCGATTGATTCGAAACGTCGGCACCGAAAATATCAAAAATATTCTACTACTTCGCGTCTGCGATCGCATCGGCACCGGACGACCCAAAGAAGAGCCGTATCGTTTGCGCAAGTATCAATCAATGATTGAAGAGGTAATGCGTGACCCGGTTTCTGTCTCCATGCTTACGGTTAATGGCGAAGACATCATGAAACTCCTTGATGAAAAAGGTTCTCCGCGCATCGGATGGATTTTGCATGCGCTTCTCGAAGAGGTACTCGATGATCCGAAGCGAAATACAAAAGACTATTTGGAAAACCGCGCGAAAGAACTCGCCCTACTCTCGGCCGACGAGTTGAAGAAACTCGGTGAAGCAGGGAAGGATGTGCGAGAAGAGGCAGAGGCAGAGGAGCTCAAAAAAATCCGTTCGAAATATTTTGTGGAGTAAACCTTTGTATCTCAAATTCCTTCCGTGCCTTTACTCCAACATTCTGCAGAATGACAGAATGTTTTGAGCTCGAAGAGTGAGGGTGTGAAGCACCTCCTTGCCAGTTTTCCTTTTAAGAACTAACCCTGCATGAACGAGTTTCCGGATATGTTCGGAGATGGTTCTAAAGTCACCTTGCAACGCGTCATTTATTTCAAAAACAGAGCGTTCGGAACGTCTCTGTAGAAGCAACAGGATCTCGATTCGGGAACGATTCGCACATCCTTTGAATATCTTTTCGAGTTCACGAGCGTTTTTCATACTGCCTTTCTACGCCCAATTATCTATTTATGCCACTACCGACTTTATCAAAACTTCATTCCGTCATTCTGCAGAATGACGGGATGTTTATAAGTTCTCTTTGAGGGTTCTCAAGGAATATTTCTGTGAAAGCAAAGTTAGTGCTCGGGTAAACGCAAAAGCCGCCCTGCTGTTAATCGGCGTACTGCTACGGACGCTGATGTTTTAGAGGACGGCTGCAAGATGCCTGTCACGGAAAGCGGATCATGGTGACCCGAAGGGGTTTTTAGCAATCGAGGAACGATTACTTTAAACCACGCAGTCGTGGAGGACTTGGGAACAACGGTGGTTGATTACGACTTGTGCGTTAAGGAGATGTTTGTGAGGGTTTGGGTTTTTGTTTTTTTGTAGAAACAAACGCACTTCGTCCAACCTCTGGTACAGAGTATAAAGGACATAAAGGACATTCGTAAAGGACACTGTGGATAGCTCAAATGAGCCACTGGGGTATAGGGTTTGGGGTGTAGAGAATGGGACAGAACGGTTGGTCTAGGAATTCCTATACCCTACACCCGAGTGGCCAGACCCTTTGTTCTGTAATGACTAGACCCCTTAGATATCTATATCGAGCCGAACGGGGCAGTGATCGGAGCCAAAAACTTGCGGAAGAATATCGCACCCTTTCACTTTCGAGAGGAGGTCGGAGGATACGAAAAAATAATCGATGCGCCAGCCGACGTTTCGTGCTCGAGCGCGTGTTATTTGATCCCAGTAGGTATACGCATCGGTTTTTGTTGGGTTCAAGTAGCGAAAAACGTCGACATAGCCGGAATCAATCACCGAATCAATCCACGCACGTTCTTCGGGCAAAAATCCTGATGTTTCCTCGTTTGCTTCAGGGCGCGCAAGGTCAATTGCCTCATGGGCAACGTTTACATCCCCACAGAAAATAATGCTTTTCCCGCTTGCTCTAACTGTTTCAATACGCTCGAGAAACATGTCAAAGTATTCCATTTTGAATGCGAGCCGATCTGGTCCGCGACCACCGTTCGGAAAATAGACGTTGTAGAGCACAAAATCCTCAAAAACGGCCTCAATCAAGCGTCCTTCAGTGTTGTAGGCGTCCGGTAACACGTCAAAATTCACCTCAAGTGGCTTCTTTTTTGTATAGAGCGCAACGCCGCTATAGCCCTTTTTGCCCCGTGATTCATTAAAGAACGCGTGGTATCCAGGAACATTTCGTGCCTCTGGAGGGATTTTGAGTTCTTCCGATTTCACTTCCTGCAAACAGAGAATATCCGGCATGAACGGCTGAAACTCTTCCCAAAAGCCCTGTGTGACGAGGGAGCGGATACCGTTCACGTTCCACGTGATGATCTTCATGGTGCATATGATAACAGACAGCGCGCCCCGGGGCGGGGCGCGCGAAAGAAGAACGCTACATGATGGGAGCGGTGCGCTTGGGAGGACGAACGAACGGCCGAGCGCAGGCTCGTCCAAGCGACTCAACAAGAAGGATCGCTTTTTTCTCCTGCTCTGCCTCGAGAGGGAGATTCCGGTCAAAGAAGTCCGCGATGTCGATGAGGTCTCGCCCGCGGAGGTGCGAGCCGAAAGCAAGTTCTGCCTCTTCGATACCGACGCGGAAATCTTGTATGACGACGTAATACGTCATCGTCACCTCAAGAGGACGTCTCACCATTCTTGAACTTTCACGACGACGTTCATCCTTCTCTTTGAGACACCTGAATTCGCCCTCCCAACGAATCAGGCCGCCCGCAATCCTCCACATCTTACGCTCGTCCTCCGACAGCCACCGTGGATGGCGTCGAGCCGAGAGAGCTGTCTCCGTAAGAACCGATGCCACGAAGGAGCGTTTCTCGACGATGGTGTCACCTGGCCGGCGCTCCTTCGCTTTTTTGTTTTTCGCTTGCATCAAACCCTCCCGTTTCGCATCATTTGTTTTTCTGTCACGAACAATACGCTCCAAACGACGCTTCCGCAATATCCTCTCTGCTACTTGCGATTCCTACGCACTTGCTACAATAGATGCCGTAGACATTACATTATTTGTAACTTTGTTTTTATATGCACATGCACAAAGATATGAAATGCGGACCAGCAAAGATCGCATGGATCTTGGTTCTCATTGGTGCTATCAACTGGGGACTGATTGGGCTCGGCTACTTCTTCAGCGCGAACTGGAACCTCGTGAACCTCATCTTCGGCCGCTTGATGTGGCTTGAAGCGTTGGTATACCTATTGGTTGGTATCGCGGGTGTCATCGTCATCTTCGGATGTCGTTGTAAGCGATGCAAAGAAGGATGCGCTTCATGCCGCGCAGATGGTATGGGAAGTGCTCCATCGGCGCCGATGGGAGGTCAGCAGATGTAAACAAGAAAAAAACAGACAAGACGCACAAAAATACTCCGCATTCACGGAGTATTTTTGTGCAAGACTTTTTGCTACATGCTTTGCGTTCGATGTCCTACGCCTTACTGCCCGTACGCATTGATGAGTCCTGTCGCTTGCTGAAAGAGAAGGTCGAACTGTGTAGGGGATGATGTTGCGCCCTCCGTAGCTGGTTGTGTTGTTGTCCCGTTTGTTTGTCCGCCAAAGATTGCCCCAAGAAGCTGGAGATACCCTTGTGCAAAATTCAGATAGCTTTCAACACCACCCAACTGCAGCACACCTGTTGGACCGACGTTCGGACCAGGCGGTGGCGTTGTTGCACCACCAATCGTGTAGCGATAGAGTGCGCCCCAGCGAGACCCGATAAGAATCGTGCCGTTTGATGACATCGCAATTGACTGCGCCGCATCATCGAGTGAAATAATTTGCGCCTGTTCTGTGCCACCCGCGTTCTCGCTCAAAGGAAACTTGTTCCACTTTGGAAGAATAATTTCACCAGCAAGTGTGCCGGCTTTCAGTATCTTCACCTTGCATCCCTTGTACGGGTCTGCGGTGCCGTCGGTTACTGGAAGCACGCTCCCGTTTCCGCTCGGACAGACACCGTAGAGAATGTAGTCGCCTGAAACCGCATATGGCAAGCCACCGATGCCCGAGACACCGGAGAGCGCCGTTGTTGAGATTTTTGAAAACGTGGTTGTCGTTGCTTCATAGATGTCGACATTCACACTGCCTGCGGAAAAGTTTGTTGCGAATGCAACGCGATTAGGATTTGCAGAATCATATCGAGGGTTCGCATAGTTCACCGCATATCCCGGAAGCGTTGTAACTTCTTCAAGACGCTGCCACTCATCCATTGTGTCCGCACTGACGACACGATATACCGCCGCGCTCGTCGCGCCGCTCTTGGTGCCAATCACAAAATCACCGACACCAGCAAGCGGCGTAATTTGATTCCATGATTCATAGAGCGACGAAGGGGCACTCACTGACCACTCGCGAACTGCGTCAAAACCAGTGTCTGTGTAGAGAATGTTTGTACGTGCATAGCGAAGTTGTCCGTCGCTCACATTTTCTTCCTTCACGCCCCATAGCGCACTGCCGGCCTTTACAAGATTGCCGACCGCATAGCGACCTGTGTGTGACTCGCTGTCGTAGACAGAACCCTTTGAAATGTATGCGCGCTTTGCAAGCGTGATGCCACTTCCTGTGATGCGATATTCCATTGGTGGACGATTCCATCCGGTGCCTCCAACGTCATGCATCACACGAACAAATTTATCGCTTGTAACAGGAATGACCGCGACCGAACCTTCACATGCGCCGCCTTCGTTACATGCACCGGTCTGCGAAAGACCGTCGAGACACGCATCGCGCGTGCCGATGAGCGTTCCGTCGTTTTTGAATGCATAGAGTCCGCCTTGGAGATCTTTGTTGCGCCCTGATGCCCCGTCCGTAAAGAGTGCGCGCCACCCACTTCGAGTTACCTTTGGACTACAGGTGCCCGACACAACGAAGTCTCCGCTTCCCATCACCACGATATTCTGGAACGGGGACCCTTGTGAGTACCACGCGTACGGAATCTGGTGGATGTCGCGGAGTTTGCTCTTGTACGTCGCGCCGTACGTGCCGTTGTTGGCACCCGACGGTGTTGATGTTCCTGCTCCTACCGTGACCCCAGCATTATTGAGGATGAAATTAAAATCAACGGTTCCAAAAGGATTGATTTGTGCTTCTGCAACAAACGCTGTCGTCATGACGGCAACGAACGCGAGCGGAGCAAGAAAACGGACGTATTTCATAAAAATAAGGGCGGAATGCGGTTAATGAATATGGCTCTATGGTACTACTTTTTGTCTTTGCCGTGAAAATTCTTGTGTACTTCGCGAAGGTGGCTGTCAGTGACGTGTGTGTAGACCTGGGTGGTTGCGATGTTTGCATGACCGAGGAGCGCCTGCACGCTCCGCACATCAGCTCCGTTGTGAAGGAGGTCGGTTGCAAATGAGTGCCGAATCACGTGTGGTGTCACTTTCTTGCTGATACCGGCGCGAATGGCGTGCTCGCGAACAATGCGCTCAACCGAGCGAGGTGTGAGTGCGGGGAGCGCGTGCTTGCCGGCGGAGCGGCCGTGCTGCACGAACATCGGATCCTCCAAATCTTTCCGACGATTGAGATACGCCTTCACCGCATCCGCTGCATCTGGTGACACGAACACCACGCGCACCTTCTCTCCCTTTCCGCGGATAGAAAATTCGCCACGATCAATGTCGGTGTCGCGCGAGAGGGAACAGAGCTCGGACACGCGGAGTCCTGTTGAAAAAAGGAGGGAGAGGAGTGCGCTGTCGCGGAGCGCGCGAAGTTCCTGTGCGGGCGTTGTCGCTTTTTTTAATGCTTCACCCGGTGCTTTGAGGAGTTTCAGAAGTTCGTCATGCGTAATCAAATCGAGATCGCGCTCACCAACCTTCGCGAGCTCAATGGTTTCTGGTTGGAGCGTTTGAATGTTTCGTTTACGAAGAAACTTTAAGAACGCGCGAAGTGCAATCAAGTAATAGTTTTGAGTTTTTCGTTTGAGTGTTCCGTTACCCGCGGGTTGGCGATTCAACCACAGACGAAATTCGCGCACCGCAGTTTCCGTGATATCGGTCGGTTTATTTTTTTTCAAAAATTCTATGAAACGCGTGAGGTAGCGGTCGTAGTTTTCGGTTGTCTTCACCGAACGACCCTTCTCGATTTCAAGATACTCGAGGAAATCTTGTTTGAGTGCGCGAAGGTCTTTCATACCTATAGTGTCGCCTGAATTCATGCGTCGCACAATATTTTTGCTCCTTGCGCAGCGGCCAAAAGTAGGGCATTGTCCTTGCCTAGTAGTAGGCTCGTGCCGGTCGCGCGACGCAGCGGCGCATCAAACCCCTTCCGTAGCAGGAGTAGCCCGGAAATAACTATCTCCGGGCACGTTTCTCTTTCGTGTGCCGAGAAGGGAAACGTTTAGGAGTGTGGTTGCCCAACCATCTGCACACCCTGCGCGTCCGACCGGAGCAGTTCAAGGATTCAGGGTCCTTCTTTTCAACGGCAAGGGTGCCCTTCGGCGCTCTATCCCGCGAGGAGACAGGGCTCTTTTTCATGTCAGTTGCGTTTGCCAATTTTTGTGCTATGATGTCTCGTATATGGCACTCAGCAAGAAAAAGAAAACAACACTCATCAAGTCGTCAGCACGACATGATTCAGACACCGGCTCTCCTGAAGTACAGGTAACGGTTCTTTCAAAGCGCATCGATGATCTTTCGAAGCACTTGAAAAAGAATCGCAAAGACAAGCACTCACGCCGCGGACTCCTCGGCATGGTCGCAAAGCGTCGCACGCACATGGACTATTTGAAGAAAAAGAATCCTGCTGTTCACGCTGATCTCACGAAGAAAATCAAAGAATAAAAACATGTCGCGTGTGCGACATGTTTTTATTTCAAATTCCAAAATTTGTTTAGCCATTGGAATTTGGAGCTTGTTTGGAACTTGGATTTTGGTGTTTGGAATTTTTTAATACCCATTTAGCATTTTTATATATGACTATCATTAAGCATTCGGCACAGCGCGTTGCTGTTTTTATTGACGCGCAAAATCTCTACCACAGCGCAAAGCATCTCTACGGTGCAAAAGTAAACTTTGGTGACATGGTCACCGATGCGGTCGCTGGCCGCGCACTCGTTCGTGCAACCGCATACGTCATCTCAACTGAAGAAGGAAGTGAGCAAGGATTCTTTGACGCGCTCACGAAGGTTGGCATCGAAGCAAAGCACAAAGATCTCCAAATCTTCGCCGGCGGACAAAAGAAAGCAGACTGGGATGTCGGACTTGCAATCGACGCCGTGAAGCTGGCGCCAAAATTAGACAGTGTAATTTTGATTTCGGGCGACGGTGACTTTATTCCGCTCGTGCAATACCTCCAAATCAACGAAGGGTGTCAGGTGGAAGTTGTTTCATTCGGACGCTCAACATCCAGCGCATTGATTGAAGCAGCTGATCACTTCACTGACCTCGATGAAGCGACCGACAAATATTTGATCGGCTATCGCGGTAACGGGGGAGGACGTGATTTTCGAAATAAGTCTCGCGAACGCGACAACGGCTCCGGGAATAAGCCGAAGATTGTGAAGCGAAAGATGTAAGATACGCGCCGCCCCTCATCGGGGCGGCGCTTTCGTTTCCTTGTCGTATCTATTGACTAAAGACCATTTTACGGGTATTGTGCCTCCGGACAATAACCGTTCAAACGAACGTTCAACCATACAAATCGACCGTTCCTGGGAGGGAACATGCTGAGAATTCTCGCATTATTGCTCGGCCTTCTGATCTTTGGCGCGCAGGTGGTGGAGGCTTTTTTGCTCGAAAACAGCGAGCGCCTCGTCTTTCTCTTTGTCGGGGCAGCAGTCGGGCTTCCGTTCCTTACCTGGCTGATGAACAAGATTTCTCACGCTCTGACCCCTGAGGCCAAGGGTGGTGGCATCCTGCTCATGGGAGAGAAGCTCGATAGCGCCCGAGGATTCCGGTTCATCCGACGCGGCAAGAAGGTGGTTGCTCTCGTCGAACAGAATGGAACCTTTCGACGAGAATCCGTCGTCAAACTTCTTTACCAAGGGAACTGGATCCAAGGAAAGGTCGTGGATCTTCGCATCCCAACCAGTCAGGCGAGTATGAAACGAATTCTCGTGGACTGCGGGGACGAATGCCACTGGCGTGAACCCGACCATCTCGAGTTACTGTCGACCAACATCTGACCCCGCAGGCGGAAGGAGGAGTTGCATGAGCTACCTGGAAACAAGGACCGCGTTGAGCAACGGCCCGCAGGGGATCAAACCCCTCAAGCAGAAGAAGGAGTTGCACCAGTGGCGAAATTTCGAACCCACCTGGGTTTGGCACTGGTTCGCCCTCATCACTACAATCATCTTCTCGGTCGGAGCGTTGCTGGTTGGACTCGGGAAGATCGACTACGTTCCGCTGGGATTCTTGCTGGCGGTCCTGTGTTTCGTAACCGAAGTTCTCCGGACTTTGCACAAGAACTCAATCGTCTGAACAACCCGCTCTTTGCGAAACCGCACCGCTCGCCCCTTCGGGGACGAGCGGGTTTTCTTTTTGACAGCATTCGACACGAGGCATACCATGCTTCCAGATTGAAGTTCAACCGGAGGAGACACCGTGGAGCGAGAGTCACTTTGGGATTCTTTCCCAAACATCGAGCAAGTCTTGGTTCCTGCAATACTTCTCCTGGTCGTGTACATTCCTGCTGCACTCGTGGGCACACGCGACAAGGAACCCGCAGAGACATGGGTGCTTGCGAACACGTGCGGATGCGCCTCACTTGAGGAGCAGCTCGCGGAAGAGAAGGCGAAGACAGCGCGACTCGAACAAGAACTCCAAGAAGAGCGTGCGTTTCGCAAACTCACTGCGTCGTTTTTCTTTGGCTCAAAGTTGCTCCGCTGCGTTCCGTTGGTTCGCGATGTGAACGTGGGGGACGAGACTGCGCGCGTACGAGTCGGTAAGAAAGAGCTGGAGATTGAGATTTTTGAGTCTCCTGCTCCAAGAAAGGCCGGCGAGTTCGTCACCGTCGCTCGGATTGCGCAGCTCTCGGAAGGGTTCTCGCTCGTGAACGAACCATGTACACCAAGAAAGAAATAGCCCTGCACGAAGCCCCATCAGCGCTTCCGTTTGCGGGGCTTCGTCATATTAAACAAACTAGTGCTGCAAACATTGACTTTTTTTGTAAAAAGCGCACTATCCCACCGGATACCCGCGCACAAATCAGTGCTGGGTCACGTTACGGGGAGGATTCATGATCACCATTGGTAGTCTAGCGCTTGGCGTTCTGGGAAACTTTCTTCTGTCACTCGTTGTTTGGGCTCTCATATTGGGCGTGGTAGCCCTGGGGGAAGGAGACAAGTTCAGTACCGCTGAGAAGGACTTCGTTTTCAAGCATGTGACCTACTCACGGGTCTGGATTGTGCTCTTCCTCATCTGGCTCGCCTGCGCATACCGATTCCCCAAAACCGCCTGGGGTCTCGTGAACTAGGCCAACACCTCATGAAACCAGCCCGCCGAAGCGTTATGCGAAGGCGGGCTTCGTCATACCTGTCCCAATTTGCTAGAGTGACAGTATTACTGAACGTTGGTCGGCGGATGTATAGATTTGAAAATGTTCAAATCTACGATCTGCCCGCCAACAATAATCTGCGTTGATTTGCACGTTATCTCTGCCTACGGCAGACAAGAGCGCGCATTCGCGCTTCACATGATATGAAGAAAGAAGTGTTCGAGGTCGAGATTGGCGGAAAGATGTTGTCCGCTGAATTCAACGACCTTGCGATGCATGCAAACGGTTCGGTCTTGGTTCGCTACGGCGACACCGCGGTCTTGGCGACTGCTGTTATGGGACGCTCTGCAAAACAGTTGGATTATTTTCCACTCACGGTTGATTACGAGGAAAAATTTTATGCTGCAGGAAAAATTCTCGGTAGCTCCTTCGTCCGCCGTGAAGGCAAGCCGTCGGATGAGGCAGTACTTTCGGGTCGCATTGTTGACCGAACCCTCCGACCGCTCTTTGACGCACGACTCCGTGTTGATGTACAGATTGTGCTCACCGTACTTTCAGTTGGCGAACAAGACCCCGATGTTGTATCGGTGATTGCCGGCTCGCTCGCGCTCGCGGTGTCAGATATCCCATGGGACGGTCCTGTTGGTGGTGTGCGAATCGCACAAAACGAGAGCGGGCTTGTTGTGAATCCGTCATACAAAGAACGCGTTGGTGCTACGACCGATGCATTGATTTGTGGAAAGGGTGGTTTGATTAACATGATTGAGGTAGGTGCACACGAAATTCCTGAGTCAGCACTTGCAGATATCTTTGCGAAAGGTGTTGAGGTGATTAGCGCACTCGAAACATTCCAAAAAGACATCGTTGCAAAAATCGGCAAAGAAAAACAAGTATTCGAGTTTCCTGAACTCTCTCCGGATGCGGTGGCGCTCTTTGAAAGCGAGATTGCGCCAAAGCTTGTGGAGTCGGTATTCACCGGCGCACGAGGGGGCAATGAAACGCACACACTTCATGATGCGTGGGTTGCGTTGGTTGCCGAAAAACTTCCTGACGAAAACGGCGGACTTGTCGATGCGTATTTTGAAGATCGTGTCGAAGCAGCATTTGATGAAGGAGTTTTAAATGGCAAGCGTGTTGATGGTCGTGCGATGGATGAAATTCGTCCGCTCTATGCACAAGCGGGAGGTGTTGCAGCGATGATTCACGGCACCGGCGTCTTCTATCGGGGAGAAACGCACGTTCTTTCGGCACTCACGCTCGGCGGTCCCGAAGACACTCAAACAATCGACGGCATGGAAGGTGCGTCGAAGAAGCGCTACATGCATCACTACAACTTTCCACCATTCTCAACAGGCGAAACAGGACGCATGGGTGGGGCAAACCGTCGCATGATTGGCCACGGTGCACTTGCCGAAAAAGCTCTCGTTCCGGTGATTCCACCCGCGCTCACATTCCCGTACACGATTCGCATCGTCTCTGAAGTTCTCTCCTCGAATGGCTCATCATCGATGGCGTCGGTCTGTGGTTCAACACTTGCACTGATGGATGCTGGTGTACCAATCAAAGCACCGGTCGCCGGCATCGCGATGGGCGTTGTGTTCAACGGCGAGCGTTATGCCATTTTGACCGACATCCAAGGACCGGAAGATCACTACGGTGATATGGACTTCAAAGTTGCGGGTACCGAGGCAGGTGTCACCGCCGTGCAGATGGATGTAAAGGTTGGTGGTGTCCCCGCAAACATGTTGACCGAAGCACTTGCACAAGCAAAAACCGCACGACTCCAGATTTTGCAAACCATCACTGCTGCAATCGCAGCGCCTCGCGCAGAACTTCCCCAGAATGCACCACGTGTGCTCTCAATCAAGATTGATAAAGAAGATATTGGATTGGTAATTGGTGGTGGTGGAAAGACCGTAAATCAAATTCGCGAATTGACTGGTGCTGAAATCTCAATCGAAGAAGATGGTACCGTCTTCGTGACAGGAAAAAATGGTGGTGCAGAAGAAGCGATTCGTTTAATCGGCATCATCACACGCAAATACAAAGCGGGTGAAACATTTGAAGGCACCGTGACGCGCTTCATGGACTTCGGTGCGTTCGTAAAAATCTGTGAAGAAACCGGCATTACCGGCAT
>CAZWLQ010000002.1:0-8954 GCA_964634615.1 uncultured Candidatus Saccharibacteria bacterium
ACGAGCACATCATCAAGGTTTCTGAAGTTCGCTTGCACAAATATTTTTGTGCAGTGTTCTTCCGAACATGCATCTGTCGCTCGCTCGATTGCAGCGCCGTCTTCATCGAGACCAATCACGATTCCGGATGATCCGACAGCTTGGCACATCGCTTTCGCGTAGCCACCACCACCGAGCGTCATATCAATCGCGGTTGCGCCCTTCGAGAGCGCCATCCCTTCGATCACTTCATGTAAAAGAACTGGTATATGCATATCGCGCCTTTCTTATGTCTTCTGCGAATGCATCCGAATGACCCCAACAACTGTTCGCGTCATTCGCATGGATTCGTGATTGTCTAAATTGCCCCAATCTCACCGAGGTTTTCTGCAAGCGTGTCAGATTCCTTTTCGATACTTCGATTGTAGTCACTCCACGCCTTCTCATTCCAGATCTCGACCCGACTTGCGACACCCGCAAGCACCACCGACGCCGTCAATCCTGCAAATGATTTCAAAAAGTCTGGCACCAAAATGCGTCCTGCCGAATCAACATCAACTTCGACCGCTCCTGCAAGCATGAAGCGTGCAAATCCGCGTGTCTGTGCCTGACCCATACCAAGATCCGACAATCGCTCCGAAATACTTTTCCACTCCTTTTGCGAATAGACGAATAAACACTTCTCGAGTCCACGAGTAACCACAAGTTTCTTGCCGAGTTCTGTGCGGAACTTTGCTGGAAGCGAGAGGCGCTTCTTGTCGTCGAGTGAGTGTTTGTATTCGCCGATGAGCATGTGTACAAATTCGAGATATGACAGAGCGGGAAACCCGGTTCTTTGGATTTCCCACTTTGTCCCACTTATCAACCATTTTATCCCACCCACCTCCACATACAAGTATCCCTATCCCACCGATGTGGGGATAACCTGTGACAAACGCAAAAACCGCCGACTCCGTAAGGAGCAGGCGGCTCGTGACCAGGCAGGAACTCTACTGTCGAGGGCGCATCAGTGGGAAGATTTGGGTCTCCCGAATCGGCCTATCGGCAAGGAAGGAGAAGAGTCGGTCACCGTACGCAAAACCGAATGCGGGCGGCATTCCATGCTCAAGCATTTCTACGAATTCGAAATCGGGCATCATTGCCTCATTATCACCTGCTTCGATAAGCTTCTGTTGTTCTGTGAAGCGGTCTTTTTGATCAACAGGATCGTTCAATTCTGCAAACCCATTTGTCATTTCGCTGCCCGCCAAGATAAGTTGGGCACGCTGTGTGAGAAGTGGGTTATCCGGGTGCGCCTTCGACAAGGGAGACACCAATTTGGGGTGATTGATAAGCCATGCCGGACCAGAGATCTGTTTTCGACAATACTTCCAGAGTGTGTCCGTGAGGCGCTCTCGTGTCTCACCCTCATATTTCACATGGAGTTTTGTGAGAGCGTCTTTCATATCGTTCTCTGTTGCAGAAAGAATATCAACACCGGTCATTTTTTTGACGGTTGATACGTAGTCGAGTCGTTCCCATGTGCCCGAGAGATTGATTGTCTGGCCTTTCGTAGAAAATTCGAGTTTTCCAAAAACATCTTTTACAACCTCTTTAATCATTTCTTCTGTCAGAGTAACGCCCTGTTCAAAGTCCATATAGGCAGCATAAAATTCAAGATTGGTGAACTCTTGTACATGCTCAGCGCTCGTACCTTCATTGCGATACACTCGACCAATTTCAAACGTACGTGGAAGTCCTGCCGCCATGAGCCGTTTCTGCCACAGCTCTCCTACCGAAATACGGAGATAGAGATCAATGTCGAAGTCGTTGTGATGCGTAATGAATGGACGCGCTTCAGCACCACCCGTTGTCACTTCGAGCGTCGGGGTTTCTACCTCAATAAAACCACGCTGAAGAAGGAACTGTCGTGTCGCATTCCAAAAACGACCTTTCTGTTCGATAAGCGCACGAACCGTTGGATCGAAAAGAATATCAAGATAGCGCTTGCGGAGACGTTCCTCGGGGTCGGTTAAGCCTTCCCACTTGTCTGGTAATGGGTGGAGCGACTTTGAAAGCATTCTCCATGCGGTCGCTTTGACACTCGGCTCTCCTCGCTTGGTGCGCATCGGTGTGCCCGACACATCAACAAAGTCACCTACGTCAACCGTAGACGCGAAAAGATCATACGCATCAGCAAGATCGTCTTTCTTCAGATATCCTTGAATCTTTCCGGTGCCATCGTTCAGGTCAATAAAGAGCGAACCGCCATGCTCACGGAAGGCCATCACACGACCAGCTACGGTAACTGGCACGTCTGGAGAAAGCGAATCGAACGCAACAACGGCCTCTCCAATCGTTGTTGTGCGCCCCGACGTTGCAGGATAGGGATTAATGCCGTGCTCACGAAGGAGCTCGAGCTTCTTTAGTCGTTCATTGCGGATATCTTCAAGTGCCATAACTGAAATAGAAAGATAATGGATAGAAAGCACACATAAGCACGCTGTCTATACCCTTCTATAGTACCCTGAAAAAAGCCTTTTTCTAGTCCAGCTTCTTAATCAGGTATTCGATTTTTTTGCCGGCAGGGGTCACAAACGTAAAGGTGTCACCTTTTGACTTACCCATCATGGCTTTGCCGAGAGGTGAGTTGAGTGAAATGCGACCTGCTGCGGTGTCCGCTTCTTCTGAACCAACGATTTGGAATGATTTTGCATCATCGCCTCCGCTGGTTTTTTCAATCGTTACGCTTGAGCCAACTTCAACCGCGTCACTTTTGTGTGGCTTCACGATCTGCACATTCTTCAAAAGGTGTGCGAGATATTTGATGCGGGATTCAACTTCACCCTGGAGCTGGCGTGCCTGGTGATATTCAGCATTTTCTGAAAGGTCGCCGAGTGATCGAGCGTATTCAAGTTGCTTCGCGAGATCTGGTCGCTTTGTGGTAATGAGCATTTCAAGTTCGTTCTTGAGCTCTTCGTGCTTTTCTTTTGTGAGATACTGCGTTTCCATAACGTGTCTGTAGTGATTAAAATCAAAAACGGCATGCGAGTGCACCACCGTTTCTGACGTTTCGCCTCTATTGGGGCTCTACTCTATAGGCCAAGCCCCACGATGTCAATGGCCTTAAAATCTATACTACTCAAGGTATTCTGGCGTCTCGAGGCGCATCCAATCGATTAAACGACGCATAACCGATGCAGAACCAATGAGATTGGTGACCGGCCCCTTTTCCATAACGGTCGCAAACGCAAAACGCGGGTTCTCATACGGCCAAAATCCCATGACCCACGAGTTTACTTTCTCCTTTGAAACACCGAGTTCTGCGGTTCCCGTCTTTGCGGCAATCGCAAGATCAGGATAGTTCAATGCTTTTGCTGTTCCTTCTTGCGCATCGAGACGCATTCCCTCTCGAACGATTTGTAATGCCTCTTGATCAATAGCGAGTGTCTCGGCTGGCTTCTCATCATTCATCACCAGGTGCGGCGTCACCAAAATACCGCCGTTCGCAATCGCTGCAAGCGCACGAACCATCTGCAAAACCGTCACCTGGAATCCGTACTGCCCAATTGAGGTGTTGTAGGTATCACCAACGCGCCACGGGTCATCAGGAAAGAGTTCTTTCTTCCAGGCAACGCTTGGGACAGTGCCGTCGACTTCGCCCAAAAGATCAATGCCTGTCGGCTCGCCAATTCGGAACATCTTCACATATTTCTCAATTCGTGAGATGCCGAGTCCTGGTTGGTCCCCGAAACCTCCACCGATTGTCATGAAATAGACGTTTGATGAGACAGCGATTGCATGACGCATATCCGTCCATCCGTGCGCCTTCCAGTCCTTGAAGATTGTCGGCTTGTCGGGATTGTATGGGTTTGGCACACGGAGCGCGCCATCACTGTAAATCTCTTTCTTTGGATCGATGATTTTTTCTGATAATGCTCCGATTGCAACGAAGGGCTTCATGATAGAGCCCGGTGTATAACGACCAGAAATCGCTCGATTCAAAAACGGCTTCAGAGGGTTGTTGTTGTAGCTTTCAATCAACTCGTCATTGTCGCCATCACTCATAACTTGCGAGTTGTAGGATGGAATAGACACGAGCGCCAAAATCTCCCCCGTGTGAACATCCATGATGACCGATGCACCTCCAGAGAACCCGACGTCCTCCGCAAGCTCACTCATGATGCTTCCTAGGCGATCCTCCACTCGTGCATCAAGCGCAAGCGTCAATTCCTTGCCCGACTCTGGCGCATTCACAATTGACTCTGAAATAATATTGCCGAGCGCATCTTCTTCTACAACACGACGGCCCGGGACACCTGCAAGAAGCTCGTTGTATTCTTTTTCAACACCGTCCAATCCGTCAATCGAGTGCTGAAAGTAGAAACCCGCTGTATCTTTTTTCGGATAGCTGACATATCCAAGAATATGCGCAATGCCCGTTGATGTCCCATAGAGACGACGTGCAAATGCCTCTTCGGTGTCAGTCGTTGACGCAAACTGCTCATTCCACGCAAGCGGCGTTCCCGTCCGGTCGTAGATGATGCCACGGGGAGCAAAAATGAGCGCCCCCGCAAGACGATTGTTTTCTGCTTGTGTCCGATACTCCTCGCCATTCAACACCTGAAGAGAAAATGTTTTTATGAGAAGCGCACATCCAAAAAGTGCAAGAACGCCTGCAAATATAAAAATCGCGCTTCTTTGAATTGGGCGCTCGATGCGACCTTCAAATTGATCGATATCGAAGCGCGGAGAGTTGTGCGCATCGAGAAAAATCTCGTCAGGCGCAATCTCTAGAGAACGTTTTCGTTTATAGAATCTAAATGTGAACATTGTCGCGAAGATACCTCTCAATCCATATACGCAAAAGAATGAGGAGCCCGACGATGAGTGTTGCCGAGAGAAGTGGCGCTTCAATCATGGTTGCACCGCCATGGAGAATGTCCATGATAACCGCAGGGACAAGCGCGAGAAAGAATCGACGATACAACAGAACCGAGATGATAAGCGCGACGAGCGTTAGCCACCACGGAGTGATGAATGCAGCGATACTAAGAATGATAGTGATGAGTATTCGCATCGTTTACTCGTGAATGGTGTCATCTCCTCGCAGCACAAGCACTTCCCTGGTTTCAAAAAGATTAATCGGCATAACCGCATAGACTGTTTGGAATGCGTCGCTGTCGTTGCTTTCTGTTTGCGCAACGAACCCAAGCGCCTTGGTATCGCCACGCGGAACGATTGCGTCATGTGCGGAAACCACGGCATCTTTCGGAAGCTTCATTACAAACATCCCACCTCCTCTTCCTTCAACCGTAACAACTGATGCGTTGGTGCCAATCGATGCTTCAATCATTGTTTCTGGAGAAGAGAGGAGCGCAACGCGCGAGGCGTGTTCGGTCGCAAGCGTCACAGAGCCGAGCACAATTGTTTCATCATAGATAACCTGGTCACCGACTGACACACCATCGGACAACCCGACGTCAATCACAAATGAGTCATACGGTGAGCCAGCCGGAGATGCGATGACGTGCGCAAGAATCGGCGCTCCGTCTTCTGGCGTGCGCAACAGGAGCGTCTCAAGACGAACGACCGTTGCATGGAGTTCATCATACAGAGCGCCCTTGAGGGACAGTCGCGCATTTTCCTCGCGCAGACGTTCATTCTCTGCAAGAAGCTCGTCGCGTCGTATAAAACGATTGGTGAGCGAGACCGTTCCTTCCGCAAGCGCCGTCCGTAGTGTAAAAAGTGGTGTGCCAAGCGAGAAAATGCTTTTTTCGAGCCAGCGCGGGCTTGCCCACACAAGCACAAGGAGCACGGCAATAGGTAGTGCGTGGCGGAGACGAATCGGAAATCGTCCCTGATCTCTATGCGGTTGGAGGAAGCGCATGTTCTTCATCAACGATGATGTCTATGTGTTTAAGTGTTTCTTCAACAACAAGTCCTGTTCCGCGTGCAACAGACGTTAATGGATCATCTGCGATATAGACCGGCACTTTCAACCACTCTGAAAGGAACGTATCGAAGCCACGGAGAAGCGCACCTCCACCAACGAGGTAGATGCCGCGACGCATCACATCAGACACGATTTCCGGCGGCGTTGTTTCAAGCACCTCCTTGATTGCCTCAACCAACGTGTCAATCGACGGACCAATCGCCTCGCGGACGTCAGCGTCAGTCACCACAACCTCGCGTGGCAAACCGGTAATAAGGTCGCGACCTCGGATGGTCACTTCAATCGGTGTGTCGGCTGGAATAATCGACCCTGCCTGTATTTTCAAATCTTCTGCAGTGCGTTCACCAATTAAAATCTTAAATTCATCTCTCACGTAGGCAATGATGTCGTTATTCAATCGGTCACCTGCAATCTTGATGTTCTTGCCGTTCACGACACCCGAAAGCGAAATGACCGTGATATCGGTCGTCCCGCCGCCAATATCAACAACCATCGATCCCGATGCGTCATCAATTGGCAAACGAATACCGAGCGCGGCGGCCATTGGTTGCTCGACGATATACACTTCGCGTGCGCCCGCATTCTTTGCAGCATCACGAACCGCTCGGCGCTCAACGTTCGTCGTACCAAAGGGTACGCCGAGCACAATACGCGGACCGAGAAGTTTTTTCTTATCGCCTCCTGCGCGACGAATCAAGTGCGCAAGAAATTCTTCGGTCACTTCGAAGTCAGAAATCACACCATCAACCAGCGGGCGAATCGCACGAATGTGTTCTGGGGTACGACCGAGCATGCGTTTTGCTTCCGTGCCGACCGCAACGACTTGACCAGTCTTTTGATTCACGGCAACGACCGTGGGCTCATTGATGACGATGCCTCGACCACGCACATAGACAAGCGTGTTGGCGGTTCCCAAATCGATGCCAATATCGTCAGAGACGAAGCTCTGAAGTTTAGTCTTCAGTTTTTCCCACATAGGTTGCCCTATTGTAACAAAAGCCCGCGCTATCGGATACGTTTGACAGACGGACTTTTCGGGGTCTTTGAGGAGTCTTATGCGAAACGCGCGAGGAAGGATTCTGTCGATTCAATTGATGTTTCGCCCGTTGCGCGCACCTTCACTTCAACGCCTCCTGCAGCAAGAGACTTTTCCGAGAGAACAATGCGAAGTGGCATACCAAGGAGATCTGCGTCAGCAAATTTTTCTCCCGCACGAGCGTCTCGATCATCCCATAACACCTCGATTCCCTGCTCGTCGAGTTTTGATGCGAGCGCTTGTGCTTCGCGGTGTGCAGCGCTGTCTGCATCAGCATCGAGTGTAATCAAATGTACCTGGTACGGCGCAACTGAAGCAGGCCAGACAATGCCCTTCTCATCAGAAAGTGTTTCAACGATTGTTCCCATCAAACGAGTTGGGCCAATACCGTAACTTCCCATAACAACAGGTACGCGCTCGCCCGCTTCATTGGTGAAAAGAAGTCCAATCGCGTCAGAAAATCTTGTTCCTAATGAAAAAATATTGCCAACTTCAACCGCCTTCTTTTCAATGAGCGTGTCTTTGTTCACACCAAGATCGCTGCACACTTCATCGGTCAGCACCTCTTTGTTGATGGCGATATTCTTTGCCTCGTCAACATAAATCAAATCTTCGCCTGCGTCACACACCGTTTGAAACTCATGCGAGTACTTCGAGAAGCTACCACCTGATGCGAACGTCATGTAGGTTTTGTCACCAAGACCCAGTCGCTCAAACACCTTTGTGTATGCGCGCTGTGCACCGAGATAAAACGCTTGATGCTGTGCTTCGTCAGCACAAAACGAATAGAGATCTTTCATCAAGAACTCTCGTCCGCGCATGATGCCGGATTTCGCACGCACTTCATTCCTGAATTTTGTTTGAATCTGATACGCAGAACATGGGAGGTCGCGGTACGATGAGATGTGGTCTTTCATCAATGTCGTCAGTGGTTCCTCGTGTGTGAAGCCCAGACCCAGCTCGCCGCCACTCGCAAGGTTCGTGGTAAACCACACATCAACCTTGTCGCTTCCCCATCGATCTGTTTTTTTCCAGGTCTCTGGATCTTGGAGTGTTGAAAGAAGGAGCTCCTGTCCGCCGATTGCATTCATTTCTTCACGGATAATCGTGTTTATCTTATCAACAACACGAAATCCGAACGGCAACAGGTCATACACGCCGGCCATCTCCTTGTGGATGTAGCCACCGCGAATCAAAAGCTGCGCATTCTTCGCTACTTCATCCGACGGTGCTTCGCGTCGTGTTTTTGTGAAAAGCTGTGATTGTCGTGTGATCATGAGAATAATTTTACAACATCGGAGACCGTGACGATAACCATTAAGAGAAGGAGGAGCGAAAAACCAATACCGTTCGCCCAGAGCGTTATCTTTTGCGGCAGGGGGCGGCGAATAATTGCTTCAATAGCCACAAACAGTAGTCGGCCACCATCAAGCGCAGGAAATGGTACGAGGTTGATGATGGCGAGGTTGAGAGAAATTATCGCCGCAAACATAAGCAGGGTAAGGAATCCTTCTTTCGCTGCATCGCCGACCATTCCAACAATACCGACAGGACCGGAAACCTGTGAGAGGTCTGCGTCTCCCTTCACCGCAGAGAGTGCGAGGTTACCGAGTCCTTGTGCAGTTGCAGAAAGCAAACGTCCTGTAGTCTTTCCTCCTTCAAGGAACGCTTTATGGAAAGGAAGTCGAACGGTTCCAATGAGATCGAGAGAAATGCCGATTGCGCCCCGGTCAGGAACAATACCGGATTCTGGAATAACCGTCGCTATCTCAACACCCTCTTCGCCGCCCCTTCGGTCATAAGCAATATCAATCTTTTTTCCTGCCGATGCGCCGATAAAATTTTGCACATCCTCAACAGAAAAGGCGTGGACCGCATAACTTGATGTGATACCAGAAGAGAGATCAATAATCACATCCCCCGCTTTGAGTCCCGCTGCTTCCGCAGGAGAATCAGGGCTCACCGAGAGAATTGTTACGCGAGGTGCTTCGGTCAATCCTTCGG
>CAZWLQ010000002.1:8964-42652 GCA_964634615.1 uncultured Candidatus Saccharibacteria bacterium
GAAAACCAACCATAAATCCAATTGAGATTACCAGCCATGCAAAAACGGTATTGAAGATGACGCCGGCAGAGAGCACCCACGCTTGTGCGAGGCGATGCTTCGATGCAAGTGAGCGATTGAAATCCGCACCTTCGTCATCACCATTCTCGCCGTGAATTTTCACAAAGCCGCCGAATGGAATCCAGTTGATTGAGTAGGTGGTTTCGCTGCCCTCTTTCTTCCATGCGTATAGACGTGGAGGAAATCCGATACCAAATTCATCCACGCGTGCCCCGACAGACTTAGCCGCAAGAAAATGCCCGAGCTCATGCACGAGAATCAGAAGTGCAAGTAAAACAATGAAGATGATGAATGACATGGTTTAGAAAAATCCGAAATTCAAAGTACGAAATTCGAAATAAGCCCGAAATCCAAAATAGAAAGAACCAAAATGAAGGCCTTCAAATGTTTGATAGAGAGTTTCGTTCATTATGGTTTGCTTCGTACTTCGAATTTTATATCTTATCCTCTAATATCCTCTTCCTTCTTCTTTGCGGTCGCTTCGAGTTTCTCGTTCGCATCTTTAACCATCGCTTCCATGTTTTCTTTTGCCTTGAATTTATCGTCCTCGCTCATACCACCATCTTTTTCTTGTTTTTGAATATCGGTCCACACTTCTTCGCGGAGCGCGCGAACAGAGATGCGTGCTTCTTCGAGTTTCTTACCGACAACTTTCGCGTACTTCTCACGAGTCTCACCGGTCAATTCAGGAAATACCACACGAATACCTTTGTCGTCTCCTGAAACCGAGAATCCGAGGTTTGCTTCGCGGAGCGCACGGTCAATCGATGAGAGTGTGTCGGCTGACCACGGCACGATACGAATCGTTCGAGCATCCTCGACCGACATATTGGCAAGCTGATTGATTGGCATCATCGAGCCGTATGATTCAGCACGAATACCATCAAGAAGCGCGATTGATGCGCGTCCGGTTGTCACCGCAGAAAGCTCCTTTGCGAGCCACTCTGATACCCCGGCTAGTTTTTCTTTAAATGAATTGAATTGATAGGCCATAACGGCATCATATCATGAAAACGTAGCCCCTGGCATCACAGAAACGATCAAACCCCGCGTGTCATGTAAAGACCACGCAGGGTGTAAAGAGCGAGTGAACGGTCAGGTGCGACGTCGCGCCAACCATCGCCAGTTCTGGGATCGTGTTTTCCGAGCCAATCCAAACTGTCGCTGACCGAGCTTGGTGATGATTGGGAAGTAGGCTTCGTGAGAAAAGATCCACGAAGCATCTGGGATCCCGACAGGCCCATTCACATCAACCGTAAAGGTTTCGTAGAACACCTGAGCCCACACTCCCTCGACCGCTTCCAGATTTCGACTCGAAAGGCTCTCCAGCACTTCGCTGGTACCGTAGCAGAGACCCAACTGCACGAGAGAGAAAACCTGGGTCGTACCGACTGGAACCGCCACTCCTCTAAACACACAACTTGCGGGACTGGATCCGAAGAAGTTGCCGGCCATTTCGAGCCCATCAATAGGTCTCGTCATGGTGAGTTCAAATGGCTCGAGGTTCTTTGGGTACGGCCGACGCACCAACTGCTGTGTCTGGGACATCCCGATCTCCTCTCTCGGCGCACGAGTAGTCGCACGGCCGTTCAGTTCTGAAGGCACAATACTCCTTCATATAAAAAAGTCTATGCCTTTTATTGCAGCGCTCCCTCTCTCTTCAAAATCGCGCGCTTCTTTGCAACACCGCCAAACGCATACCCGCCCATACCACCGTCAGAACGAATCACACGATGACATGGCACGCGTTTGTCGCGATTCTTGCTCATGATGGTGCCGATAGCTCGGGCTGCACCTGGCTTCCCTGCTTTCTTTGCAACACCCGCGTAGGTCATCATCATGCCCTTCGGAATCTTCGCGACAATCGCATACACCTTCTGTGCGAAGGGTGTTTGTGTGCCATTAAAAGAGTTTGCCTTCATCGGTTGATTTTTTCTTTTCTTCTAAGACCATCGCACGAAATGCTTTTCCTGCGTTGTCGCGATACGGACAAAATTCGCACCGCTCACCAATTTCAGGAATCGTCTCGCCCATCAGGCATTCCTTCGCACGCATCAGTGTTGGTTCAATCCAATCGCCGTTGCCGGTGTATGGAATCACATGCACATCAAAATCAAGGCGCGCATCGAACGCTTCTCGGTCTTTCTTACCATTGACGTAGACGAAATACCCCGTGTCCGAAACATTGAAACCGTTTTGTCGAAGAAGCCACTGATAGATTTCCATTTGTCGTTTGTATCCCTGTTGCCAGATACCGTCGAGGTTTGGGTCTTCCGCCTTGCTGGTCGCTTTGTAGTCAACAACATGCAGTTCGCCTGCTGGATTCACCCACACATCGTCAACCGCTCCAGTGATTAAAAAATTTGCTGGCTCAAAGACCGCTTGAACACCCTTAAAGTTCTCGCGCCACACATCAAGCTCGGGATGATCGAACGGAATTGCATCAATACCATAGCGTTCCATCATCGGATGTGGCTCACCTTTCGCGCGGTGGGTATCAAATTCTTTCTTAAGGAGGTGGTCAACGGCCACGTTCAACGTGAAGCCTGGCATCGATGGGCGCGAGACGCCGAGACGACGGTCAAGATAAAAACAACGTGGGCACTCGACAAACATATCAATCTTGCTGCGCGAAAGCTTGAATGGATCGTTTGAGTTTGGATCAAAATTTTTGAGGTAGCGTGTGTATGCCATCGAAGCGATTGTATCATGAAAAAAGATCAGGCCGGCGCACATCGAGTGTGCGTCCGGCCTTGTAGCGATCTGCGTCGCCATGCCTCCTACTAGGAGGCCTTCGAGAGGCCCCGCGAGCGGAGGATGTAGGTCCGACCCTTGTCCGTCAGGGTCACGATGCTGTCGTCGGGATAGTCCCGCTCCGTACTGCCGTCGGAGTCCTTTTCGTTGATGTGTCCCTCCGGCGCCTTCAGACCGACGAATCCTCCTACCCAGAGGGAGGTGATGTCGGCGGCATTGAAGCCGCATCCCTTCAGGATCTTGATCGAGAGTGGACTCTGACCCTGCTCCTCCATCACAAACAGGATCCCGAGAATTGCGGCTTGACCTGCTCCATTTCCGCTCATCGGATTTCCTCCGAGTTGTTGAATTGCTTGAAGAACTAGCTGCCACGCGACAGCTACCTGGGTTTACATTATATTTGAAAAAACCAAAAAGTCAAGAGTGTCTATATCTTTTCTTCATTTTTGACAGGAAGGGTTGTGGTTAAGCTCTTTTCTACGTACCAAAAGATAGTCAGTGTGAGAAGTGTGAGAAAGGTTGTGAAGAATGCGATGGTGTAGAGTCCGAATCCCGCAGCGATACCAATGCCTGATGCAATCCAAAGACCCGCCGCAGTCGTCAATCCGACGATTGTTTGGTCGCGAAGGATGATTACACCCGCACACAAGAAGCCAATGCCGGTGATGATACCTGCGGTGACTCGCATAATGTCTGCTCCCGTCACCATCATTTGTGTATCGCCCACTAGTTGCGCAATGACGATAAAAAGCGCGGAGCCCATGGAGACCAGTCCGTACGTTCGCAATCCCGCGGTCTTATGCGCAAGTGTTCGTTCAACGCCCAAGAGCATGCCGAGGAGAAGCGCAATGAGTACGTTAAGCGCGTAAGCAGCAATCTGTGGGTCAAGTGCATCCATAGAGACAGTTTAGTATGTTGTGAATGTTTGTAAAATAAGTAATCCGTTTTTGGTGATTGGAACATCGTCTGCGAGATCAAATATTTTGTCGCCGTCATCAAGCAAGAGGTACGCGTGGTACTGCGCACCCGGCATTGTTCCACGAAGAAGTGGTATCGTGCCGCCCTGCGTGCCTTCATCAAACCATGCGGCACCGAGAATATTTCCTCCTTCACCGTTTTTTTCTTCGCGCACCGCAACCCATCCTGGATGCGAGAGCGCTACCGCAGCGACAGCGACCGCACTCCCCGCTTTTTGATCGAGAACACTGATGGTTTCGCCAACACCTTCATACACGTGAATGCCGCGCTCGATTGTCCCTGTTGCGGTTGTCGTCCCCGACATAATCTCGCCCTCGACCGATAGTGGTTCGAGTGTTTTTTCTGCACGATCACGAAGTGTAAATCTTCCTGCGATGAATCCGACGCCAAGACAGAGAATCGACGCGATGACGGTGATTTTGTGTGTTTTGAAAAAATGAGTTTGCGCTTCCTGTGGCATACGATGTTCTTACAGAGCCGGTGGCATGCAGAGCCGATGCGCCTCTTCAAGGATAGTATCAACCTTTTGACCGGTCACACCGATTGTCTCGAGAAGGTTTGGGTTCTCGGTGATGTTTCGACAGAGTACCAATCCTTGCGCATACAATGCATCTTTTTCTTTCTTTGAAAGCGTCGTCAACGACGAGAGCGGATGGAGCCCGGTTTGCTCAATCAAGTCCTGCACGTTGCCCTTTTTAGGGTATCCCCACCCGATCATGGTGATACCAACGCATTCACCATATTTGATTGCTGCATCGGTGAATTTAGTGTTCGTGATAAGCCACGATTCGCACACGCCGTTTTTAGGACACAATCCATCGAAATCCGCCGCCTGTACATCAAGAAACCGCGCGTGTATGTAGAGCGCGACTTTCACATCGGTTTTGAATCCTTGGTTATTGTGGAACTTTGCTTCGCCGAGAATTAATTTCTGGTTGTTTCGTGCGAGAACATCGATTTCGTGCTCAACACACTTTCCCTGAAGCATTCTACCCACCTCAACCTGATATCCCTTCAATCGAAAGACCTCACCAAGAATTTTTTCGAATGGGTAACCGGATGGCCCAAGCTCAAGAATCGCACGGCGGAGCGAATAACGGGCAACAACGGGGTGGTCGGTGTGCTTCCGAAGCAATCGGCGAGCATGTTTGTAGATGCTTGACGTGGTCACTCCTGGCGAAAGTCCCTGCTCGATCTGGCGAACAATATCGTTTGCAATTGACTCAGTTGCGCCCGCATTAAAGAGCGAGTGCTTGAGCTTTGCTTCATCAAATTCTTCTATGGTTCCGTCGAGTTTTGTAACGAGCATGTGGTGATTAGTATGATGCGGCGGCAACCGTAAAGGCAATTGAAGCGCTGTTTAATGTGATTGATGAAAGCACCGCTTGAGCACTTGCGACCGCATCCACAGATACTGTCACGCGACTGATGACCTGCACGCACATCACGCCGTCAGCAGGAGGCACCACGGTGTACGCAATAACGATTTGTTCTGGATATGATTCACGTATGAGCACGTCCGGTTTTGAGAGTGAGTGACACGGCGTCGGAAGATAGAGATCAAACGTGTATGTATGCGTTCCGTTCGCAAAAGAATCCGTGACGAGAATCCCTGACGCAGAAGGTTCGGGTGTTTCAGATGTGCTCGTGCTTGCCGGTGCTTCGACCGCTGGCGCCTCAACGCGGCGTCCGGAGAGTGCAAGGACAAGACCGAGAACAACAAGAAGGAGCGCAATCGTCAAAAAGGGGCGGAAGTGATTCATGGTGTGTACGTGGATATACCAAAAGTATATCACGCACACTACTCGGTCGAATCGATGATTCCACCTCCAAGACATTCTTCGCCTGTATAGAGAACCAATGACTGCCCGGGGGTCGCAAACGAGACCGGCTCTTTAAATACAACGACACTTTGGGAATCTTTTTGCTCAAGTGTGCAGGGAATGCTCGGTTGCCTGTACCTGAAGCGACACGAGAGAGGATCTGCGTCTGAGAGCGCTCTCGTCCAGGAGACGTCCGATATAGTGATTCGCTGTGTACGACCCTGCGACGACTCATGTGGGTGCTCGGACACCGTGATGGTATTTGCTTCCATATTTTTGGCAATGACATAGCGCGGGGCATCGTGTGGAGTCTTTGTTGTGATGACAAATCCACGGCGCTCACCAAGCGTATAGAGAAGCGCGCCCTCGTGACGTCCAATCACTTTTTGATCTTCATCAAGCACGTCGCCCGGTGTAACAGTAATGAAACGCTTGAGAAACTCTTTCATATCCACGTGTCCCAAGAAGCAGACACCCTGACTATCCTTCTTCTGCGCCACCGAAAGTCCGAGACGCATCGCGTACTCGCGCACATCGGTTTTTTTCATGGAACCAACGGGAAACAGCACATGCGCAAGAACCTCTTGTGTAAGCGTCCAGAGGAAATAGCTTTGATCCTTTGTTTCATCAATGCCGGTGCGCAGGGTAAACACTGTGGCGCCCGAATCATCGACTGACTCATCAACACGTGCGTAATGTCCCGTTGCTATTTTCTCTGCTCCTTGTTCTCTCGCCCAGGCAAAAAATGCTCCGAACTTGACGTGTTGATTACACATCACATCGGGATTCGGCGTGCGCCCTTTTGCATACTCGCGAATCATGTAGTCCGCAACTTCTCGTTTGTATACCTCTTCGAGATCACAGGTGAGGAATGGAATCTGAAGCTCTGCGGCAACGCGCATGGCGTCCTCTCGCTCCTCGCGCCATGTGCACTCCAAAAAATCCGGATGCCAGGTCTTGATGAAAACCCCCGTGACGTCATGCCCTGCTTCTTTCAAGAGAGCGGCGGACACTGAACTATCTACGCCACCGCTCATGCCAACAAATACTTTCATACGCAAAGACGATACCATGGAACACCCTTGACGAAAATATTGCTTTGGTGTATTTTCCTTTTTGGAACTGGCGGTGTGTTACGAGTGCGTTTGACCTCGCACGCCTCCGGCTCCTTTCTCCTCCCACCCGGCGCGGTCTCCCAACAACCGCCCCGGGCTTTTTTTCTAGCCCGAAACAGCAACGCGCGATATACTCAATACAATCATGGTAGAAATCGTTCAGGATGGTAGTCCAGTACTTCGCGGCAACGCGACCTCTGTTTCGCTTGCCGATATCGGTAGTAAAAAACTTTCAGAGATTCTTTCCCGCATGAAAACCGCGCTCGCGTCCCAGTCCGACGGTGTTGCAATCGCAGCCCCCCAAATTGGCGTTCCCTTGCGAATCTTTGTCATCGCTGGATTTATTTTGAAAAAGAAAAAAGACGCCGAAACGCCTCCTGATAAAGTTTTCATAAACCCTGAAATTGTGAGTCTTTCCAAGGAAAAAGCATGGCTCGAGGAGGGGTGTCTCTCCGTACGCTTCTTATACGGCGAAGTCTCTCGTTCAAAAAAAGCAAAAATACGAGCGTATGATGAGCACGGTAAACGCTTCACAGTTGGTGCGTCAGGTCTCTTGGCACAGATTTTCCAACACGAAACAGACCATCTCGACGGGAAACTCTTCATCGATACCGCACGAAACCTCCATGAGCTTTCGCTCGAAGAACGTGACGCGATTATTAATGGCGCGAATGCTATACGTGCGTGAGCCCGGTGAGAGTTTTAGGTATCGCGCTCAAAGCACGTGCAGAAAGTAATGACTAGACGCCAATGGCCACACACAATCCTTCAAAAAACTCTGGTGGGGCGGGCTCATTTCGATATATCTTTTTTGGCACGCCCACAATCGCCGTGGCGTCGCTCGATGCACTCAAGGCAACGAACCTTCTCCCTGCATTGATTGTGACTGCACCAGACAAACCACGCGGTCGAGGACTGGTACTCACGCAATCGCCTGTCCGCGTGTGGGCTGAGACACACAACATTCCAGTGCTCACACCAACAAAACTCTCTGATGAAACCTTCCTCAAAGAAATCGCTGATGTACACGCAGATATTTTTGTCGTCGTAGCGTATGGAAAAATTCTTCCACAGTCACTTCTTTCGCTCGCGCCACAGGGCACACTCAACATGCATCCGTCGCTTTTGCCAAAACATCGTGGCCCTTCCCCCATTGAATCCCAGGTTCTCGCCGAGCCGTCGGGGGATACCGTTGGCGTTTCGGTAATGCTCCTTGATGAAGAAATGGACCATGGGCCGATTCTTGCTCAGAAAAAGGCGAGCCCTTCTGTGTGGCCACAGCGCGCATCGGAGCTCTATCAACTCCTCGGTGACCTTGGAGGGTCGCTTCTCGCAGAAACACTTTCGCAGTGGGTTGCCGGCGACATTTCTCCAAAAGAACAGGACCACGCGGCAGCAACCTATTGCACGAAAATAAAAAAGGAGGTCGGACTACTTGATCTTGCTACCGACGCAACAACAAACTACAGAAAATTTTTAGCATACGATATGTGGCCACGAACATATTTCATGGCAAACCATCGTGGAAAAGAGGTTCGTGTCATTATCACCGATGCCAGACTGAAAGATGGCGTCTTTGTCGTCAAAAAAGTTATTCCCGAGGGACGGAAAGAGATGGCGTACGAAGAGTTTCTGAAAAATAATTCCTAAACGAATCGAACCCCCGCATACGATGCAGGGGGTTCATGAGGTGCCGGGAACTCGGTCTTGATGGATGACGTCCATCTCGGGGAGATCCCAGACATTCGCCGATCGAAATCGCGACGGGTCCTTAACTCTCAAGGCGAAGAAGTGCTCGCTGCGATGAACGACTTCGTCGTCATCATTCGCCTTGTAACGTCGACACGAGGACGCAATCACAACGTATTGCGATGAAGAAGCAGCTTCGAAATCTTTTGGGACAGGGAATCGGGCGAGGCATTTTCCACTGTCGCATTGACACATCATCATCCTCGTCTTTATTTCAACGATAACCGCCACGGTCTCTCCTTTCTGTGGAACAAGTTCAGAATGATAATACCCGCTTCCCCTGCGATGTCAAAGCACGGAGCACTACTCTCCAAATCCCATCTTCCGTACAATATCTTTAAACATACGTCCCCCTTTGCGAATCAACGTCTGGTGACGCGCCTTGTTTTTCTTAAGTTCCTCGATTAACTCGTCTTTTGCTGCATCGATTGCAACGTACAAATCTTCTTTCTCTGCCTCTGCTCGAACGCTTATGTGTGGGGTTCGTAGTGTAATTTCCGCTCGAAAGATATTGCCCTGCTGATGATGATGCGTGGTCGTTCCGAGTTCTGCCTCTACAAACACGTCCTCGTTTGCACTGTCAACAAATCGCTCAAGTGTTTTTATTTTTTCTTCCGCATATGTGCGGATAGCCGGTGTAATATCAATGTGTGCGCCCTTGAGTCCAATGGTGAACATGTGCGAGGAAATTAGAGCCGATAATACTTTATTATCTTCAGTATATCGTACAGCTCTTACGAAAACACCCCCTGCATCGCAGGGGGTGTTTTCGTATCTCTTATTCTCCGGCTTCGTCTCCTCCTTCTTCCTTTTCTTCCTCCATCTCTTCAACTTCTTCAACATCTGCTACTTCTTCTGGTGCCGCTACCGCATCTTCTCCTACCGCTTCAGTTACTTCTGCCTCTGCGATAGCATCCTGTGGATTGCGTACTACGTCGTCGCTCATATATTTCGATATTAAGGGCTAATTCGGCCGGACTATTGTCTCCTCTAAGACGCGGTAGGTCAAGCCCTTTTGTGTGGTTTGTTTGAGAAGCATCCTTGCAAGGACACCGAGTGTGACAAGAGTGTGCTCGCCCCTCCAAATTGTCGGGCCGCCGACCTGCCTGTCAGCAGGCAAGGAATCGGTCACGAATTTCTAACTCGCTCCGCTCATAAGAATTCTCGACCCCGGCTCGTCCGTTCCTTCGGAACAAGACTCCGCCTTTCGATTTCGGACACACATGAAGCAGTTCATGTGCTCGCCCCTCCAAATTGTCGGGCCGCCGAGAATCGAACTCGGTCTCTACGCACCCGAAGCGCATGTACTACCGGTATACTACGGCCCGATACGAGATGCAGAATATCATGATTTCATGAATATTCTCATCGAGTGAGGGTTCGTATCAAAGATACGGCCCGCATTCTATCGGCGCTCAGTGTACTCAATTTGTATTAGGGATTCAATTCGTTTGTGGTCACAGGTATTTTTCTGACAAAAAATCCCGCGACCCCAGCTCGCGGTTTTTGCCTTTCGCTCCGCTTTCCCCAAACTAAAAACCTGCCGCAGGGCAGGTTTTCGTAACGTTTGTGGACCCTATCGGATTCGAACCGATGACCTCCTCATTGCAAATGAGGCGCTCTACCAACTAAGCTAAGGGCCCAGACAGAGACCATTCTACCGATTCTAGCAAAAAAATCAATAATCCTTGTAGAACCAGCATGTCGTTTGCTACTCTACGGATATATGGAACAAACACCAAAACACATCCTCGTTGTTGATGATGATCAAGCGCTTGTAAACACACTCCACGACAAACTCATTTCAAAAGGATACGAAGTGAGCGTTGCACACGATGGGAAAGAGGGGCTCACCCAAGCACTCGCTAACCACCCTGACCTCATACTCCTCGACATCATGATGCCACAGATGAACGGCTGGGAAGTTCTCGATGGGTTGAATGAGGACACATGGGGAAAAACCGCACGCGTGGTGATGCTCTCAAATTCTGACGATATGGAGAATGTCTCGCAGGCCGTCGAGCACAGCATGAAAGACTACATCATCAAGGGTGCGTGGCCACTGGACGAACTGGTGATGAAAATTGAAGAAAAGCTTGCGTAAGCGTATCAAAGGAAAACCATTCTTTAGCTTCTTTAGCTATTGCCGTCTACCGCCTTGCGTGAGCACGTTTGATAGTGTGCTCCAAAAATTCAAGCACGCTTGAACCAACCGCGTTCAAAGATTTTGGTAGAAGCGACTCACTGGTAAGTCCTGGAAGTGAGTTTGTTTCGAGTATATAGACTTGTTTTGGTGTCACGATGAAATCCGAACGTGAATAGTCCCGCATTCCGAGCGCTTTGTGCGCACGACGCGCGTAATCTTGGATTGTATCTGTTTCTTCACGAGAAAATCGTCCGGGTACGATTTCTTGCGTACCACCAGAATATTTTGCGTTGTAATCAAAAAAAGTAGACGATTCTGGCGGAACGATTTCAACCGGCAAGAGCGCGTAGTGTTCTTCACCACGGAAATCGTCAATCACACCGCAGGTTGCTTCCCTTCCTTTCACCAATCGCTCGATTAACACATCCGGTGAAGTTTCTGCTGCAGCAAACACTGCCTCGTGAAGTTCTGGGTAGCTGTGTGCAATACGAACACCCACCGACGATCCTCCTGTGAGTGGCTTCACGATGTATGGTCCGGGCATGGTACGGAAGATTTCACGAAGTGCGGGTTCGTCCCCCTCTGTCACCGAAAACTCGCTGCTCGGAGCAACAGGAATTCCCACATCTTTGAAATGCTTCTTTGCACGACCCTTATGCATCGCAAGCGCTGATGGCACAACTCCCGATCCGGTGTACGGCATTTTTATGTTCTCAAGAATCTGTTGGATTTGTCCGTCTTCACCATACTCCCCATGCATCGCATTAAATGCAATATCAATGTGGAGGTGTAAATCCGCTGGATCGGTCGGAGAACCGTGGAGGTGCCACTCCCCTTTCTTATCAATAAAAATATCGATTGGTTGGTAGTCTTCGTGTTTTGAAAGCTCGTCGAGAACCGACTTGCCGGTGTTCAAGGACACCTCGTACTCAGTGCTTGGACCTCCTCTCAAAACGCCGACGCGAATTCGTGTCATGAAATAGTATAACTCATACAAAAAAGAAAACGGGGGCATAACGCTCCCCCGCTTCCCGCTACTAGACATGTATCAAAAAGCAGGGGTTAGGAGAGATGCCGGTGTCGTTGTTTTTGACGATGAAAACCAATTGCAAAACGGTGCGCTTCACTGTTGGCCAAGAGGATTTCTCGGGCGTAGTCGGTGGTAAAGCGAGCATCCCCAATCAAACGCTCCGGTCGGTGACGGTCGTTCTTCACAACACCAACCACGGGTATTTTTAACTCCAATGCTTCGAGTGTTTTCTCTGCAATTCGAACCTGCGCCGTTGATCCGTCAACAACAATAAGTTTGGGGTACGGCCATTCAGGGTGTCCGAACCTTCGCTCGATGATTTCCGCAAGCGCAAGCGTATCATTCACCAAGCGTTTTCCGTTTCCTGTGCGAATCTTGAACATGCGGTAGTCACTTCGTACGGTCTCCCCTCCCCGCACAACAGTCATCACCCCAACGACATCTTCACCTGATGTGTGTGCAACATCGTATGCTTCAATTCTGGTGGACAGATGTGGGGCACTAGATTCGAGATTCGAAAGTATCGCAACGTCGTTGATGTGTTGCACTGCAAACAACTGGCGCTTGATTTCAGATGCCGCCTCAAATGATTTTTCTTTCGCATATGTACGCATCGTACGTTCGAGTGATTGCACAAGTGCCTTTTTCTTCCCTTCAAAAAAAAGTACGAGGTGCCGAATCGTTTTTTTATACTCTTGTGAATCCAACGAACCCGCACCCTTCGGCACAAGACCTATCTCCTCATAGAGTTTCGAGGCACGGCGCTTGCTGGTTGGAAGTGGCGCATCGGTCTTCCCACGATAGGGAAAAATCTTACGAATAATTTTCAGGGCATCTTTCAATTGTCCTCCATGCGGAAACGGGCCAAACGTATATGTAATGTGCTCCTTTGTGGTGAGAAGGTCTCGCTCACGCATTGTGAAAAGACGCGGAAATGCCTCGTCGGTAATCACAACATAATTAAAGCTCGTATCGCTTTTCTCTTTCGCGTTATACGGTGGCTGATGCTTCTTGATGAGGTATGACTCTCGAATCAACGCCTCGAGAACTGAGTCGGTTTGCTCGTAGGCAACCGTTGTCGCTTCCGAAAGCATTTTGGGAATCTTCAGACCACGGGACTCAACCGCATTCGGCAAAAAGTAGCTCCGGACACGACTTTTGAGTGATGTGGCCTTACCCACATAGAGAATTACTCGTCCACGTTTAAACACGTACACGCCGGGTGCATCGGGGAGATTGATTGTGTCCAAATCTTGACGGTTCATAGGTGAGAATGTAGCATCAGCACCAGACCAACGGAAGGGGCGCGCTCATGTGTGAAAGTCGCAAACGTTTTCAGCAGAGTCGCCGCAGAGGGTGGTTCCACGGAGTAACACAGAGAGGAGCAACGATGACCGACACCGTCCCAAAGGAAAAGACGGATCCCCCGGCGGGTGGAGCGTATTCACTCCACGAGGAGACACCGAAGCCAGGAGTGGTTGTCGCGGAGCGTCTGCCTGCGCCCGTGGCACCATCGCACGACTGCACAAGGCAGCGAGATCCGATTCTTCCCTCGCGTGAAGGGTTCGACGCTCGCTTCCACGACGTCGGCTGCTGACCGCCTCTCCCGACCAGCTCTTTATGGCGCGCGACCGATGTTCGGGAGCGCGCCATTTGCTTGTATATATTTTATATTCTCGGAATCTTTTTCAACTCACTCTCGATATCGCGCAATACAGCTTCCTGTCTTTGAATCTCACTTTGTAACCCTCTCTGTTTTCGCTGTGCGTCGGCAACCTGGGTTGTCATTCGTGCACTCTCGCTGACAGAGTCCGAAACAACCTGCTCGTGCGCCCGTCGCTCAACGTCCTCTTGTTTTGCTTCGTCCGCAAGTGCCTCAAGTTGTATTTCTATAGTCTGCTTCTCCTCTTCAAGCTCTTGTGTTTTTTCTTCCGCCTCCTTCTTTGCTGCAGAGGCCTTTTCGTGGGCTTCCGTCTTTCGTCTGTGCTCTTCTTTCATTGTCATGTGACTGGATTGGAGGGCGCGCACCTGCTCATCACTTTTCTTTTGTTCATCGACAAGTTTTTTTGCGAGAAGCTCCTTTTCCTTGAGTTGCTCCTTCAAAATTGTAATGTCGCGTGTTACCTGTTCATACTCGAGCGTAAGTCGTTCTTTTTCAGAACGTGCGTGGGCGAGTTTTGTTTCGCTGGCGCCAACCGCATCATGCGACGGAAGTGAGACGTCCGACACCTTGTTGGTCGAAAACTTTCTAATCTCTTGGCTAATGACGCCGAGCCGCGATTTCAATTTTGTTTCTGTTGCCTTTCTTGTCGCCGCTGACCGACTATCACGCGCCATACCTGTGTGTTCGCGAGACTTTTTATCTGCGTTTTCTTTCCGTTCGTTCGCATCGTTCAAGGCTTGCTCTACACGAGCAAGTTCCTCACGTTTTCTTTTCAACTCGTCTTCCGCTCGACGTTTGTCCCCCTCGAGACGCTCTCGGTGCGTTCGATTTTTTAATTCGTCCGCAATTTGTGTCTTCTTGAGCGCAGCTTCACGATCCCTGTCGGCCTCTTTTCTAAGGTCAGACTGATGTAGTGAGTCTTGGGTTCGGTCAAGGGTCATACGTGTTTGTTATGCGTACGTTTTTTTGCCTCGCGAAGCGCGCGACGGAGATAGACGCCGGTGTGCGTGTCAGTTTCTGCGACATCTTCTGGTGTTCCTTTGGCAACGAGATTTCCGCCCGCAATACCACCGTCAGGTCCTATATCAATAATATAGTCTGCGCTTTTGATAACGTCCATGTTGTGCTCGATTACCATAACGGTGTTTCCCTTTGCAACCAATGTTTGCAAGATTTCAATCAGTTTTCGTACATCTTCGTAGTGAAGTCCAATGGTTGGCTCGTCAAGAAGATAGATTGTCTTGTGCACGTGCGGACGGTAGAGTTCGGACGAGATTTTGACGCGTTGCGACTCTCCGCCGGAAAGCGTGGTTGCAGATTGACCGAGCTCAAGGTACCCCAAGCCAACATCAGAGAGCGTTCGTAGACGATCGTAGATTGCTGGAATCTCATTAAAGAATGCGAGTGACTCCTCAACCGTCATCGACAACACGTCATGAATATTTTTTCCTTTGTACTCAACCTCAAGCGTCTCCTTCATAAAGCGCTTCCCATGGCACACATCGCACCCAACATACACGGTTGGCAGAAAGTGCATTTCAACCGCAATTTCTCCCTTTCCTTCACATGCCTCACAACGCCCGCCCTTCACATTGAAAGAGAACCGATTTGCTTTCCAGCCACGCGCTCGTGCTTCAGCGGTCGCAGCAAACATATCGCGTATGTGCGTGAACGCGCCGGTGTATGTTGCAGGATTAGAGCGCGAGGTGCGCCCGATTGGTGATTGGTCAATCAAAATTGCACGGGACGCATACTCGAGCCCAGTGATTGATGCGCAATTGTAAACATTCGCGGATCGATACTTACGTTCAAAGCGTGCCTGAAGGTTTTTATGAAGCACTTCATACATCAACGTTGATTTACCAGAACCGGACACACCTGTGATTACGGTGAACCGTCCGAGTGGAAAATCAACATTCATGTTTTTGATGTTGAATGCAGAAGCGCCTCGAATCTTAATTGTTCCCTTATCGGAGTCGCGACGTTTTTCAGGCAC
The DNA here is from genome assembly GCA_964634615.1 of uncultured Candidatus Saccharibacteria bacterium. GTDB lineage: Bacteria > Patescibacteriota > Minisyncoccia > Phycocordibacterales > EsbW-18 > EsbW-18. Next base: position 24,279 of record CAZWLQ010000002.1, read on the forward strand.
GGGAATTGATTCTTCCCCGCGCAAGTATGAAAGCGTGAGCGATTTTGATTCGTTTTTCTTTGCAGTCAAAAGGTCTTCGAGATACCCCGAGACAACAACTTCCCCGCCGTGTACACCAGCGCCGGGACCAATATCAACGATGTAGTCCGCGGAAAAAATAGTTTCCTCATCGTGCTCAACAACGATGATCGTGTTCCCAAGATCGCGAAGATTCAAAAGCGTTTTGATTAATCGATCATTATCACGCGAGTGCAGACCAATGGTCGGCTCATCGAGGACATAGAGCGCGCCGACGAGCCCCGAACCAAGTTGCGATGCGAGACGGATACGTTGCGCTTCGCCACCGGAGAGTGTGTGGGCACGACGATCGAGCGTGAGGTAGCCGATGCCAACATTTTTCATGAAGAGTAGGCGATCTTTAATCTCACGCACAATCACCTTCGAGATTTCTTTTTCTTTGTCGGTGAGGTCGAGGCCTTCAAAAAACGCATGTGCGGCATCAACCGAGAATGAAGCCACTTCGACCACATTCTTGCCGTGAATTCTCACATTGAGTGCTTCTTCACGAAGACGTGCACCGTGACAGAGGTGACATGCTTCATCACCAAAGAAATGACGTGTTCCCAGGCCGTTACACTCCGGACATGCGCCGTATGGGCTGTTGAAGGAAAAGAGACGCGGTTCGATTTCAGGATACGAGTAGCCGTCGTTTGGACAGGCAAACTTCGATGACGTCACCGTGCCAATATCGTTCACACCCTCTTTGGTGAAAGTATCTTTTGACGTGATTACAATGCGCACCAAGCCGCTTGCTTCATTGAGTGCGCGCTCAAGTGCTTCGCGCAATCGTTCGCGTGCACCATCAGGGCTTTCAGCAAATTCAGCGAGTGTAATGCGATCGGTCAACACATCGATGTCGTGCTTCTTGTGTTTCTCGAGGACAATCTGCTCACGGAGCATCTTTCGCTTGCCATCAACAAGCACTTCACTGAATCCTTTGCTCAAGAGGTCGTAGAGTAGTTGGTAGTATTCTCCCTTTCGTCCACGCACCACCGGCGCATAGAGTTCGAGTGATGGTTGTTTCGTAAGCGCATCAGAAACCGCCTCTTTTAAACCCTTATCCGACGACTTCTTCAATCCTTTTCCTGCTGCTTTCACTTTTTCCATGATGAACCCTTGGATTTCTTGCGTGGTCAGACGCTTAATCGGTTCACCACACACCAAACAGTGCGGCACGCCGATGCGAGCATAGAGGATGCGAAGGTAGTCATAGATTTCGGTGATGGTCGCGACCGTTGAGCGCGGATTGTTTGAACGCGACTTTTGATCAATTGAAATTGCAGGAGAAAGGCCGATGATTTCATCCACATCGGGTTTTGGCATCTGACTGATGAACTGGCGAGCGTATGCGGAGAGTGATTCGACGTAGCGCCGCTGCCCTTCCGCAAAAATGGTATCGAATGCGAGCGATGATTTTCCTGAACCGGAGAGTCCCGTGAATACCACCATCTTGTTTCGTGGCATCGAAACCGTGATGTCTTTGAGGTTGTGAGTTCGTGCGCCTTTTACAATTAACTCATCGTTGTTGTGGTCTTGTTTTTTTGTCATAGGTATACGCAAACGTCACCCCAAGTTCCTCTAGAGGGGGTGTAGCGATTTTTGAGTATAGCACGGGAGAGAGTTTTAGACGCAAAACGGGCCCAACCATCGCTGGTTGGGCCCTCAAGGACTTCGGAACTACTTCTTGGCCTTCTTCACGCGCCGGGGCTTGGTCTCGACTTCGATCTCACCCTCGAAGCGGAGGAAGAGCAGTCCTCTCTTGCTCCGTCGAACCACCGTGTAGCGAGCGAGGATGTTCTCCCCGCTCGGCTCCGGGCTCGTCGCTTCGAGGACACAGAACGTGCCGTCCTCCAGACGCCCCTCCCACTGCGGAAGGAACGTCTTGCGATCCTGTCCCATCTCGAGCGTCGCGTTGATGCTCGAGCCCAGCGGCAGGGTCGTCGCGTCGACGAGATGGTCCTGCCGAGGAGCCACGCTGTTGCCGAGGTCCTTGATCTCGTGGTCCACGTTGACCACGGGGTTGTGGCCCGCCCGCCGCGGCCTCTTGCTGACCGGGAAGGCCAGCACCGTGGTCTTGGTGGACGGCAGGAGCGACGCGGGAACCGCGATGCTGTGCTGATGGCAGAGGTAGGCGAGCTTCGCCGTGTTGCCGAGCGCGTAGGTGAAGGTCAGTAGGAGATTTCTCCCCTCCTGCGCACTCCTCTCACGCGCCGCGGTGGTGACGGACAGCACGGCCTCCACGAACTCCGTCGGAAAGCTGTTCTGGAAGGCCTCGACGAAGCGTCGCTCGAGATCGGCGTGAACGCTGATCTCCATGCGACGCTGGGCGTCGTCGAGTGCTCGCTTCACCAGCACGTAGTTGATTCCCGGCTTGTCCGGCAACTTGCTCAGCATGCTCGCGGCGGAGTCGATCAGTCGATCGATCTCGCGGAAGTCCACGTTTGCGTTCTTCTTGCTGAAGAACTCGCGGGACTCCAACACCTTCCCGAGACGCCGCTCCACCCACTGGCGGGTGGACGGCTGCTGCGGCCGGGTGATGGCGACGATCTGCTCCAACGACGGCTCCTGCTGACGGATGCTTTCCATGACAATCCTCCTGTGTCCTTCGTTGACCTGCATTGAAGTTGTACGTCTTGGGTTAGAGACCTCAAAACCCTTATTTCAAGGGCTATAATCCAAGACGTACGTTCCTATTTCCTTGTGATGATCTTCTGGATAGCATTATACTCCTATAAATAGAATTGTCAAGTATCTTCTCATAGTTCAAAGACCTACTATGCTGACAGGAAAATAACGTACAAAGAGGTGGTGATGGAAGACATTGGATCTCAAGACGTCCCCGAAGAAAAGAGTTGTGATTTGGAGGAACGAGTCGTCGAGGAGATAACGACTCGTGTATCATTTCGCCATCGGTCTCCTCGCAATATGCGCACGATACGGCGGGAGTCGTGGCGGAAGACGGAGTCAAAGAAAGTCGTACAACGCCTGTTGTGGAATGAATGAAGTCTCACAAGAGAGACTTCATTCAAGACGGGCCCGGCAAAAAGCGGGCTCGTTTATTTTTTCTTTCGTCCAGCACGCTGCTTTCCTGTTCCTGCCATCTGTTCAAGGGCAAAGACTTCATCGCGAAGGAGTGCTGCAGTTTCGAAGTCGAGCACCTTCACTGCCTCGCTCATCTGTGTCTCTTTTTGTTTAATCAAACGCTTCACGTTGCCACCGGAGACCGAGAGGTCGAGCGCGACCATACCTTCAAGCGTTTCTGCACGCTCACGCGACAACTGGTCGGTGATGTCGGAGATTTTCTTCTTAATGGTAATCGGTGTGATGCCGTGTGTCTCATTGTGTGCGGTTTGAATCGCACGACGACGGTTGGTCTCGCCGATTGCACGCTCCATCGAACCGGTCAGTACGTCCGCATAGAGAATCACGCGCCCAAGAATGTTTCGTGCAGCGCGACCGATTGTTTGAATCAAGGAAGTTTCCGAACGGAGGAACCCTTCTTTATCCGCGTCGAGGATTCCAATCAACTCAACCTCGGGAAGATCGAGTCCTTCACGAAGCAAGTTCACGCCAACAATGATGTCGAACTCCCCTTTTCGGAAGTTTGTGAGGATTTCGATGCGCTCAATGGTCTTCACGTCACTGTGGAGGTAGATAGACTTGATACCACGCTCTTTGAGATAGTCAGAAAGATCTTCCGCCATGCGCTTTGTGAGCGTTGTTGCAAGGACACGTCCTCCGCGCTTAATCACTTTTTCTGTCTCTTCAATAAAATCTTGCACCTGACCCTTGTAGTCGCCTTTCTGCTGAATTGGACGAATAATCACCTCTGGGTCAATCAAGCCAGTCGGTCGAATGATTTGCTCAACGATCTGTCCACCGACCTTTGGATCGCTGTGGGTCAATTCAAAGGCAGCCGGCGTTGCAGACGTGTAGATAGTTTGTCCAATTTTTGCTTCAAATTCTTCGAACGTGAGCGGACGATTGTCACGCGCTGATGGCAGGCGAAAACCGTGTTCAACGAGCGTATTCTTGCGCGATTGGTCACCCGCATACATGCCGCCAATTTGCGGAATCGTCACGTGCGACTCATCAATCACCGTGAGAAAGTCCGCGGTGCCATCGGCTTTCTTCGGGAAGTAATCGAGGAGGGTGTATGGCGGCTCCCCGGGTGCTCGTCCATCGAAGTGACGCGAGTAGTTTTCGATACCGCCCACATACCCGACTTCACGAATCATCGCGAGGTCGTACGTTGTACGGCGCTTCAATCGTTCCGCTTCAAGAAGTTTTCCTTCGCGCTCAAATTTCGCAAGCTGTTCTTCGAGTTCCGCCTTGATGGTTCCTGCAGCGATTTTTCCTTGCGCATCGCTCGAAACGAAGTGCTTCGCGGGAAATATAAAAATAGTTTCTGGTTTTTCGCGAATGGTGTGCGAGACCGAATCAATGGTTTCGATTGAAACAATACGGTCACCTGCGCAGTCGATGCGATACACAATCTTTTCGTTGACCGGCATCACCTCGACCACCGAACCAATCGCACGGAAGTTTCCCGGTGTTAAGTCTGCGGTGGTTCGTTCAAAATACACCTTCACCAGCTCGCGAATTAAATCCGCGCGTGAATGTGGTGCGCCAACCGTGAGTTTCACATGCACCTTTTCGTATTCCTCCGGACTTCCCAATCCATAGATACACGAGACCGACGCAACCACAATCACATCGCGGCGCGTGAGGAGTGCTTGGGTGGTGGCATGACGCAAACGATCAATCTCTTCGTTGATTTGTGCTTCTTTCTCGATGTAGGTATCGGTGGTTGGCACATACGCTTCCGGTTGATAGTAGTCGTAGTAGGAAACGAAATATGACACCGCATTCTCCGGGAAGAACTCTCGATATTCTTGTGCAAGCTGTGCGGCAAGCGTTTTGTTATGCGCAATCACCAGTGTCGGCTTATCGAACTGTGCAATTACATTCGCCGCGGTGAATGTTTTTCCTGAACCGGTCACACCGACTAGTGTTTGATGCAGCTTCCCTTCTTTAAGTCCACGCGAAAGATTCTCAATCGCCTTTGGCTGATCGCCCGCTGGTTCGAATTCATTGTGGAGTTTAAAAATACCCATGGAGACTAAGTATACAAAAATCTACGCTCGCCGTCTGTACAGACCGGCGAGCGGAATCGTTGAAGAACATCAGGAGACCTTGCGAGGAATGGGAAGTCTTCTCTGATGGGAGACTCCCCTTGCAACTTTGCCACTCTTGATTGCTTGGGGCAAGTCGACCTTGGAGTGGGGGTCTGACCCGCCCCAGAGTGGTTTCCCGTCCACGCTGACTCGACGATACCCCCGCCGGCCAAATGCTTGCTGAACAAGACCGTAGTCATCCTCAGACAGCATATAGCGCAAGGGATCTTTCGAAACCAGATAGTCATCCTCAAGAGCTCCTCGTTTCTCAAACAGGTGCCTCAAGAACAACCTGATTTCCTCCCGAACTTCTTCGTGCTCTTGATCAAGCTCAATGTAAACACGCTTGATGCTCTCTGTGTACACCTTCTGTCTGCCCACAGATCACCTCCTGGTTGTTTTCTGACTCGGACTATAGCAAAACCCCCACGGGTTCGCTACACCTTTCCTAAATCACGCTTCTTGAAGAGATTGATTGTCCACTCGAGCGCAGTGCGGAGCTTCGCACGCACCCCAACGAGTGAGACAAGATAAGCGGTTCGATACACATACCATGCAAACGGTCCTGAAAAGTGAATACCAAAAAGTTCCGCGACGGCTCCACCCTCACCGAGCGAGAGAATAAATCCCTTGTCTCTCCATTCAAACGGCATCTGTGTTTCATCGCGGAGTTTATGCAAAATATTTTTCGCTGTCGCGCGCCCCTGCATCACCGCAATCTGGGCACGCATTGGATACGGACACGCGCCCTCATGCGCGAGTGCCTGATCGCCGAGCACGTATACGTTCGGATGATTTTCGAGGGAAAGTACGCTGGTCACCGGGATTCGTCGTGTTTTTTCATCAACAGAGAGAACGGGCGTCCACGCAATCTCTCGTGCTTTTACACCAGCGGTCCATATAGTGAGCGTTGAAGGAATCATTTCCTCGCCGCATTGCACGCCTTTTTCGGTGACACCACTGACCCGCATGTTCAACTTTACGTCAACATTCGCACGTTTCGTGAGAATGTCGTACGCTCGTGCGCTTATCCATGCATGTGCACCTTTCACGAGTGCTGCACCACCATCAAGAACCGTAATCGAGTGCTTCACCGTGACATCACAAAACGTCTTCGAGAGAACATCCATGAAGTCAGAAAGTTCCCCGGCGACTTCTACGCCCGATGCCCCACCCCCAACGACCACCACGTCAACCGATGCTTTCTGGCCTGCGCGTGTGCGATCCGCAGCGTCTTCAAATTCTGCAAGGACTTTATTTTTGATGATCTTCGCATCGTCGAGCGTTTTTAATTCGTATGCGTGTTCTTCGGCGCCGGGCACGTTCATAAAGTTCGTCACCGAACCAACTGCCATGATAAGCGTGTCATATGGAATACCCATCGAAAGACCGTCTGGAAGTGCAACGTGCACCACGCGCTTTTCAAGATCAACTGCTGTTGCCCGTCCCTCCACATATTCGCGCATCCAGGGGCCAATCGTATTTCGGAGCGGGTCGACGATACTGTCTGGACGCAACAACCCCGTCGCGACTTCGTGAATCATCGGAATGAAGGTGAAGGAATCATCCGCAGAAATGATGGTGATAGCAATTGCGTCGCTCTCTTTCGCTTTTTTGGCAAACGTGAGGTATGCGTGAAGCCCAGCGAATCCCATGCCGACAATTACAATATGATGTTTTTTCTGTCCATGGTGGTTCATATAAAGCCATTGTAGCGCATTAAAGCCGTTTTATGGAGATAAACGCGTTCTAAAGCAGAAATAAAGGGAAGATAAAATCTTTTTAAAGACCTCTAGACAGCCAGGGAGACGAGCGTATAATGCCCGCCATCAAGAAAGCTTTATCCCAAGGCCTAAAACCACCCTATGCGCGCACTCATCATTGAAGATGATCCGTATATTGCAGAGGCACTCAAACAGGCGCTTTGTCACGAGCGGCTTATCGTGGAAACGGCTTCCGACGGCGACGCGGGGGCCTTTTTTGCAAAAACTAACGACTACGACATCATTCTTCTTGACACCGTATTACCCAAGCGAGGCGGTGCGGACGTGTGCAAGGATATCCGGAAACATGGGAAGACAAGTCCAATCCTTTCTATCTCCGCAAAATCAGATAGTGCCACGAAAGTCGATCTTCTGAACGCAGGAGTCGACGATTATATCGCCAAGCCCTTCGTGATGGACGAAGTCATTGCACGGGTTCACGCACTCCTCCGCCGGCCACAGCATATGGCCGGCGATCTTCTTTCCTTCGACGACGTCGCGCTGAACACCCGCGAGCAGATTGCGACGAGAGCAGGAAAACAACTCTTACTCACACGCAAAGAGTTTATGCTTTTGGAATATTTCATGCGAAATGTTGGAAGCGTCCTTTCACGCGGCATGTTGATCGAACACGTCTGGGATATGGAGCTTGACCCATTTTCAAACACAATTGAAGCGCACATCATGAGTCTTCGAAAGAAACTGGGGGTACGAAACAAACGAAAGATTATTCATACCGTGATGGGTCGTGGGTATAAACTCGCGATTGTCTAATACGACCCCTATGGATACCTCGCATAACCACAAGACACCAACGGTTACCGGCGAGAGTCCCTCCCCCTCTCACGACGAAGTGCTCGCGGATATCGCGCACGGACTGCAAACACCCCTTGCCGCACTTGCTGCGCACATCGGGCTCGTCACAAAGAAACACCCTCGAAATAAACATATGAAAATCTGCAAGGTGCTTGCAGAAGATATGTCTGATATGGTGCGTGACTTGGTGCGTCTTGCACGAACCGATACCACGGTCAGACAATGCGTGCAAGAAAAAATAAACTTGGGAGAGCTTGTCACGTCCATTATTGAGTACATCGGCGTCTTGGCACAATCAAAAGGCATTGACCTCACCGTGGTGACAGAACCCGACGTGTATGTTTGCGGAGCAAAAAAACAAATTGAGGAAGTTATCGCAAACTTAATCACAAACAGCATCAAATATATCGATGTCTCACTCCCTGAAAGGAATAAGATTGTTGTTCGTGTCGAGAGTGCCGACACAACATGCTCTGTGCAAATTACCGACACAGGAATCGGCATCGCTCCCGACGAACTCCCCTACGTCTTTAGTCGTTTTTACAGAACACGAGCAGGTAGTGCTCGTGCTCCGGGCTCAGGATTAGGGCTTGCAATCGCACAAAAAACAATTGAGGCACACGGTGGCTCAATTGCTATTGAAAGTTGTCCTGGATGCGGGACATCAGTGTCATGCACACTGCCTTTACACGAACCACATCTACCCGGTTTTAAGTCTGTCGGACACAACCTGTCCGTCCTCAAGCTCGATGATGCGGTCAGCAAAAACAGCGTACTCGCTCTCGTGCGTGACCATAACGATGGTTTGACCCTGCCGTTTGTGAAGGTCTTGCATGACTTCGATAACTCCCTGGCCCGACGCGCTGTCGAGGTTTGCGGTCGGCTCATCGGCAAAAAGAATATCGGGCTTTTGAGCAATCGCGCGGGCGATTGAAACCCTTTGTTGTTCACCTCCCGAGAGCTGGCTCGGACGATTGTGAAGGCGATGTCCAAGCCCAACCGCTTCAAGGCCCTTGGTCGCCTTCTCACGAGCTTCCGCGTTCGTGAGACCAAGCATCAGAAGTGGGACCTCGACGTTCTCAACAGCATTCAATTCAGGCAAAAGTGCGTAGTCCTGAAAGATGTAGCCGAGCTTCTGGAGTCTAAACGTAGTGCGCTTTTTTTCGTCAAACCCGTCGGTAACAGTGCCGTCAAGAATGACGCTCCCCGATGTTGGCTGGTCAAGCAAACTCATTTGGTACATCAGCGTTGATTTGCCGGCGCCGGACTTACCCATGATTGCCACGAACTGTCCCGCAGGAATTGAGAGATCAATGCCGCGCAACACGCGGGTAACCACATCGCCCTTGCCATAATTTTTGATAAGATTTTTGACTTCAATCATACAATGATATTTAGCGGCCGAGGATGGCATCGAGCGTGTTTCGCTTTACAATCATGCGCGCGGGAATATAGCCGGCCAGCAAGGTTGCGATGACGAGAATGATGAGTTTTGTAATCGTGCCCGAGATAGGCGCAACGAGAATGCCGTCAGAGAACGGGAAGTTAATCGGATGCGCGTTAAAGAACGGCACCATCAAACCGTAAATGAGGATGAGTGCGATGATTGATCCAACGGCAACATAGAGAAGTGATTGAATGACGTAGGAAAGTTCGATTGCTGATGCAGAAACACCGATACCCTTAAGGATTCCGATATATTTGCGACGCGTGATTGCATTCACGAAGATAACGATGAAGATGGTGATTGATGAGACGATGAGACCAACTGAACTGATGCCATTACCAAGCATGGCAAATGTGTTAATCATGTCGAGCAAGAACTGTGGCAATCCTTCACGCGAAAGCCGAACCAACGCTGTTTCTCCCGCACCACTCGCAAGCAACGCTTGTTTGATGCGAGCAGGATCGGTACTTTCATCCGCGCGAATTGCAATCTCGTTCACGTTCAAGTTCGTGCGCCCCGAAATGCTGATGAACTCATTTTTGGTAACAAAGATGCGACGGGAAATCTCATCGACCTTGGTTTTTAAAATTCCTTTGACAATGTATTCCTTCGTCGCGTCCCCCACAGTCACCCGAATACGGCTTCCTGGTGCAACTTTTGAGAGCGTCGGATAGCCGACGTCGTCGCCATTCCCGAGTGGAGAGTATTGCTCGAGCAAATTCGCACCGAGCATCACATATCCACCGTCATTGTTGGTCAGATACGAGCCTTCGATAATGTTGTCGGAGAGTCCCGTTACATCGTTTTCGATATCAGGATCGAACCCAACGATTGTTGTGCCGACAGCATCACGAAGCGCCTTTGGATCACGGCGTTCGCGGTAATTTGCTTCAACCGTCACCCCTTCGGTGAATCGTGCGGTGTATGACGCGATACCAGGGATAGTTTCGAGGGTTGCGATAAGTGTTGGAGACTGTTCAATAAATTTTTCACCCGCGGGCGTCGTGATGAAAATATTTCCTGTGAATTGATCTTCGTACGTCTTTACCGATCCTTCAATCAATCCCACCAAGATTCCCGAAACCGCGACCAAGTTCAAAAACGTCAACATCATGATGAAAATGATGAGTGTCGTGGTCCAGATGCTCGCGTGGCGAATCTGCTTCCACCCGAGCAAGAACCCAACTCGTAGTGTGTCTCGGAATGCAGACATGGTGTTATTCAGGAATGATGACGTTTTGCCCTTCGATGAGGCCTGCCGTGACCTCCACATATCCGTCGCTACCACGGAGACCCATACCTACTTCAACTTCCCTTTCTTTTTCATCCTCGAGAATCGTGACGTATGGCGTACCATCTTCACGAAAGCGAAACGCACGAATAGGGAGCGCGAGCACGTTGTCGCGCTTATTGGTCGTAATCGCCACATCGGCGGTCATACCAGATGCGATACGAGGATCTTGATTATCGAATGCAAGACGCGCTTCATAGACCGCAATGCCGTCGACCAATGTTTCAGTGCGGTTGACCGATACAACACGCGCGTTCAATGCTTCGTCTGCGCCAAGAGCGTCCAATGTGACAACCGCAGGATTACCATTTTTTACTTTAATGCTATCAATTTCTGGAAGATCGATTTCAATACCGAGCCCATCGTTCGAAATAAGTGACAGTGCGGAGACACTTGCGCTCACACTTTCTCCCGGGTCAATTGCTACCGCAGTGATGGTGCCCGCAAATGGCGCACGAAGCATGCGCTCTCCAATCAATGCCTGAATACGCGCAACCTCCGCTTCAGCTCGAGCAAGCTCTGCATCTGCAATTGATGATCCTGCCTGTTCAGTTCGGAGTTCTGCTTCCGCATCCTCGATTGCCCGCTGACGTTCTTTGAGTGCGTCTTGGTACGCGCTGTAGTTTGATGCATAGAGAGAGCTATTCTTGTTAGGAATAGTCACATACCAACTCGTATCTTCATAGTCTGTTGGCTCTGATGGAAATGAGACGAAGAGGCCATTCTCACCGACCGGTGTCGCTCCTGTTTTACTAATCTCAACGGGCTCAACATCTTCCATATCGAATGCGTACAGCTCACTCTCATCGCTTTGATTGCCTGCTCGGATCACAAATTTATATTTTCCTTCGCTCCCTATGTAGCGCCCTGTGATTGTTGGGGCAGTTTCTGTGTATGTTGAGCTTCCTGGTTCAGCGACCAAGCCCTCGGAATAGAGTTTGATACGTGCGTTCGTAACAAGCGTGTCGTATTTCTCTCGAATCGTGTCGAGGTTGATTCCTGTGTTCGCAACCTCAGCACGCTTTATTGCAAGATCTGCTTGCGCTGCTTGAAGTTCTGCGGCAAGCGTTCCAAGCCCAAGACTTGCAAGAAGTTGCCCTTGATACACCGTATCGTTCACGGATACCGCAATGTCGCGCACAACACCCGACGCCTCAAATCCGAGGTCTGAAACAGTGTTTGCTTCAACCGTACCTGACACGCGGACATCCTCGCTAATAGTCCTGCGTTCAACAAGGGCCAATGCACGGTTACCATTGCCATTACCACCAAAGATAATCGTACCAATAAGAACCAGTATGAGAGCCCCTCCGATGCCCCAGGAAAGCTTTTTGTGCGCTTTAATGTACGCTCGTATTCGTTGCATAGAGTACTACACTACCACAAAAAACTCTTGCATGGAAAAGTTTTTTAAATCACACGTGACAGGTACCTCCTCCATTTTTTAGGAAGTATTTTTGATGATACTCCTCTGCCGGGTAGAATGCCGTCGCGGCCGTCACTTCGGTTGCAACTGGCTCTGCGTGCTTTTGTTGCTCGTCTTCTCGTGCCCGCAGTGCTTCAATGCTCTGCTCGGGTGTCGTAAAAAATATCGCCGAACGATATTGTGATCCAACGTCCGGACCCTGCCGATTCATCTGTGTTGCATCGTGAATACTAAAAAACTTTCGAAGTATGTCGGTGTACGACGTTGTTTCAGGATCAAACACAATCCGTATCGCTTCAGCGTGTCCTGTTATGTCAGAGCAAACGTCTTTGTACGTTGGATTCTCGCTATGACCGCCGGTGTAACCGACCTCTGTGGTGAGAACGCCAGGGAGTGTGCGAAATGCCTCTTCAACTCCCCAGAAGCATCCTGCAGCAATAATCGCTGTTTCCATGGTATGCAAGGAAATTATGGTGCGTCTTTTGGAACTGGAACGATGTGCTCGAAAAGCGTCGTACTTTTTCGAGAAATATTGAAGAGAATCGCGACGGTGAAGAGAAAGAGCGACACTTCTGTGCTCCAAAAACTCACCACGATGGCGAATGCTGCGGTAAAGACAGGAAAGAGTATGCGGATAGTTCCATGTTGCATCTCAAGGGGCGACATTTCGACATTTCGGATTGTTGGAGCGCCGAGAACATACTGGCGCATCATATAGAGCAAAAGTCCAATTATGATGATGTGAAGACCGTAAATTGCAATTGTCGCTTGGGTGTCATGGTATCGCCCCAACAGCAGTGTCGTGAACGGAACCAATCCGACAAAGAGAAAGAAGAATGCGTTGATTGTCGCAAACGTGTTGTCGATATTCTTTGCGAGCACCGAAGCGATGTGGTGGTGTCCTCGCCAGTACGTAAAGAGAAGCATGAACGACAACAAGTAACTCAAAAAGAGTGGTGTTACGGAGAGAAAAGCACGGAAGACGCTTTCGTTCGTTGCAAGTCCGTCAATAACCGGTACACGAATTTCTAACACCAACAACGTCATGACAATGGCAAAGATGCCGTCGGAGAGTTGATCAAGCCGTGTTTGTTTCATCATATACCTCTAGTATACCCAGCACTCACCCCTACACAAAGTGAGAGCTTTTGGGTTTTTGTTAGTAGGTCGTTGCTGTTCCTTCGCGCCCTTCTACATCAGCGTCTGCCGACACATCTGGTTTTGGAGACGCATCTTTGTATGTCCGAAACCACCAAACACCGAGCACTGCAAGAACAACAATAACGACGACCAGGGTGGTGTTTGTGGTGTCTTTCTCCATTGATGAATGATCAACCTATCGCTTCTTCCCTTTCTTGTGTGTTGATGCTTTGACCACAGCTTTTTTTGAAGCACTCATCCCCTTCTTAACCGCACTGCCGGTCGATACAAGAATTGGACGCCATGTTTTTTTGAGTTCTCCTGCAAGTGCCGCGATTTCTTTTTTCGATGATCCGTATTTCTTTGTGTATTCCGCCGCAATCGTATCGACAATTTCGTTATACACCGGCTCGCTCACGCTTTTGAGTTTTTCAATCGCCTCAACGACATCACCCTTCATCTTAATGCTCCAACCCTTGAGCTGTGCACGGTGTTTTGAACCCTTTGGCCCAAAGAGATAGTAGGAAGCAGCGGCAAGTGCTGCAACTCCTGCGCCAATAGCAACAACTGAGCCCGCCCCTGATTTTGACGCCATTTTTTTCTTCATCATGATATGCAAATTATTATTGAGTATAGGCCTATTCTACTACAGTCTCTTTCTTTTTCCTTTTTGTGCGTCGTCGCGCGCTCTCCGTCTTCTCCTTTTCCTTGTTAAACAAGAAGCCGAAAAATGGAATGCTTCGGAGGGATGCTTCAAGTGCCGAAATGTTTTCAGAAAGACGGTTCGCGATTGACTGTATCGTGCGTACAAGGCGAATAGCTTGCAGCAAAACGACCGCTATGAGCCCGGTGATGATAATCACAGCGCATGCGGTTATGAAAAAGAAAATATCTGATGTTAGTACACTGTCCATGAGGACAGTGTAGCAAGAATGTCTCTATGGCGAAGTGGATTACTCCTTTCGCTTTGCTTTTGAGCGTTCGTTTTCGGTCAAGAATTGCTTGCGCAAGCGAACCGACTTCGGTGTAATTTCCAAGTATTCGTCTTCTGACATGATTTCGAGTCCACGCTCAATAGAAAGAATGAATGGTGGGACAAGTGTGAGAGCTTCGTCGGTTCCCGATGCACGGACGTTAGAAAGCTGTTTACCTTTTGTTGGGTTCACGGGCATTTCTTCACCTTTCGACGTGTTGCCAATGACCATACCTTCGTACACTTCTGTTGCAGGGCCGATGTAGAGTACGCCACGATCCTGCAACCCCCAGAGCGAGAAGCCGAGCGATTTACCACTTGCCATCGACACCATTGAGCCGACGGTTTTTCGGCGGATCTCGCCAGCATACGGACGGAAGCCGATGACGCGAGATGCAAAAATGCCCTCTCCCCTCGTATCAACAATAAACTGATTTCGATAGCCGAGAATGCCTCGTGTTGGGCCTTCAAATATTAAACGGACAGATGTGTCATGCTGCTTCATGTCTTTCATGATGAATCCACGTTGTCCCAAACGCTCAATAACAGCGCCTTGGTAGATTGCGGGTGTGTCGATTGTTACTTCCTCAAACGGCTCAACCTTTTTACCCTCTTCTTCTTTTATGATTACCTGTGGTTGTGAGACCTGCACCTCGTACCCCGCACGGCGCATGTTCTCAAGCAAAATCGAAATATGGAGTTCACCACGGCCATACACCTTGAAGTTTTCGTTTGTCGTAAAATCAACACGGAGTCCTACGTTCACTTCAAGTTCGCGTTCAAGATAGTCACGAATCTGTCGCGATGTCACATATTTTCCTTCTTTACCAGCAAAGGGAGAATTGTTGACCAAAAATTGAAGGACGATGGTTGGTTCATCAACGGCAATCGCAGGAAGCGCTTCCGCATCTGCGCTCGCACACACCGTCTCGCCGATATCAATTGCAGGCAATCCAGCAATGATGACGATATCGCCCGCACCTGCTTCCGGAACCTCTGTTCGTTCAAGTCCCGTGAAGGTAAAGACGTTCGTGATTTTGCCTGGGCGTGTTTCGCCTTTCATATTTTTTACAAAGACCGGCATACCAACTCTGACTACACCCTCGTAGACACGAGCAACAGCGAGTCGCCCCAAAAAATTGTCGTACGCGAGGTTAAATGGTTGCAATCGAAGTGGTTTTGCTGAAAGTTCCACAGACGATGTGGCAGGAACTTTCTCAAGAATGAGATCGAGGAGCGGCATCAGGTCTTTTTGTTCATCATCAAGCTTTCGCATCGCAACACCGTTACGGCCAATCGCGTAGATAATTGGAAAATCCGCCTGTTCATCAGACGCGCCGAGTTCAAGAAAAAGTTCAAGTACTTGTTCTTCGCAGTGTGCTGGATTTGCTGCTGGCTTATCAATCTTGTTGATAACGACGATCGGTTTCAATCCAAGTTCAAGGGACTTTTTCAACACAAAGCGTGTCTGTGGCATCGGACCTTCTTGCGCATCAACAACCAAAAGCACCGAGTCGATCGAACGAAGCACGCGCTCAACTTCAGAACCGAAGTCCGCGTGCCCTGGGGTGTCAACGATGTTAATCTTCGTACCCTTGTATGACACCGATGTGTTTTTTGCGTAAATGGTAATACCACGCTCCTGTTCAAGCGCGTTGCTGTCCATCGAGACGCCCTCTTCCGTTGCACCAGTCTGACGCATCAAAGCATCGGTAAGGGTTGTCTTGCCGTGGTCAACGTGTGCAATTATTGCAATATTTCGAATTTCCATAGAAACAAAAAGAGCCACGAGGGCTTTCAAGCATTCTACGATAAAAACATTAAAAAGGCAACGCCTTCGCGTAGAGACCTTTGATATTCCGAACGATGTAAAGACGAATCGCAATCACCAAAATATCCTTAATCATCAGAAGACGACGAACAAACCCTATCACGAGACCATGTTTCCGCTCTTTTACGATATGCCGAACGCCATGAATCACCTCGAATCCTGCGCCCGTAGAGAACTGTTTTGAGAAATAATTGAGTGCAATCTCAATTTGAAAACGCTCTTTGTATTCTTGAGGCACCGCTTCCCAAACAACCTTGCGCATCGCTCGATCGCCCGAGAGGATCGGAAAAAAGTGAAGAATTCGATTTAACCAAAACGAGCGACGACTATTGATACCGACATACATCGCGTAGTCGCCGCGCAGTACCGGATCGATAATCGCACTGATTGTTTCGTGGGTGAACCCTTCACAATCCGCGTCCAAGAAAAGAATGACGTCGCACATCGCGTGCGCAACACCCTCACCCATCGCTCCTGCTTTTCCGCGATTAGATGGAAGTGTGATTGTGTGCGCTCCTGCCTCCCGCGCACGAGATGCGGTTTCATCACACGAACCATCATCCACCACAATCACCTCTTTGACCGATGGGTGTGTCAGCGCGACCCGAACAACACCCGCCACTGTCGCTTCTTCATTAAATGCTGGAATTATGACCGAAACCATTGTCGTGAAATAGCCTGGCGGATAAAAATATGAATCAGAGCGACAATGGCAATGAGAATGAGAAATCCGATTTCAAGCGCATGCACGGTGTCCGTGAGTGCGGCAAGTGTTGAGTTGGTGATATATGCAAGAACAAGAATCAGAAGCGCGAGCGATGCTGTTCCGAGAATATTGACACTCACATATTTCCAGAACGGCGTTTTGTGCATACCCGACATTATTTGTACAACCGTGCGGGTGCCGTATACGAATTTTGAACCGTAGAGCGTTTTGAGACGATGTGTACCAAAAAACACCGAGATACTCTCCATCACGCGCGCTGCTCTTCCGCCCATCAGGCGTATGGCCGTTGTCTTTGGCAGTGAGCGTCCAATCGCGTACCACACCAAGTCAGAAGCAATTGTCGCGCCAATCATAAGACCAATCACGACAGGGATATCGAGCGTCCCGCGAAACGCAAGATAGAGCGAAGGAAAGAATACCGTTTCTCCAAAGAAGAAAAGTCCGATAAAGATAAAGATGTACGGGTGAAGAGAAAGCGGAGCAAGAACGTTTTGTAGTGCCGCAAAGAATTCCATGGAGGTAGTGTATCGAAGCGGGCGCGCTCGCGTGCCGTGTTATATCTCAACAACACTTGATACAGTAATAATCCCCACCATATCGTATTTCTGCCAGAAGTCGTTACTCAACGCCTCAACTGGGGTGAATACCCCTTCGATGCGAAGCATTGCATCGCCGCCTGAAAGCACGTCGCCGCCAACCGCAGTAAGATCGAGAGAATAGTTATTGCCGTCCTCACCCGCAATACCCAGTGCGCACTCCATCGTCTGCGGACCTGTTGTATCTCTGTGTGGAAGACAAATCTGCCGACCAACAACGCTAATATCGCCTGCTGGCGTTGGTGTTGGAAGAACGCCAACGCCGCGATTTCGCTGTCCAATAAAGAACGCTGCGAGGAGGAAAAGAATAATGAGAACAGGAACAAGATAGAGGAGTTTTTTCATGCGTATAGGTTTATCTTCTAAGTGTTTTTAGTATAGCGCACGTGCTGCAAGGCCAATAATGACAATTCCTACGAAGTTAAAGATGAAGGAAAGTGCAACAAACCAAGAGGCGCGGATCTTCGCAAGACCAAGGAGACTCACCCCGAGCTCGTCAGGTAAGGGTGATGCGATGATGAACCCGCCAGCTAGAAACGTGATGTAGCGGAAAATGTTCGACCGCATGAGATGCTTGATGCGTCGTAAACCGCCTTTCTTTGTAACAAGTTCCACCAGGTGATCTGACAAACGATCTTTCACGAATCTGAAAATGACTAAGTCTCCAAGTACCGCACCGAGCGCGCCCATACATGCAGTGAGCCAAATTCCCTGTGACTGTGCAATCTCGCCCAACGTTACGATTGCAGGAGCAGTTGTGAATATCGTCGTGAAGAACATCCCTGCGATGAAACTCCCGATTAACTCGAGTTCTTTGGTTGATGTAAGAATGC
This sequence comes from uncultured Candidatus Saccharibacteria bacterium, assembly GCA_964634615.1. Classification (GTDB taxonomy): domain Bacteria; phylum Patescibacteriota; class Minisyncoccia; order Phycocordibacterales; family EsbW-18; genus EsbW-18. The sequence goes on from CAZWLQ010000002.1 coordinate 42,359, forward strand.
GCACCAAGACATCGGTCTTCACAAGAATCAACGCGACAAGGATAGATAGAGCAACAATACTCACGTCATGAAAGAGTGGTGTAATCTCGCGTTGTTCGCGTTTTGTGTGCATGGTACTTATGCGATGGAGTCGATTGCGCGAGCGAGGTCAAAATCTTTTTGCGTCAGACCTCCTGCCGAATGCGTCGAGAGCGTAAGTGTCACTTTGTTATATGCAATCGCAATATCTGGATGATGCCCGAGAGTTTCTGCTACCTGCGCGACCTTATTCACAAACGCCATTGCTTCAACAAA
>CAZWLQ010000003.1:0-13268 GCA_964634615.1 uncultured Candidatus Saccharibacteria bacterium
TCAAAATTCATATTCATGACAATTCTGTTTTTAAGAAATAATCCGCACAACACCCATTTCTGCATCCACCTCGACCATGTCGCCATCTTTGAAAACTCTTGTTGCAATTTTCGTACCCACGACACATGGAGTTTTGAGTTCACGGCTCACAATTGCTGCGTGGCACGTAAGCCCGCCCTCTTCTGTGACAATAGCAATCGCTTTTTTCATGGCTGGAACAATGCTTGGTGTGGTTGCAATGGAAACAAGCACATCTCCTTCGTTCATTTTATGCAACTGAGACGGTTCATTCACTATACAGACCTTACCCTGAACCTTTCCTGAAAAGGCCGTCGTTCCTCGGAGTTCGTCAGTACCAGAATTGACAACGACGTCCTCCTCTTCAACCTCATGATCAAAAAATTCCTTTGCTTCTTGGCCCCAAAGAAGGCCAATGCTGCCGTCCTCTTTTGGAAAAGCAACATGAAACCGTTCAATTGCGTTGAGAAGATCCGCATCAACAAAGGAACTTTTTAAAGATTGAGAAAGAAGGTCAGGCGAGAGCGCTCGAGCTTGATTGAGTGAAATCTTTAAGCGAGAAGCAATCTCACGCAACAGTTTTTCTACACAATAATATGCGTGACTTTGATAATCTTTCCTTCGTGGCTTTGCCCAAACAATCTTTCCTGCCAATCTTAGTATCGTTTCTTCAAATTCGTTTGAAGCAAGCTCACGTATTACCTCCTCTTTTCTTACGCTAATATCCCGAGCTCGCTGAATACTCTCTCGGAGCTTTTCCGCAGGCACTGTTCCTTTCTGGAGTTCTAAACTAATGAACTCAAGGAATTGTTTTTCTGTGAAAGCTGGCCCCTGGTAAACATAGTAAACCCAAGCATATTTTTTCGTGTGTAATTGTAATTCACTCCAGAAAGCGGGATGTTCTGCTTTTATAACATCGGAGGAAGAAGATACGACGGCGCGCCTCCACGTCTCGTCTCCATAAAACTTCTCCATGAGTCGAAGCAAATCTTCTTCTTGATCTTGAGAAAAAGAGTTTTGTATTGGAAAGGTGAGAACGGAATAATAATCTGCGTATTGCTCTTCGGAAATCTTGCTTCTTAAAATCTTTTCGAGATTACTCTCAACAAATGAGAATCCTGCAAAATCAAGCGTCGGAAGCATGATTCCGTAGGTATATAATTCAGACTGTCGTTCGATAAATTCATTGAACAAAGAGACGACTTCTTCGTTTGATAGCACGGAGGGATCAGGGTTTCTTATGTTACTTTCAGCCCAGCGAGTGAATTCTTCTCCCAGTTGATTTGTTTTGTCAATTAATTCGCGCTCGACATAGGTAGAATCTTCAACCACACGCTTTTTTAATTCATTGTGTGTATTAACCCAAGAGTCAATATCTGCAAAGTATTTAATAGCGTTCTTTTCTGACTTTATACCTATATAAAAAATAGGCAGGTTGAGTTTTTTGGGAAAGTTTTTAAAAGAATTCGCCCATATGTAACTACGTAAAAATGGTGAGTTAAAATCTTGTGCAACAACTTTGTATTTTTTCATACGATGATTATGAAATAATCCGCACAACCCCCGCATTTGCATCCACCTCGACCATGTCGCCGTCTTTTAAGATTTTTGTGGCGATTTTTGTTCCAATGATACAAGGTTTTTTAAGCTCTCTCGAGATTACGGATGCGTGACACATGATACCCCCTTCATCGGTAACGATCGCAGAACATTTTATGATTGCTGGCATTAAAGCCGGACTCGATTGGATTGATACAAGCACGTCGCCAGAGTCAAAAGCTTTCATGTCATCAATAGTATTAACAATCTTTACCCTACCTTTTACCACACCAGCAAAGGCCGTTCTTCCTCTCAGTTCAGTAACGTCTCGCTGAATATCAGACGATGAGAGTTCGGGAAGGGACTCTCTCTCATAAACATATGTCACACTATAGGCATGCGCATCTCGAGTAATGGCACACCATCTCATTCTCTTTTCTAGTTCTTCTTTGGAAATCGTGCTCTTGGCCGCAATGATTTCCTCCAACTCATCAGGATGTAAGCATGTGGCAAGTTCTACTGTAATGCCCAGTATCTCGGCTGCTTTATTAAAATATTTACTGATAACCGTTTGTACCAGCTGAGGATAGCGCGTCTCACTTTTTAGAGCTTCATACATTGTAAGTACTTCGCCAAAGGATTCTTTGGACTCACCCCTTTCTAGAGCTTGGTTAATTCCATAGAGAATCCAATAAGGAAGAATGGTGCAAAATCCAAAGTTATCTGTAAATATGCGTCGTGCTTCTTGATAAGACTTTAGATTTAATTCATAGTCACCACTCTGACTCTTTGAGAGAAGCTCATCTGCTTCTCTATTAAATAATACTGCTTTCTCATACCAAACCTTGAAATTTGGACTTTGTTCTTTAATTAATTCCAGAACCTTGTTTGAAATTGCAGCAACCTCATTCTGTGAAGCATAAAGCTCACACGTACCGTTACTGTGTACAAAAAGAGATCTTGTAAATCCAACGCCGATTGTATCTACCACTGAGATATGGTGCTGCCAAATCGAAACCACTAGATTAAAAAATGGCATTTTTCTTTCTGCATATTTTTGTAGGTCTGTCTGCATTCTATTTTGATTTTACTAGATCTACCAGAGAGCGTTGTAACCCGCCGGCTTCGTGTGGTGTAAATGCATTTTCTTCCTTCGTCCAATGGTTATGAAATAATTCTTACAACACCCTTCTCTGCATCAACCTCGACCATGTCGCCGTCTTTGAAAACAATCGTGGCAGTCTTGGTGCCAATGATGCACGGGATGCCAAGCTCACGAGAAATAATCGCCGCATGACATGTAATGCCGCCCTCGTTTGTCACCACTGCTCCAGCTTGTTTCATAATAGGGACGAATTCTGGTCGCGTCATACTCGTTATGAGGATATCCCCGGGCTGAAACCCTTTCGGGTCACTTGGATCGAATATGACACGCGCTCTTCCTCGAACTACGCCCTTGCAAGCAATCTGTCCTTTTAGTGAGTCAGTTTTTTCTATTCCCAACTCAATCAATACGGTCATCTCCTCAATTGCAGATTGAAAATTACACAGCTCAACTTCGTATGAATAATCTGGATGCACTAAATAAATACACCCTTCTTGACGCGCTTCAATTTCTTTTTTGATTGAAACAAGATGGTCGACGCCTTTCATGTATTCATACAGAATCACGAATGGTGCAAGCCCTCTGTCGACCTCCGCCCGTTCAAGCATGACCATGCCTATTTCAGCGCACATTGCCTGTACCTGAGCGATTGGATCCTTCCGAAGGTCACGGATCCGCATTACAAGTTGTGCATATTCAGCTATTTTTCTTGACTCAAGATCAAGTGTTTGAACCCACGCTTCATGTTGTTTTTCTCGATCGATTGCTTTTGTATTTATCTCATCCCACTCTTGTTTCTTTTCTGAAAGGTTTTTCCTCACATCCTCTAATGCAGCATCAATATCCGCTTCACTGGATGTCCAAAAGTAATCAGTGAAGATAAACTTGGCTTGACGGATGGCATCTTTCGAATCTAGTGGGACAAGTTCAATGAGCTTTTTAAGTCGTCGTCCTTCGAATGATATAAATGCGGCTTCCGTTGCGCGCTCCCAAATTGTATCGAGTAAATTCTTCCGACCTTCACCAACGACACTCAGAATTTTTTCGTAATCAACGTTTTCGACATACAATGTTCTCTGCGCCAATTCAATGAAAAGTTTATTGATGCGCATCGTCCACTCTTGAAGCTCCTCGTTTGAAAGCATCTTCAGGTCTTCTGCAAGAAACTTGTCATATGATCTTTGCGTATCGGCTTCCCAGGAAACATATTCTTCTTCGAGGTCGTTAAGCGAGACCTTGCCATTGAAGTAGTCTCGAAAACGATCTGTTGCGATGGCAACATATTCTTTCTCATTTAAACCAAGCAGAGAATCTCTCCCCTTTGCAATACAAACAATACCAAGAGGATGTATTCTTTCTTGCCACGTAACGACAGTGAAGAGTGGAGATATAGAGGCACGAATCGAAAATATAGGATCTTCACCGATGTCTGTCTTGAATCCTGTTAAAAGTTTATATGTCATTGTTTAAAGATAAAAAGTTAATCAACAATTCGAACGACTCCTGCATCTGCATCCACCTCAACCATATCGCCGTCTTTGAAAACTTTTGTCGCATTCTTCGTGCCAACGATACAGGGCTTTTTAAGTTCGCGCGCCACAATTGCAGCGTGCGATGTGAGCCCACCAAAGTCAGTCACAATAGCTGAACACTTTTGCATAGCAAAGATGATGTCAGGTGTTGTTTCGTATGCCACAAGCACCATCCCCTCTTCAAAACCGTCCATCTGATCCTGTCGGGTCACGATTTTGACTTTACCCGTTGCTTTTCCAACTTGAGCACACAGACCTTTCACTTGGGTCGTGTCATTGGATTCCGTTTTTATTAATGCAGCCAAACATTTTACAACATCTTCTTTCGACAAGATGTGCTCATCTCCATCAAAGTAGAACCCTGTGTGTTCTTTTCTTGTACGTGCTGTCTGTTTGGTGATTGAGTCCGAGGCGATTTCAGCCATTGTGTGCTCAACAATATCTTCGTAGGTAAGCCCGTGCTTCTGAGCCAATGCCTCCAGGTGCTTTTTGAAATGGAATGTCGTGTATCCGCTCGTTTCGGCTGCTCTAAAACGCGCATACCCTATCACGTTGAGTAGCCAAACAAGATAGGCTGTTTCTTCGTCGAGCACCTGTGAGACGTCCTTGTCTGCGGAGGTCTTTGTTTCTTCTTGTTTTATTCGTTCATGTAGCCCTTCGACCGTCAGCTCATTGATGTTGAAATGATGTGTTCCGAGCCATTGATATTTCTCTACATGATTTTTGATAGCAACTTCGTCACTCAGAGATAGCGACTTCATCTCATCAATCTGTTGGAGCGTCCACGGTTTTTCATCAACGTATCCTACAGCCAATCCAAAAGCCGCTGGGTTTACCTCTTGGACATATTTCTCTATACCCGCAGCAATGTTATTGAGCGGCATCCATACACCTGTGAGTTCTTTGTACTTTTCCAAAAAGCCACTGACCGAATCTGTCATTGCAACCTCATCCACCAACTTTGCTGCTACATCTTTAACTGTGGCGTATATGGTTTCGAAAAATGCCTTTGTATGGTTTTTTGCAGCCTCGTACGACTCATTCTGAAAAATGTCCGAGTCGTGTTGAGAAAGGAAAAAGTCGCCGTTGAGATACAAGATCTTGCCATCGAGTTTTTGAGCAAAGAACTGTTGCGCGACCGATGCGTATTCAAGCCACACCTCCGCCGCAAGCGCGGGCTCAATCCACTTCCCAAGATGATGCCATTTCGTCGCAAGAATCTCTTCGGCTTTACTGTTGCTTTTTAATATCCTGACAACACCATTGTCGGCGTCGACCTCAACAAGATCTCCATCATTCAAAATTTGAGTGGCAACCTTGGTTCCTATAATACAAGGTTTACCCAATTCCCGAGCAATTATTGCAGCGTGGCACGTAATTCCTCCTTCATCTGTAACGAAAGCAAGAGCGTGTTCAAAATAAGGCACGAGTTCCGGTGAAGTCATTGAGACAACCAGTATAAAGTCTTTGTCTTTGGAGAGACTCTCTAATTTATCTTTATCGTTAAACTCTCGTGCATGTAGTTTTCGAACTCTTCCCTTCACTACGCCCCCATTGCCCGCAACGCCTCGAATTATGTCGTTTTTTGAAACCTCTTCAAGAATCTTTTTATCTGGGTCTTGCTCCACAAGATAGCGCTGGATTTCTTTTGCTTCCGCACCAACAAGGACTTCAACACGCTCATTGAGTAGCACGAAAGCGACTGGGCGAGATTGGAGTACCGCACACTCTTTGAGCTTCTCGGGATTCTTTAGAATTGAGATTATTTCAGCAGTGGTTGCTTGTTCGGCAATCTCTCGAGAAAACTGGTGACTTGTAACAAGCGCCTGAAGTAGCTTTTCAAATGCTGGGAATAAGTACCTATTAAGCAGAGTATCGAGCTCAAGTCTCGTTTTTTGTAATTGTTCAGCTAGAACCTTGTCTGATGTTTTGAAACTCTCATCAATAAAAAACATGAAATGCTTATATGTATCGACCGATGCATAATTTGCTTTTTCTATCAGTTCAACTAGGCGTGCTGGATCAGCAAGCTCTTGAGTACTTGTGTTAGTAATTGTTTCAAATACGATACGATTTCTGGGGATACACTCAAGACTCGCTTCTTCAATCTTTTTTATTGCGTCCCTGCTGCTTATAGAAACCCGACCAGATTTTCCAACCCAGCCCTCGAGACCGTCTCCAATAAAAAGCACTGTGGAAGGATCGGGCGGCGCGTCTGCAAGATTAAAATATGGATTCTTCAAAAAACCCCCGCCCATCGCTTCAGCGCAAAGAACGGGTATTCGAGGAAAACGAACGATGCATTCAAATCTTTTTGATTTTACTTCCTCAAGAATAGGGCTTCTTTCTTCGGAAGTTTTTTTTGACAGTGTTGTAATTGGTCTGCTCTGCGTAATGTAAAATGTCTCTCCTTCTTTCGCCCACTCAATGTCACAAGGAAACCCGTAGTGATTTTCGATGCGAATGACGATATCGGAAAGATTATTGATATCCGTGTTTGATAGCTTTTGTTTTTCCTGAAGCTCTGCCGGCACTTCTTTCCAGACATTCTCTCCCCATTCCTCATCAGGCGCCTCATCAGGATGACGTCGCACCAAACGACGTGATTGTATTGAAACATTTACATCAAGAATATTTCGAGGCTCTTTTTCAACGACATATGAATCAGGCGTGATGGAGCCAGAGACAACTGCATCTCCAAAACCCCATCCCGCTTCAATGATGATTTGATTACGATCCTCTGTAACAGGGTGGACGGAGAACGCGATGCCCGACACATCACTTGCGACCATTTTTTGAATAACAACCGCCACTGAGATTTTTGTTGTGTGGAGATCTTTCTCAAAGCGGTAAAAAATCGCACGTGGCGTAAAAAGCGATGCCCAACATTCCTGTACGACATGAAAAACATTGCCGCGCTCGATATTCATATGACTATCGAGCTGTCCTGCCCACGCCGCGTCGTGAGAATCTTCGGATGTTGCACTTGAACGCACAGCGACCAAACTTGCTCCAAGCGTATCGAATGAGGCCAAGATCTCGTTCTGGATATCGGTCGGCATTACCGCACCGCCAATGAGAGCTTGGATCTTTTCAGACGCATATTCGACTGTGTGAATCTCTTGATGATTAACCGTATGTAAAATTGCATCAATTTCAACTCCGAGATCTGTTTCTTGCAAAAAGTGTTCAAATGCTCCCGCCAAAACAACAAAGCCCGGAGGAACCGGGATACCTGCTTGTGTCATTTCTCCGAGAGAAGCCCCTTTTCCACCAGCAATCGGCGTATCCTTGAAAGTCAATTCGGCAAAGGATTTAGTATGGGTCATACGGCTTGAATGACGCTACAATACCACGCTTTCACCGATTATAAAGCGGGGGGCATGGCAAACCCTTGTGGACTACCCCTCTTCCTCGAGTTTGCGGAGTGCAACGCCAATCGCCACATCAAATTCTGGGCCAACCTGTTTCAGTACACTATCAAGAAACGCAGGCGCTTCGACTTTGCGGAACGGATCAGCAATCGACACGTCCGTACCAAAAACTGTTTTTGCTCGCTCAACGATACCGGGGAGCATGATGCCACCGCCCGTGAGGACGACCTTACCAATATTTCGCGTGTGTCGTTTTTGATAATTCAACATCACACGTTGTGCTTCAGTGAAAATCGAATCAATCACCAGCGATGCAATCTCTGCAACATCAGTCTCATTTCCCTGCTTCACAACACCGTAGAGCCGTTTCAACTCTTCCGCGCGCGCTTCCGTCACGCCCATTGCTTTTTCGATTGCAATCGTCACCTCTTGTGAGCCACGACTGATGATGTGCGACTCGCGCAGCACTTTGCGATCAACCACATACACCTTTGTGCTTCCTGCACCGAGCCCCATAATCATGACTGGCTGGAGATCTTCTTCGAGTGCGACGCGAATCGAGCTGAACACTTCGATTTCGTAGAAGGACGGCGTGAGCCCGGCTGCCTTCATCACATCTTGATATCGTGTGATGGTGTCTTTGTGAATTGCGACCGTGAGAATCTCAATTTTTTTCTTTTCGATGGAAGGTTTTGATGCGTCTTCTGTCTCTCGTTCGAGCTGTGGCACAATGCGCCAATCGAGCATCACTTCGCTGATTGAGACCGGAATATATTTGCGCACCTCAAGTGGCACCATCTCTTTCAATCGCGCCTCACCAACGTCCGGCATCTCAAGTACGTTGATTAAGCTCGCGGAGAGTGGGATCGCAACGCCACACGCGGTTGTCGAAACTTTTGATTCGCGGATAAGATCGGCAACTGCTGCGCCAAGTTTTTCAGACGGCAAACTTGTTGCGCGACCCGCATCAACGCCTGCATAGGGGCCAAGCGCCAATTCCCCATATGTCTCAAGAATTGCTTTTCCTTTCTTGCGACCGAGCTGCACAACCTTGATGGTTGATGAACTGATGTCTATACCAAGAACACTGCCGCTCTTTTTTGCAAAGAGCCCGGAGGTCAACCCCTTGAGTGAGTCAGAAAACGATGCCATGGTTCTAGAAAGATGCTTGTAGTGTAGCACGCCCATGAACAGCATTAGAACGTTTTCGGTATAAAAATTCTCTAAAGAACATCTGCTGTTCGGCAAAGAATTCGGTCGAAGTGGTATATACTTCTGTGGAAATGCCTTGCGTTTCTTGCCTCACATGAACTTTCGCACGCTCATTGCACATATTCTCGATGCTGTCTTCCCAGCGAAGCGGAAGAAAAAACGTTCGTGGGCCACAATGACGCCCGAACGGTTTGAAGATATTGCCACCAAGGCAACCCAGGATGGTGTTCTCTCTGCCGCATCCGCCATTGCGCTTTTTTCGTATAACGATCCGTTGGTCAAAGATGCGATGCACGCACTCAAGTATGAGGGAGAAAAAACTATTGCCGCTCTCTTCGGCACAATACTTGCAGAACACGTGCGCGAAGAACTTTCTGATCATGCACTCTTGTCTGATTCTCTTCCAATCTTAATTCCAATTCCAGTAACATTCGGGCGACACATTGAACGCTCATACAACCAAACAGAGTTGATTGGAGAAGAGGTTGCACGACAAATGCAGGGTCGTCTTGATTACGCGCCAGGCATACTGTCGCGCAGTGAATTTCATGGGAGCCAAACACAGGCAAAAACACGACGCGAGCGCTCATCAAATATCCGAGGTGCATTTCGTGTTACGCACCCTGAAGACATCATAGGAAGGGATATCATTCTACTGGACGATGTGATTACAACCGGCGCAACCACACACGAAGCGACCGCGACCTTATTGGCCGCGGGCGCTCGAACAGTTTCTTGTATCGCTGTCGCGCACTAGGGACAGAGTCTTGGGTTTAGGGTTTAGGGTTTAGGGTTTAGGGTTTAGGAATTTTCTATACCCTATACCCCCTGCCTACCGGCAGGCAGGCAATGGCTATACCCTCTCTGTGCCTATCTCCAGAGCGTGAGGATAAGCGCGATGAGTGCGAGTGAAACGAGATAGTGCCCAGCATTGATGAAGAAAAGCTTCCACGGCTTCATTTCCCATAACACAGGTCCCATGAGCACGGGTACGAAGAAACCGAGCCACGTCCAGAATGCTCCCTGCAATGCCATCCCTGCACCGACCGCACCGAATGCAGCGAGTGTCGTTGAGAATACGAACGCCATCACGAGCGACCCAATGAACATGAATGCATAACCTTTGTGCATCTGCTTCTTCTGCTCTGGCGTGATTGATGCAGGATCACAATTCATACCCATGAGCGCCATCCACTGCTTGCCAAACAGTGGACCGTACCAGAGACCGCCAACAATCATTGCAACGATACCCGAAACGAGGATTGCGAGATAATTGATTTCGAACATGATTAGTTGATTAGTTTGTTTGTTGATTAGTTTTTTCTTCTTTGTCGAACGCGAGGCATACCGAATTGATACAGTATCGTTTTCCTGTTGTCTCCTTCGGTCCATCATCGAACACGTGTCCGAGATGTCCCTTGCACTGCGCGCACACCACTTCGGTTCGTGACATCCCGTGCGCATCATCGTGCACGAACGTCACGCTCCCCGGAATCGCATCATCGAATGACGGCCAACCCGTGCCCGAGTCAAATTTAGCATCCGAAGAAAACAAAAGAGCACCGCACCCTTTGCATCGATACATACCAGACTGTTTGTTGTCTACGTATGCGCCGGTGAATGGTGTCTCGGTGCCCTTTTCTCGCAGTACGCGATATTCTTCGTCAGAGAGACTCTTCTTCCAGTCATCATGTGATTCCTGCAGAGAGTCTGTCATGCGCCTTCGTTCGATTAGAGCGCTGCTGCTTCGCTGAATGTAACGCCTGATGGGAGCGCGAATGTTCCGCTGTCTGCCTTCCATGGGTTACAGTCATAGTTGTACTCACCCGTGAACTGCGCCTCCTGTGCATTTGTGCCTGAAACAGCCACTGCACCACTGCCCTCTTCCATAGGGAACTTGAGACCTGTTGGCAAGAGACTTGACCATGAGTACACGAATTCGCCGTCGCCAATTGCGTGTGCTGTTGCGTTCATGCCGACGCCGGTCATCTCAACGCTTGATTTGAATTTGCCGCGTGAGACGTAGACGGTTCCCTCAAGATTAACGCCGTCCTGCTCGGTCTCCCATGTACACTTCCAGTCACCACCTCGTGCGACGAGATTGAACATGTTGCCTTTAAATACCCCCGCTACCTCATCGGTTGTCGTTGCGCCTGTTGTCGATGCCATATCGCTACCGTCGTTGTCGCGGATCATCGCAAATGCGATTGCAGCAACAACAAGAATGACGATGATGGAGAGAATCACCTTTGACGATGATGTCTTTTCTGCCATTGGTTCCATATACGTTACTGTTAGTTCTTAAAACCCTGTAATTACTCTTTACACCCCTTAGTGTAGCGCTTTTAGGGCTTTATACAATGCATCGTTATACCCTGCGTCCCTTAGGCCGAAGTGTCTATAATTTGACCTTGCGGCCACGTGGAGGGGATTTTATATCATACTAATCCAACCTAGAACGGAGCCGTTTTTTGTGCTATCGTCGTGATGCCAATGACTCTCATTGGCCTTGTCTTTTGTGGGTTGTTTATTGTCTGTGATTTTTGGAGACGTGTCAGAGTGGTCGAATGTGCCTCCTTGCTAAGGAGGTAGGGGTAACACCCTCGTGGGTTCGAATCCCACCGTCTCCGCAGAAGCAGTTGCCTCCCTTGAATAGCGTATACTGGTGTCATGTCTATCGCAGAGTATTTGGGAGTAATTTCAGGAATATTTCTGATCATCGGATATCTCCCCTACGCCTATGAGGTCGTCCGTGGCAGTACAACACCGAATCGAGTAAGTTGGTTCATTTGGTCGCTCTCAACCGCCATCATTCTTTTTGGTGTACATGAGACAGGAACCAATGAGGCCATCTGGGTTCCCGTGGCTGATGCGATTGGATGTTTTTCTATATTCGTTCTCTCACTCTTTCTTGGCACAGGCGGCTGGACGAAAACAGACAAAATCTCTCTCACGATTTCTGCAATCAGTCTCTTCGTCTGGTGGTACACCGGAAGCGCGCTTATTGCACTTCTGACGAACCTTCTCATCTACACAAGCGGCTATCTTCCAACAATACAGAAATCCATAGCAAACCCACGAAGCGAGAGCTTGGTTGCATGGAGCTTTTTCTTGATTGGTGTCGTGTTGAACCTCATCACGGTCGCAATTGGTACAGACACCGGCTTCGCCGTATGGCTCTATCCAATTGTCTTGGTGATAGCTGTTGGTACGCTCTACTTTTTTCTCATACGACGATTTGTTTTCAAAAAATTCACGCACGCCTAGAGAAACATGACGCAAGCGGCCTTCAAGAAAATAGTTTGGGCTCACTACAAAAAACACGGACGAAAACTTCCGTGGCGACCTGCGTCTCAAAAAGAACTACGCGACAAGAACTTCCCCTACCGCGTGCTGGTCTCCGAAATCATGCTCCAGCAAACACAGGTTGATCGGGTAATTCCGAAGTTTGACGCATTCGTTAAAAAGTTTCCGTCGTTTGGAGCGCTCGCAAACGCATCAACCGGAGATGTGCTTCGTGCATGGCAAGGATTGGGCTACAACCGTCGCGCACTCGCGCTCAAACGCGCAGCAGAAACAATCGTCAAAGAGCATAGCGGCATTCTCCCCTCTTCGGAAAAAGAGTTGCTCGCGCTTCCAGGGGTTGGCGCATACACCGCAGGAGCACTTCGTGCGTTTGTGTTCAATCAACCATCGGTGATCATCGAAACAAATATTCGCACTGCATACATCCACCATTACGCAGAACTACGCGGACAGAACGCGGACAAGAGCGGAAATTTTCACGATCAGGAGTTATTACTATTGATTGAAGAGACACTTGATAGAAAGAACCCACGCGAGTGGTATTGGGCTCTGATGGATTATGGTTCGTATTTGAAAAAAGAATTCGGCAATGCGAGCAGAAAGAGCAAGCACTATACAAAGCAGTCAAAATTTGAAGGGTCGCGTCGACAAATTCGTGGTGCAGTGCTTCGCGCGCTCGTTCAAAAACCGAAAACGATTGTGGTACTAATTAAAGAAACGAAAAAGAAAAAAGGAGATATTGTCTCGGTGCTCGCAGATCTTAAAAAGGAAGGTTTCGTAAAGCAAAAAGGTCGGACATTTTCTTTGGTATAAAAAACGAAACGGCCGGGTCCTCCAAAGAGAAGCCCGGCCGAAATCGTTTCAGTTCACTCGCCGTGGTCGGATGAGCCAGACCACAAGCGCATTCCAGATGAAACTCGTTGTCGGAAACAGTGATGCCCCCAGACTCCACGGTAACGTACCGAGAAGCGTGAGAAATCCTGCCACCGACGAATACGCGAAGACTGGCAGAGCGGTGCGTTCGGGACGCTTGTGCAGATCGAGCAGAGCCGGCATTCCTGCAAGAACCATGGCAGTAGTACCGATGACAATCCCGAAATTGCCACCGAAGACCTGCCCGGCTGGAAGGTCGCCTCGGACGGCCCGCTCGCCGAGGTCGCGTCGCAGGCTGGCTGCACGCCT
>CAZWLQ010000003.1:13278-42565 GCA_964634615.1 uncultured Candidatus Saccharibacteria bacterium
CAATCCCTAAATTGCCACCTAAGACCTGCCCGGATAGAAAAGCCGTGGTCGCGGCGGCTACTGATATGGTCTCGACCCCCGTCCACTTCCACGTCCCCTTCTTGAGATGCACCAGGAAGACGCTCCCTGCGCCGATGGTGAAACCGAGGGCGAGGAGGTACGGCTCCTTCACGATGATGGTGTTGATCATGATGACGACATCCATCACGAACCACATCAACCAACTCGCCATGTTCGTCGTAGCGGCCTTCCCGTTCCACACCCTCCACGCGTAGTGGAGAAGAACAAGGCATGCCACCAAGGCGCCAGCGAAGACCAGGAACTCCTGAAGTCGAACGATCAAGATGCCACCCTCCTCCGCTTGGCGCGGCTTGAATTGGTTTTATTTTTGAACTGAAACGATGACGAAGAACAACAATACTACAGCGTATATTATAGCAAATTGTAATCATTTGTCAATGGCCTTTCGAGGGCTAAAACGTTATAATTCTCCTGCGGCGCGCGAACATAGCGTGAATGCGCCAGTTATAAGTCGAATCAATTGATCATGAAAAATTCACAGAAGGGATTTGCCGTTGGTGCCGTCATCGGTATCATCGCAATTCTCGCCCTCCTTGGTGGTGCAGCGTATGTTGCTACCAACAACGAGGCAGATACTGCAACGACGACTGACGAAACTGCAACGAGCTCACAAGCGTCAACAACAGTAGGCGGGGCTCTCGACCTCGGCCTTGATATCAAGGCGGACACCGAAGCTGACCTCAATCTTGAGGCAACAACCTCGGTTGGTGCAGATGCCTCAACCACCGTTGGTGGCGCAGGTGTTAATGCAAACGTTGGTGGAACGGTAAGCTACTAAGCTCCATTCCCTACCAAAAAGACCTCCCATCTCTGGGAGGTCTTTTTGTTTTGAGCGCTAGAGATGCGTAGCTTCAAGAGATTCATTGAGTGCTTTCACCGCTTCTCTTGTATGCACATGAAATGTGGAGAGTGTTTCTTGTGAGAGATCCTCGACGTCGTGTATGAATGAATCGAGCCCAGCACTTTGTTTTAAATATCCAAGTACTGAAAGTAATCGAAGGACGGTGAGTGTTTCTGCTGACGAAAGAGTTTCTTTATCGACATCTTTTGTAATGGCATCAGAAAAAGCAGAGATGATTGCAAATACCTTCTCTGCATTTCCTTCACCCGCGACAAGTCGGCGTACAAGTTTTAAGACACGAACGAGAACCAAAAGTTTCGCTCGGTCATTCGCGAGCTCTCTATAAAGCGAGCGAGCTGGCGAAACGTTCGTGATCCGCCACCCGTTCTTGCCCCGAACAAGAGAGACGTGCGCTTCCGAAAGCGATTGAAGCGACGCCTTATGTCGCGCATGGTGCTCCCGGACACCGTGTGCTTTTGCATACACTTTGCCGAAATCAGGCGTGAGGAGCGCAAACACTTTGTCGGCTTCCCCGCTGTCGTGGGATGCAAGAACGAATGCTCTCGTGTGATGTTTCGTGTACATATTCTTCTTCCCAATAGTTATTCATTTACCCTTTCCAGAAACACCTTCAGAAATTTCTTTATGATGTCATATTGCTCCGCCAACTCCTCTCGAACACTGGGTATGGATATGGCATTCCATTTTTCATCGGCTTTGTCATTAAGAAGCACCATCAGATCATGGGTAGAGAGATCCGAATTTCCTCGGATGTTCATCAAAACACCCTCAACAGAAAGAAACTTATAGCAGTCTGCGTTGCAACACACCTCGGACTCTAAGGAATAAAAGTTGCTGACACCATGATGCTCCAAAACGCAACGATGTATGCTCTCTTTTACTGCACACTTGCGGATATTTGTCGATTATTTCACAGGATTTCTCCCAGCTCATCAAAACATGTTCAGTCACGCGCCCCTCAGCGATCGCCCGAGGCAATAGACAGTCCATGAACAAGGTGCCGGCCTCAACAATATCTTTTCGCGCACCAAGTTTCTCAGCAAGCTCCTGCCCCTTTGAGGTTGCCAGCCGAAAGAGAGCCAAAGGCGGTCTTTTATACACTCCAACTGAATCCTCGAGAAAGTTCTCTGCTTCCTTAATTAGTTGAGACGGAATCATTTGTTTATTCGAAATGCAAAACGCTCAGCAGCAGGAGCTTCTCCCGTCGCGCTTTCAACGACATCAATCGATGTAAGTCCTGTCGCATTTATGACTTCACTGCGGCGTGATTCGATAAGCGTCTTTCCTTCCGCGTCGGTCGTCACAACGAGCGCAACCTTATCAGATGCTGTAAGACCTGATTGTTTTCGGAAATCTTGAATCGCGCGGATGAGATCACGAAGTTCACCCTCCTCTTTGAGTTCGGGGGTGATGGTGGTATCAAGCTCTACTTCCCATCCTTCGCTATCTTCAAAGACAACCTCCTTCACATTTACTTCGTCTTTGATGAGCGCGAGAAGCTCCTCCTTTTTTCGGATTTCGGATTTCGGATTTCGGATTTTCAATTGTGCCAATGGTTGTCGAACTTTGATACCGGCGTTCGTGCGTGCCTCAAGTGCGAGTGAGACGATGCGGCGTACCTCATTCATGTCTTCCAAGATGTGTGGTGCGTGGTGCGTGGTGTGGGTAGGCCAGTCTTCCAAGTGCACGCTCTCTTTCTCACCACCCACCTGTTTGTATATTTCTTCTGCAAAAAACGGTGTGAATGGCGCAAGTAACTTCGACAATTCCAGCAACACGAATCTAAACGTCACCAACGCATACTCCCTATCTGCGTTCATCTGCGTCTCCGGTTTGAAGCGGTCGCGCGATCGGCGTACGTACCACGTCGAAAGATCGTTCGCAAACTCGCGGATGCTTCGTGTTGCCGAAAACATATCGTAGGTATCCATACTTGTCGTGACACTTGCAACGAGCTCTCCTAGAAGCGCGAGTATCCACTGATCAAGTACATGCTCGCTCTCATGAGGATTAATACCCTCCGTGTTCCGTGTTCCGTGTTCCGTGTTCATTTGGTAGAACTTCGCAACGTTTCGCAGCAACGTGAATACTTTATTGTTCACTTCACCGATAGTTTTTTCGTCAAAGTTTTTCGTATCGCCTGGTTGGTTCACCGAGAACATCCAAAAACGAATCGTGTCGACACCCCATTTCCCAATCGCCTCCCACGGATTCACCACGTTACCAACCGATTTGCTCATCTTCTTGCCTTGGCTATCCAAAATATGCCCGAGACACACAACGTTCTTGTATGCATGTCCCTTGCCTGAAAGTACGCCAATCGCATGAAGCGTGTAGAACCAACCGCGTGTTTGGTCAACCGCTTCGCAGATGTAGTCCGCAGGAAAACCTTCTTTGTCTATGTATCGCTCGTGCTCGAATGGATAGTGGTCTTGCGCAAATGGCATTGCACCGGAGTCAAACCAGACATCCATCACTTCAGGAGTTCGGCGCATATCATTGCCACATTTCGGGCACGTGAGTACAACACCGTCGATGTATGGCTTGTGGAGATCAAGTTCAAAATTTGCATTGTGCGGATAGGGCTTGAATGGAAGCGGGTGGCGCTCGGCGGTTTCTTTGAAGAGCTTGGTGTGCTGTGCCAGAGTTTCTTCTGTTGCACGCGCGGCAACCGCAGAGAGCATTTGCCCTGGAGCGCCGTGCGTAATAATAAGGATTCTCTGGTCTTTATAACGATCATCTGTGTCAAAAATGAAATCAGCCATTCGTGCACGAACATCCGCATGACTTTCTCCCCCATCCGCACGCTTTTCAAACCATCCTTCACCCTGAAATAGGAGTCCGAATTCATATACTGAACGATTTTCGAATGTTCCTGCGTTGATTTCGCGAAGTCGTTCATCGTAGACAATCGATTCCGAAGGAAGACCAAGTACACTTGCAACATGTTGTGCGGTCTCGCGGGTTCGTCTAAACGGCGACGCAATAATCATGTCGAATCCCTGTTTCTTTAATGCTTCGCCCGCACGCATCGCTTCCTCCACCCCTTTCTCAGTTAGCTTGTCATCCTCATCGCCCGCGACGGAGGACATGACATTCAGTGTATTCGATATCGATTCGCCATGACGAAGGACGGTGTAGGTGTTCCCCGACGAACGCGAACGCTCGAGCAACTCATCAATAGAGCCAATCGTGTGCATCGATTCACATTCCGCACAGCGCCAGACCGGCAGTGGCGTTCCCCAATAGCGGTCACGTGATATCGCCCAGTCTTTAACCTCACGAAGCCACTCGCCAAAACGTCCCTCACGAATGTGTTCGGGTACCCAATTAATCTTTTCATTTTCTTTGACCAGCGCATCACGCATACCAGCCATCCTGATGTACCACGACGTACGCGCGTAATAAATCAGCGCGGTCTTACAGCGCCAGCAGTGTGGGTAGGAGTGCTTGTAGCTTTCTTGATTGAAAAAGAGGTTTCGTTTTTTGAGGTCATCAATAATATCAACCGCCAAGGTTGGTTTTCCATTCTCATCCTGCTCGCGAACAAATCGTCCGGAGAGAAATCCTAACCCTTCGATGAATCGCCCCGTCTCATCAACAAGGTGATATTTTGGCAAACCGATTGCATTCCCGAGCTCAAAGTCGTCCTGCCCATACATCACCGCGGTGTGCACGATGCCGGTGCCTTCGGTGGTGTTCACAAAGCTCGCAGGATACACCTTCCATGCTTTTTCAAGTGACGCACTCCATGCTTCCTGTTCGTCAGGAGAAACTTTTCGGTCATGGAGAAAATCGTAGAGCGATTCGTAGGAGAGCCCAACCAAATCTTTTCCTTTTATTTCCTCTTTGATCTCGTGTTCTTTACCGAAAATTGCAAGACGCTCTTTTGCAAGAATCAGTGTTTCACCTTCTTTAGCAACTTTTACATAGTCAATATCCTCCCCCACAGCAAGCGCGACATTTCCCGGCAAGGTCCAGGGCGTCGTCGTCCACGCCAAAAGATACGTGTTCTCCTGCCCTTTCACTTTAAACTTTACGTAGACCGATAAATCCTTCACGTCCTGATATCCTTGCGCGAGTTCGTGCGATGAGAGCGCGGTGCCACAGCGCGGACACCACGGAAGCACTTTGTAGTCGCGATAGAGAAGTTTTTTGTCGGAAATTCCTTTGACGAGATTCCACACCGATTCAATATAGTCGGGATAGTAGGTCACGTATGCATCATCGAGATCCACCCAGTAGCCGATACGGCGAGTGAAGTCTTTCCACTCGTTCACATACTTCCAAACGCTCTCTTTACACTTTTCATTGAACGCAGCAATGCCGTACTCTTCAATCTGACTTTTTTGTGTAAAGCCCAACTGCTTTTCGGTTTCAATTTCAACCGGCAAGCCGTGTGTGTCCCACCCCGCCTTTCGACGCACATGGAAACCGCGCATCGTTTTATAACGCGGAATCACATCTTTAAATGCGCGGGAGATGAGGTGGTGAATTCCTGGGCGGCCGTTGGCAGTCGGTGGGCCTTCATAAAATACGAATTCACCCTCTGGAGATTCTTTGGCAAGGACTTTTTTGAATATCGCTCCCTTCTCCCAGTCGGCAAGAATCGCCTCCTCTTTTTGGGCGACGTCGCTCTTCTCTACCTCATTTGTGTCCTTCTCTTGAGCCATGATTTGCCAATCATAGCATAGCGCTTGGCTTCGGTGGAGACACCGTTTACTTACGCCTGCTTCATGTCTGGAAGAAAGACGTGCATCGTTGTGCCTTCGTTTTCTTTCGACTCAAACCACATGCGTCCGCCATGGAGTTCAACCAATTGTTTGGTGAAATAGAGACCCATGCCGGTTCCCTGTGCAACATGCCGTTCGGCATTTGTCGCACGATAGTATGTGCTGAAAATCTTTTTCTGTTCTGCTTCTGGAATACCGATGCCGTGATCGGTCACCAAAAAGACATACCCTTCCTTGTCGCGACCATACGAAATCAACACTTCACTCTTTGGATTTGAATATTTGAGGGCATTGCTGATGACGTTTGAAAAAATGCGACGCATCTTGTCTTTATCGCACGGATACGGAAGGTGCTCAGGGAATCCGCGGTCAAAACGGAGCGTGATGCTATCTTTTGCTGCATTCAGTGAAAGTGTTGTTGCTGCATCGCGCACAAGCTGTGCCACATCAACAACTTCGCGAAGCAATTTTTTCGAATCGCTCCCTTCCATACGCGACGTGGTGAGAATATCGGCGACGGTTTCACTCATGTAGCGCGCCGCGTCACGAATGAGCGATATCATCGTTCGTTCTTTTTCATGAAGCGATTTGTTTTCAAGAACGCTTTCAGCTCCCCACGCAATGCCCGCAAGGGGTGAGCGCAATTCGTGCGATGCGATTGAGAGAAATCGAAACTTGGTTGCAAAGAGCTCTTCATCTTTCTTTCGAAGACGCTGCCCACCAAGCGCGAGGACAATCATGATGAGCGCGAGTAAGAGTGGAATCGATGCGTATGACACGAGTGCGATGAAATAGTCATCGGCATCAACATCAAGACCGACAACCGCGATAACGTCTTCACCGTCGGCCGACAGAACCGGAGCGAGCCCCGATACCCACGTTCCCCATCGATCGGTTTCTGGACCTTCAACGACCGTTTGCTTGGTACGAAAAATACTTCGAAGAGCGGGTGTTGCTTCGTAGTACACATCGCCGGGCGCGGAATAGTCAGGAGAGCTGGGGTCTTCAGAATCTCCCAGAAAAACAATATCGTTACCTTGAAGAATAAATGCGTACACAAAACGCACGTCCTGGTTCGCAGTTTTAATGCGTTGCATGCTCTGCTTCAAACCGTCGTATGCGGGCGTTCCGATATCCGCCTCACTCGCACGTAATGGTTCTATTTCACTGGCATTGATAGTCGCAGCAATCGTTCCTGCGCGTTCAGCAAGTGATTCGCGCTGATTACGAACAACGAGTGTCGCAACCAACCATGAAAAAAGCGCTCCGAAGAGGACAAGTGCGAGGACGATATAGCGGTATCGATCGTACGGAGATTTTTTGAGTTCAGCGACATCCATACAAAAACTATACCACGCTCTTTTTCAAAGATTACATCGCTTGCGGTACGCGAATGCCAAGGAGCCAGAGAACGCGCTCAAGCGTAATTTCAACCGCATGCGTGAGCGCAACACGGTATGGTGACAGCGGGTCATTCGCATCAACGATATGCTCTTGTGCGTAAAAACTGTTGAATGCAGATGAAAGCTCGATACCGTAGGTCGCGACGTGATGTGGTTCGTATTCTTTCGCAGCACGTGCGGCAACTTCAGGAAAACGTTCGAGCATCTTTTCAAGGACACCAATTTCTTCTGGAGCAGTGTCGAGCGATCCTGTGATGCCGGCTTCTTTTGCCTTTGCGCCGATTGAACGAGCGCGCACCGCGGTGTATTGCATATAGGGGCCCGAATCGCCTTCAAACGAGAGAGATTTTTCTTCGTCAAAAATAATATTCTTGTTGAGCGCCTGACGAAGGACGCTGTATTTGATTGCGGCAACACCAACATCTTGTGACACCGACTGTTTCTGATCGTCCGGAACACGCTCCCCCATTTTTTGCTTGACCTCATCAATCAGTCCGGTAATCAACGAGTCTCCGGTGACCGCGTTACCAAGACGTGACGACATCTTTTTGCCGAGAAGCTGCATCATGCCGTGTGACACATGCGTGAATCTGCCTGCGAGTTCTTTACGCAACAGTCCCATTGCTTTAAATACGACTTCAAAATACTGCGCCTGCTCAACCGCGGTGATAGTGATTGATGTGTCAAATGAAAAATCTTTTGCTTTGAGTTCACCGAGTCCAAGCTCTTTTGCTTCATAGACCGGCAGACCCTTGCTCGTCAAAAAGACGCGAGTGTGAAGACCGTAGTCTTCTCCAGGGAACACAATCGCTCCATCGCTTTCTTTAAAGATTCCTTTTTCTTTTCCTTCCTTCACCAACTCAATACCACGTTCAAAGACCTCACTTTCGAGATAGTATTTGTCAAACGTTGTTCCGAGGAGTTTGTAGAGTTCTTCAAAACGAGCGAGTGATGTCTTCTTCCCCGCTTCATAGAGTTCGAGAATCTTTGGGTCATGCTCGTATACTTTTTTATTGAGATCATTGATTTCCTCTTTTGCTTTCTCGTCGCTCTCGTACGCCTGTGCACCGTGCGCATATGCTTTCCCAACCGCGTCGATATCGTGCACATCCGCGTTCAAATCCTTGATGCCCCAGAGTGCTTTTGCAATGTGTAATCCAACATCGCCTTGGTAGTTCAAACGCTTCACAGCAGCACCCGCATTTTCAATCAAACGTGAGAGCGACTCGCCAATCGCATTGCTCATCAAGTGACCGATGTGAAATGGCTTCAGAATGTTCGGCTGGGTGTACTCAACGAGAACCGTTTTCCCTTTGAGCGCAGTTCCTTTGCCGTACTCGGCATCAATCTCCTTAAGTGTTTCGAGAAAATATTCTTTTGTGAGATGAAAATTGATGAACCCAGGACCCGCCACTTCGACTTTCTCAACATACTCAATTGTTGGAAGGTTTTGGATAAGTTCTTCCGCAACTGCTTTTGGACTCTTCCCGGCCTGTTTTGCTACAGCAAGCGCAATGTTCGTCGCATAGTCGCCATGCGCCATGTCAGCCGGTCGCTCAAGCACCACCGCAGGTTGCGGGGCCCCGCCAGAGGCGGTGGCAGGATCTGCGCCCTCGATACCAAGATCTTTAAGGGCTTTTGTGACCGCTTCTATGATTCTTTCTTTGGCGTCCATGTGGACAGTCTACACGAATTTTTCAGGAACTGGGAATGCGTTGGCGAGCTCTTTAATCTCCCCTTTCACCCGAGTTTTAAGTTCGGTGTCGGTTGGGTTCTGTAACACCTCAATCATTAGCTCTGCGACACGCGCACATTCTTTTTCAGTAAATCCGCGCGTTGTGATTGCAGGCGTACCAAAACGGATTCCTGATGGGTCGAGTGGCTTTCGTGGATCATCCGCAATCATGTTTTTGTTGACCGTGATACCAACTTCATCGAGTGCGCGCTCTGCATCAGCGCCAGTGACGTTCAGTGACCCAAACACATCTGCAAGAATCAAATGGTTTGATGTTCCTCCGGTGATTAATCGCACATTCGCTTTGATGAACACTTCCGCCATTGCTTGCGCATTCTTTATCACCTGCGCCGCATATGTTTTGAAGGACGGCTTCAGTGCCTCGCCAAATGCGATTGCTTTGGCTGCAATCACGTTCATGTGTGGTCCTCCTTGAAGACCGGGGAATATCATTTTATCAATTTTCTTTGCAATCTCTTCGCTCTCTCGAACAAGAATCATTCCACCGCGAGGTCCACGAAGCGTTTTGTGCGTTGTTGTGGTCATCACATCGAATCCATAATCAAATGGATTCTTCGCTGCTTTGCCTGCGATCAATCCTGCGATGTGCGCGATATCCATTACCGCGAGTGCGCCGACTTCACGTGCGATTGAAACAAATTTTTCATAGTCCAACTCACGCGGATATGCAGAATATCCTGCGAGGAGGATTTTTGGTTTCTCCGCAATCGCGGTTTCGCGGAGCGCGTCGTAATCAATCTCCCCTGTCTCGATGTTCTTCATTTTGTAGCGAACGAAGTTGAAGACCTTGGTGATCGCGGTCACTGGGTGTCCGTGGGTTAGGTGTCCGCCGTGTGAGAGGTCCATGCCGAGCACGGTGTCCCCTGGCTCGAGCAAAGCAAAATACATCGCGATGTTTGCTGGAGCGCCCGAGAGTGGCTGGACGTTGACGTATTTTGCACCAAAGAGTTTCTTGGCACGTTCGATCGCAAGCGTCTCCACCTGATCGGTATATTCCTGTCCACCGTAGTAACGCTTGCCCGGATATCCTTCTGAATATTTGTTGGTGAAAACAGAGCCCAATGCTTCAAGTACCGCGTGCGAAACGTAGTTCTCTGACGGGATCAGTTCGAGTCCATCTTTCTGTCGCTCGATTTCACCTTCGAGTGCTGCGGCTACTTCTTTATCTTGCTGTTTGAGAAATATAAAATCGTCCATACGGTTTGTACTAAGAGTTAATAAATCGATGGACAATCGTTAAATCATAAAGAAGTGTCGATACAGTTATCCGTGCAAATTCTTATTGTATCCACCCGAGACCGTAAGCGGAGCTTTGATTGGTGGATGTGGATCATACCCCACGAGCTCAACGTACTCTGGCTTAAATGTATCGAGCGAATCAAATTCATTCGAGAACGTGAGTGTTGGAAACGCTTTTGGCTCGCGAGTCAACTGTTCTTTTGCTTGATCGAAATGATTCTCGTAGATATGCAGGTCGCCAAATGTGTGGACGAATTCTCCCGGCTCTCGTCCAAGGATCTTCGCAAGAACCACTGTAAGAAGCGCGTAGCTTGCAATGTTGAACGGGACACCAAGGAAGACGTCCGCGCTTCGTTGATACAACTGAAGACAGACCTTTCCGTTCTTGATGTTGGTCTGGAACATGTTGTGGCAAATTGGGTATCGAACGCCCTGTCCGGGAAGTGCCATCGCATAGAGGTTTTGCGGATTCCACGCTGAAAGAACCGTATTGTGACAATCGGGATCTTTTCGCATCTCATCTACAATCCACCCCAACTGATCAACCGTGCGTCCGTCATTTGCAGGCCATCGACGCCATAATTCACCGTAAATATAACGGAGTTCACCATGTTCGTTTGCAAATGCATCGTCAGTTTTTATTTTCTCGATGAACTCTTCTTTCGTGAGCGCAGGCACAAGTCCTTTCTCTACCTTTTCGTTGTAGAGTTTATACGGATAATCATCCCAGATGTGCACATCATTATCGACGAGGTACTTAATGTTCGACTTTCCTGAAAGAAACCAGTAGAGCTCGTGCAATACGCCCTTCCAATACACCTTCTTTGTCGTGAGCATCGGAAAACCTTGCGAGAGATCAAAACGAATCTGACGGCCAAAGACACTATAGGTCTTTACGCCAGTTCCTTTATCAATCTGCTCCTCTCCTTTCTCGACAACTTCGCGCAAAAGGTCGAGGTATTGGTATTCGGGATGCTTTGACATGGTGGGTGAAAAATAAGCGACTAATGTTTTGGCAACGCGAAGTGATCTGAGTTCTGACCGTCATATCGCCCGATATCTTCGTATTTTTTACTCGTTGTGCTTGAGAGTCTTGCGAAGAGGAGTTGTGCAACCGGCATGCCTGGACGCAAGATGAGTGGGACGTTATTCGTATTCACAAGTTCGAATGTTGGGAAAAAGTGGTGTCCGGGATTGAAGAGCATTGCGGTGTTGTGCACGACAAGTCCTGCGCGTGCAAGACTCGACTTTCCAGAAAGCAAAATGAGGTGGTTGTGATCCACGCCGATGAACTCTTTCTGCTTACCGAGCACGCTCTCCCCTGGGTGAAGAACAAACTCTCCGCCGTCTTCAACCACGATTGTTCGGGTCTTTGGAAAAATCTTATGTGCTGGATCAACCGCCTTAGTGTTGTGCCGGTCGGTCACGTCAAATTCATTACCGAGCGTTACGTCATAGCTTGCAAGCTGTAGCTGACTTTCAACGAAGGGCTTAATAACAATTGCGCCAGATTCGATAGCTTTTTTTATATCAACGTCAGAGAGAAACATATTATTCAATTACAAAGATATTATCGGTCCCATAATAGTCATTCCAATTGTTGTTGTAGTGCGCAAACATCCGTTCCAATCGGTCCTGTGGAAGCTCTGTCACACCAAGGTCTGCCATAAAGCGTCCGATCTCCTCTCGAGCAGTCGGTACGTCTGATTCATCGGTGAGAATCTTTTCGAACTCTGCAAGGTATCCATATCCCGCATTCTTATCAATCGTGATGTTCATTCCTCCTACTTCATAGTCTTCCCGTTCGCGAGACCACTTTGCTTGATAGGATAATCCCGCATCAAGTAAAAGCTGGTCCAACGCTTCAATTGAGAGCGCTACCGGTGATTCAAATTCGATGCGCGACACGCCGTTTGCACTGGTGTCATCCCCGATTGATGCTTTGACGATAAAAAATACTTTTCCGTCTGCATCGCGAGTTCGGATAGAATGTTTTTTTCCTTCTGAGAGAATATGCGCAAGATCGCTCTGTCTATCCTCCGTAACATATGGAGTAATGGACTGTTGGAGCAGTGAGAGATCTGTTGGGGTAATAAAATAATGATTGAGGTGTGCGTGTTTTCCTTTTTGAATGAGTTCAGGAAATCGCTCTGTAAGACGCGCCTTTAATGCATCTGCGTTCGCTTTTTCTCCAAGCAAGCTCTTGATTTCAACTTCGTAGGTGTGTGCCATATCGAGACGTAGTATAAACTACCCTCATGGATAAACACCCGTTGATAAGCATGATTGCGGCAATTGGAACACGCACCCGAGCACTCGGCAAAGGGGGCGACCTTCTCTGGCACATACCAGAGGATATGAAACGCTTCAAAACCCTTACCATGGGTCACCCCGTCATCATGGGGAGAAAGACTTGGGAGTCGATACCAGAGAAGTTTAGACCTCTTCCTGGGCGAACCAATATCGTCATCACGAGAACCGAAGGGTACGAAGCTCCTGGTGCAGTCATCGTTCACGAT
Source organism: uncultured Candidatus Saccharibacteria bacterium (assembly GCA_964634615.1). Classification (GTDB taxonomy): domain Bacteria; phylum Patescibacteriota; class Minisyncoccia; order Phycocordibacterales; family EsbW-18; genus EsbW-18. Next base: position 25,872 of record CAZWLQ010000003.1, read on the forward strand.
TTTGCTTCAGCGCTAAAACGAGCGTGCGAAGAAACTCCGAATGAGATTTTTGTGATTGGAGGGTCACAGATTTATACAGAAGGACTCCCCTACACACATCGGCTCTATCTCTCTCTTATTGATTCGGACGAAGAAGGCGATATCTTTTTTCCAGAATACAGCGAATTCACAAAAGAGATTTCTCGTGAAGAACATCCTGAATCAACACCTCCGTATACATTCGTGGTTTTAGAAAAATAAAAACACTCTCTTTCGAGAGTGTTTTTATTGAGAGAGTTTATTTAACGTCGATTCCCATTGAGCGGGCTGATCCTTCGATGATTTTCATTGCTGCATCGATGTCGTGAGCATTCAAGTCCGCCATCTTCGTTTCTGCAATCTCTCGGATTTGTGCCTTCGTGACCGATCCGACTTTCTTCAATGGGTTTCCTGATCCCTTCGGAACACCTGCTGCTTTTGCAAGCAAGCTTGATGCCGGAGATGATTTGAGGATGAAGTCGTACGTTCGGTCTTCGTAGACAGTGAGGACAACCGAAACTGTTGTGCCGCGCATCTCTGCGGTCGCTGCGTTGAACTTCTGGATGAAATCTCCGATGTTCACGCCGGCCTGACCGAGGATAGGACCCAACGGCGGAGCAGGAGTTGCTGCACCACCCGGTGCCTGCAATTTAAGTGTTTTTGTGATTTTCTTTGCCATAACTGTGTTTAAGCACGAAATTCGAATATCGAAATTCGAAAGCCATAATACCTTGTATTTATTAGTTTTTCAAGTATTTTCGATTTTCTAAAAATTGCTTCGGATTTCGATATTCGTACTTCGAACGTGCCTAGGTTCGCTTCACCTGGAGGAAGTCGAGTTCAACAGGGGTCTCACGACCAAACATTGAAACAAGAATCTTCACCTTTCCGCGCTGACGATCAACTTCAGCGACACGTCCTTCGAATTCCTTGAACGGTCCATCAACAATGATGACGCGGTCTTCAAGCTCGAAGTCAATCGTGTGCATCGGCATGTCTGCCTTCATACGACCAAAGAGTTCCGCGACTTCATCTTCGCGAAGCGGAACCGGCTGGATACCAGAACCGACGAATCCGGTCACACGAGGAGTGTTGCGAACAACATACCATGAATCGTCGGTGACGATCATGTCTACCAAGACGTATCCTGGGTACACTTTCTCTTCTTCTTCAACACGCTTGCCGCGCTTCACCTTGATTTTCTTTTCAGTTGGAACGACAACGTTAAAAATTTTGTCCTCCATACCGAGTGATTCGACGCGCTGCTTCAAGTTACGAGCAACCGCATCTTCGTAGCCAGCGTAGGTGTGAATCGCATACCACTGTCGGCCGATGTTCTCCTGCTTTTGAGTCTTCGTGTTGTGCATACGTGTAAGGAGTTAGCGCGAGAGGCACGATGCCTCGGACGTGCGCCTTGGTGTTTAAATAACAAACGTTTCAACAAGATACGTGAAGAGCCAGTCGAATGCACCGAGGTAGATTGCCGTGAGCAGAGAAATGATAATGACGAGAGCCGTAAAGGCAACCGCCTGATTGCGGGTTGGCCAGCTCACATGCTTCAACTCTGACTGGGTGTCTTTGAGGTACTGAACAAATCGAGACATAAACGTGATAGTAAGTTCCAAATTCCAAGCTCCAAATCTCAAACAAATCCCCTTGAGACTTGGACTTTTGGTTATTGGATTTTTAGCAATTTAAAAAGCCCACCTTGGGGCTCGTTGTCAACCATTATACATGGAGTTCGAGAAAAGACAACGGGCACCAAAGGGGTGCCCGAGAACAAGAACCTATGAAGAGTGGCCAATGACTTTCTGGGCTTCTGCAAGAGCGACGGCTTGCGAGGTCAGCAGGGCGGTCATCCTCTCAAGAAGTCTACGGAGAACCATCTCCGGGCGACGATCGTGCGTAGGTATGTCGTCATGAGTGCGGAGCTTGTTTCCAACGTGGTGACATGCCGCCGATAGTGCCATCAAGAAGCGCCAGTCTGCGTTCGAGGTCCATCTCAACGACCCCAATGAAGAGACGCATACGTAGACTGGATCCAACACCCGATACTGCGCCGACCAATGGACGAGCCGCTTCGCGATAGCGTTGTCGACATCTTCTCCTGTCGCAAAGTGGAATGTGGTCGAAACCTCCCAGGGTTGGGAGATATAGTAGTCGCACTCCATCTCCACGAACGCTTCGGCATACATGGTCATCACAGAGAGATTCACAAAGAAGTCGCCCCTTTCAGGATAGACTGTTCCTCGGACGACCACCTGATTCTTCATGATGTCTCGGAGCCGCGCTACCAACATCGAATCGCTCATACATCCTCCAATCGCCTAGGGCTCTCCCATCGGCTATGGTTACCTTCTATCAGCGCTCACAACGAGCACTGTTCTGACGACAGAATATTCTTCGCGAGCGCAAAGTCAATCTACGCCTTCTTGAGTTTTCGGTTCGCAATAACCACGAGAAGCGGGCTTGCGATGAAGATTGACGAGTAGGTTCCGGCAATCTGTCCAACCAAAAGTGTCAGCATGAAGCTGTGGATTGTTGGTCCTCCGAGGAAGAAGAGAATTAAGAGAACAAGAATCACGGAGAACGAGGTATTGAAGGAACGAACGTAGGTCTGCTCCAAACTCTTCCCTACCGTTTCTGCAAAGTTATCGCGGGCACGATCGCCCTCACGTGCAAGGTTTTCGCGGATGCGGTCGAAGACAACGATGGTGTCGTTCACTGACAATCCGAGAATAGTTAGGATTGCGACCACAAACAATGTATCCGCTTCAAGTCCGGCAAAGTGTCCGAGGAGTGCGAAGACACCTGTTGGAATGATGATGTCGTGAAGCAACGTGATGATTGCAACAATGCCGTACGTCCATGATGAAATCGGCTTTGCAACTTTGCGGAATGCGAATGCGATATAGAGGATAATCATCAAGACCACGAGAATGATTGCAACGGTGGTCTTTCGGCGAAGCTCCTGACCAACCGTGGGGCCAACCGAGGAGAGGCGCTTGATTTCAACAGGGCTACCGAAGGACGCGAGTGCTCCCATGATGAGATCTCGGTCGCCTTCTTTGAGTGCGCGTGTTCGGATATTCAATTCTCCGACATCTCCCGTGCGTACCTGTGCATTCGGGAATCCCGCTGTCGAGAGTGCTTCAGCAACCGCTGTCGTTTCAGGAGTTGAGCTCGCAAATCCCGCTTCGATGATGGTGCCACCGGTGAAGTCAACCGATGGGTTCAAGCGGAACATGCTGATTGCGATGATTGATGCAACAACCAAAAGCCCTGAAATCGCGAAGAAGATATTTCTGTGATTGATGACGAACATATAATTATTTTGAAAGGCCTGAACCGAACAAGAAGCGGACCGTTGGTGTCACCGTTTTCGGTGCGATTGCACCTAAGAGTGCTCGGGTGAGGATAACCGCGCTGAACATCGAGACCGCAACACCGAGAATCAGTGTCAATGCGAATCCTTTCACCAACGATGTTGTCGTGTAGAAGAGGATGATTGCGGTGAAGATTGATGTGAAGTTACCGTCACGGATTGAATCCCATGCACGTGCGAATCCTTCTTTGATGGCTTCAGGTACCTGCGTCCCTGCACGCATCTCTTCCTTCATGCGCTCGAAGATGAGAATGTTTGCGTCAACCGCCATACCAACCGTGAGAATGAACCCTGCAATGCCAGAGGCGGTCAAAGTTACCGGAATCAACTTAAAGAGCGTAAGGATGAGAAGTGCGTAGAGTGCGAGTCCAAAGGTTGCAACAACACCCGGAAGTCGGTACCAAAGGATCATGAAGAGAGCGACAATAATCAAACCCCACAAGCCCGCCATAACGCCCGCCTCAACAACCTCTGCACCAAGTGACGCCCCAATCGACTCTGCACCAATCAATTCAACAGGAACCGGAAGCGCACCAAAGTTTAGGTTTCGCACCAAGTCGCGCGCTTCTTCAACCTTGCTCGTGCCGGTGATAATTGCCTTACCATCGGTGATTGCCGTTTGAATCACAGGGTCGCTGATGACGTTGCCGTCAAGGAAAATCGCAAGTACTTCACCCACGTGTGCGCCAGTGATTTCGCCAAAAAGCTTTGCACCGTCCGCATCAAAGGTAAGCGCAACAATCGGTTCTTGGATGATGCTTCCTGCGCCAGCGCCACCAAATTGGAGTTGTGCGCTTTCGAGGTATCGCCCCGTGAGACCGGTTGCGGTGTAGGTGGTTGTTGCCTGACCTGCAACAGGAGGGTTTTCAAGTTTGAATTCAAGAAGTGGTGTTTCGCCAAGTGCTTTGACCGCGGCGTCAACGTCAGTGACACCCGGAAGCTCAACAATCAATCGCTCTTCTTTTCCGCCAGCGACCGATGCGCGCTCTGTCTGCACGACAGGCTCTGAAACACCGAAGACGTTCACACGGCGCTCAATCACTTCACGAAGCGATGACATTGCATCATCAACATCGCCTGATGAAACACCGGAGACGTCGGCACGGTAGGTCAATAATGTGCCTCCGGCGAGGTCGAGCCCGAGGCGGAAGTTAAAGCGGGAATCATTGACTTCGGTCTTGTAAATAAAAAATCCGAGGCCTGCGCCTGCAAGATGGATAAGGATGGCAAGTATTCGTTTCATATACGCGGGCTATAGTACACCCAAAACGGCCAAAAAGAAAAGGCCGGTGCTTGTGGCACCGGCCTTTTCTACTTACGGCTGCGGTTGATCTAAATCTGGCATTGCGTCTTCAATAGTCTTTCTGAGTTCACCCATTTCTTCTGTTTCTGGGTTCGAAGCGTCAGTGTTCTTTCCGGAAACCATTTTCAGTTCCTCTCTAAGAGCTTCCGCGGTTTCGCGAGCTGCAAAAAGTTGCTCTGAGCTGACTTCTATTCCTGCCTTAGCCCACGCTTGCAGCTGCAAAGTGATCGCTTGTGAACTTTCCTCAGGGATATTTGCAAGATACATTCCAATCAAGTGTTCTCGAACCTCTGCAGGAAGCTTACTGAGAAGCTCCTCGTTTGTCGGTTTTTCCTCACGTGAGAGTGGTGGCAAAGGGAATGTCTCGACTTTTTTTGTTTTTTCTTGTGGAGGATTCTCTCCGCCTCCAAATTTGAATATATTTAGCATAAATCATTATATAACTATTACAGTATAAGGTCAAGTGCCCTAAAACCTTTATTTACTGGCTCTTTTTGACCAATTGTACAATTCCTTCCTCAAAAGTCACCTTTGGCTGCCAATCAAGCTCTCTGTGGGCTTTTTCGATTGAAGCCACGCTTCGCTTGATGTCCCCCACTCGCTCGTCCTTGTATGCAACGTCCGCGGTAATGCTGAGTGCTTTTTCGAGTGTTGCAACAAGTTTTTGTAACGATATTTCTTCACCCGTGCCAATATTGTACACGTGAACTCCGTCGTTTGCTTCTGCCGCAGAGATAAGTGATTCAACAACGTCAGCAACATACACGAAGTCGCGCGTTGTCTCTCCATCACCATAGATCGTAATCGGTTTTCCATTTTCCAAACGTTCTTTGAAGATAGAGATGACGCCGGAGTATGGCGATGATGCGTCTTGTCGCGGGCCAAAGACATTAAAGAAGCGCAGGCCCACCGATGAGAGCTGGTGGAGCTCGCCGTAGAGCTTCGCGTATCCTTCGCCAATCATTTTTTGCAATCCGTAGGGAGTTTTCGGACAACACGGCATGGTTTCGTCTTTCGGAAGCCCCGGCACGTCCCCGTAAACCGCACTTGAGGATGCGTACACCACTTTTTTCACACCAAGTTTCTTCGCGGCGTCAAACACAGCCAGTGTTCCTTGTGTGTTGACGCGGTGAACCATAAGCGGTTCTTCGATGCTTTTTTGAACCGACGCAATCGCTGCGAGGTGAAAAATAACATCAACCCCTTCTGCTGCTTGTGCGACACGTGACGCATCTGACACGTCCCCTTCAATAAAGGTAACGCCGCTCGTATGGTGCGCTATGTTCTCACGCTTGCCGGTCGAGAGATCATCAAGAATGACAACCTCTACCCCTTTCCCAACAAGCGCATCAACGAGGTGCGAACCGATGAATCCAGCGCCTCCAGTGACAAGTGCCTTTTTAAGCATGTATCTATTCTACAGGAATCAGTGGGTTCTCGAGAGTGTCAATATCGTTTCCGATATCGGTTGCGAGAATGTAGAGATTTCTGAAAAGCATCGCAATCGCGATAGGGCCAATACCGCCAGGAACCGGCGTGAAGAGTGCTGCTTTTTCCGCGCAGGCAGGATCTGCATCCCCTACCACCTTGCCACCCGCTTCTGACGCGCCCGCATCAAGAATCGCGACACCGTCTTTAATCATATTTGGCGTAAGAAGTCCTGGAACGCCCGCGCCCAAGACGATGATGTCGGCATCTTTTGTATGCACCGAAAGGTCTTCTGTTTTTTGGTCACACACCGTGACGTGTCCGCCACGAGCGCGGAACCATATTTCTGCTGGTTGTCCCACAAGACGGCCGTGGCCAATCACGACAACTTTTTTCTCGAGAATATCAATCGCGTTTAGTCGGAGGATGTGTTCCATCGCAGAAACAACAGGAGGAATCACGATGCCAGTGCCCGCGTCGAAATCAGCGAACGCGGCGGTGCCCAAACAGTCGATGTCTTTGCTTTTCGGAAGCGCATCACGCACCGCTTCTCCATCGATGTGTGGAGGCAAAGGCAATTGCACGATAATCCCCTCGGTTGCGAGTGCTGCAATACCAATCGCATCAATAAGTTCTTGTGTGGTTGTGTCCTCCGGCATTCGTTCGATTGAAACCGTCGCGCCGAGCTCACGGCCCGTGCGTTCTTTGATGCCAATGTACTGACGTGTTGCTTCGTCTTCCGACAACACAAACACTGTCACACGAGGGGGTTTCTCGAGCGTGCCAAACGAGAGCGCAAGCTCTGCGCGCAATTCTTTTGCGATGGTGCGTCCGTCGAGAATCATATGCTAAATACCCGCTCGAGAAAGCAGCGTCTTTACAGTTTTGAGTGCAATTTTCAAGTCGAGCATGAAGGAACGATTCTTGATGTAGAAAAGATCGTATGAAAGTTTTCGTTTGGTCTTTTCAATATCAACACCTTGTCGTGGCACATCGTAGTCATTTATCTGCCCCCATCCAGAAAGACCTGGTGCAATCAAATGACGCACATTATAAAACGGCACCTCCTCCTCATAATGCTTCACCAATGCTGGTAATTCTGGCCGTGGACCAATCAACGATAAATGACCCATGAGCACGCTCCAAAGTTGTGGGAGCTCATCAATGCGCGATTTCCTCAAAAATGCGCCGACCTTGGTGACTGTTAACTCACTTTTCAAGACGGCATCGCCAGAATCCGATCCGGTCATCGTTCGCACTTTTGGAATCTTGATGAGACGATTGTTTCGTCCGATGCGCTCTTGAATAACAAACAGTGCGCCTTGGTCTTCGACCCATATCGCCAAGGTAACAAACGGGAGGAGGAGGAGCGAAAGGAGGAGGAGCGGAAACGCAATCATGACGTCCATAGCACGCTTAAAAAACTCATACGTAACCTTGCGTGTGATGGAGATGTTCTCAAGAAACCATCCGTACTGCACCAACGAAAGCGGTACGCGGTCGAAAATGTCTTCATAGACCTTGTGCATCTCAATAAATCGGACTCCCGAAAAAAGGAGGTTGTAGAGTACCGGCAATACGGTGCTCATTTTTTCATGTTTGGTATCAATCACGACCGTCATGATGCGATCCGCGTACACACGATCGACGATTTCCTGTCTAAAATCGATTGAGTCGACATTTGCGAGATCAAGCGAGGAAACAAAGTGCATCCCATAGCGTGGGTTTTCATTTACCTCTCGCAGTAACTCGTGCATCTCGAGGCCAGAGCCGATCAAAATTGCTGGCTGTTGGACACGATCCAAAAGGACGCGCGATCCGTAGCGGCGCCACATGATAATCGCAAAAAACGAAACGATGAGATAGATGAAGAGCGTCGTCTTCGGCGTGATGCCAAAATATGGAATGAAATAGAAGAAGAGGATGCCGATGATACTGTTCGCAATCTGTGTGTTCAAAATGATTCCCGGAAGTCGTTTTTGAAGGAACGTCGTGTGTTTTTCGTAGAGGCCTGCGATGAAGAACGAAAAGAGCCAGACCGCGAAGAGAATCGCAAATGCGGAGAGGTGCTTTGACCATTCAGCAGAAGATGGCGCGCCGAACTGGCGGAGAAAAAGCGTTATCCAGAGGGAAACATAGAGGATAACGACATCCCCGACAAAGAGTATGAGGGCCTCGAGGCGGTTCAGGGACTTAAAAACCATAGGCGATTAGTAGTATGTCTGAGTGAGTCTTTTTGAGCAAGGCCGGCAACAGAATATAAAAAATGTTACTGTAATCGTGTGAAAAACGACGACAACACAGCAAAACTCGATATTCTCTACGTCATCACCAAATCCAACTGGGGAGGAGCGCAAAAGTATGTGTATGAGATTGCCACCGCGGCACAAGAAAAATTCTCTGTTGCTGTCGCGCTGGGCGGGCACGGGGTACTCGCTGAAAAACTCGAATCCTCCACAATTCCGGTGTATGAAATTGCCTCATTGGAGCGAGATATTTCTTTTGGAAAAGAGTTGAAGGCATTTTTCGATCTTTTTAGACTCTTCAGAAAACTTCGACCGCACGTCGTACATTTAAATAGCTCGAAAGCTGGTGGCACAGGAGCACTTGCGGCACGTCTTGCTCGCGTGCCAAAAATACTCTACACGTCACATGGATTACCATTCGAAGAAGACCGTCCTTTCTGGCAGAAAAAATTGATTTGGTTTTTCACGTGGGTCACGTTCTTGCTCTCGCACACGACGATCATCATCACGAATGCAAATTTAGAGGTAGCTCTTAAAATGCCTTGGTTAGGCCACCGTTTACGACTCATTCGAAACGGGATCAAACCGATACCGCTCTTAAAAAAAGATGAGGCGCGACGATTACTTGCGAGAGTCGCACACATGAAAGAATCTTTGGTGGATTCGGTATGGATTGGCACGATTGCGGAATACCATCCGAACAAAGGACTTTCTTATTTAATCGAAGCAATTGATATTGTCCGCGCGAAGCATCCGACTGCTCGCTGCATCATCATCGGCGGCGGTGAACTCGAAGATTCACTTCGACACGAAATCAAAACACGCAATCTCACCGGACATGTCTTCCTTACCGGTTTTCTCAAGGACGCACCAACATACCTCGCTGCATTCGATATTGTGACGCTCACATCCATAAAGGAGGGGTTGCCGTACGCAGTGCTTGAAGCAGGCATCGCAAAAAAAGCATTCGTTGGAAGCGCCATTTCAAGCATCCAAGAAATCGTTTCTGATATGCAATCGGGCATTCTGGTCCGTCCTAAACAACCGAAGGAAATCGCAGGGGCACTTTCCCTTTTGATTGAAGACCCTGCACGACGAGAACTCTATGGAAACGAGCTCGAAAAGAGAGTTTCGAGTGAATTCTCCGAAACAACCATGCTCGAGAAAACCTTTTCGCTCTATACAGAGTAGCGTTCGACAGCGACCGATTCCCACGCTACGATTGAATCGATGAACGTTACCTTTGAAGAAAGCTCGTTGTCCGTTCCCTCGCATTCGCTTGCGCGAAGTGGCTTGATTGGATTTTTGATGCGAAACCATATCGCACGAACCGTTTCACAAGCACAAATTATATTGCTCGCTCTTGCACTCGTGTTTTTTGTCCTCACCGGCATGCTTCTTAAAACAAGTACCGCAAGCGAAACGATTGATACCAGTAGAAACTTTATTCCCGCTGTTCCTTCATTACACTAATATGTCTCACGTCCGCTCACAGAAAAAAGGATTCACCCTGATTGAACTTCTGGTGGTACTCTCAATCATCGCACTCCTCTCAACGGTGATATTCGCTGCTCTTTCAACCGCACGAAAAAGTGCCCGGGATGCAAAACGTATCAGTGAAATACGCGAGATGCAGACAGCGCTTGAACTCTATTACGCCGATTTCGCAGAATACCCTGATGGCGACGGATTGGGCGACGGTTCATGGGACACACCAGGTGATGGGACATTTATTACCGCTCTTGTATCTGGTGGTTATATGCAATCACACATTCTCGATCCCCTGGTAAACGACGGTGCAGGCAATCTTCGCTACTACCACTTCCCTGCTGGCACGTCGGATTGTGATGCAACGCGTGGTGCATTTTATGTGCTTGGTGTCGCTGATATGGAAACAAGCGTTGGAACACACTCGCTCTCACCTGGATGGGAGTGCCCTCTCCGTGATTTCGGCGAAGAAATGGAATTTGTCATCGGTAAATTCGAAGCATAGGTTTTTGACAGAGTGCTTGGACGAGAGTATGCTCCACATGGACAACACTTCCAGATGGAGGGTGCAATGCTTTTCCGCTTTTTAAAAAAGCCGCGGGCATCCAAAAAAATACCGACTGGCACATGCTTTGTGTGCCCGTGGTGCATCCGATGGATCGACGGCAAGTTCTTCGTTGGGCACATTCATAATCACCGATACGGAAAGCGCTCAACACCGATACAGACGCTGCGGTAACAACCCCCAGACATTGAATACCTGGGGGTTCAACACGTGTATTTGACGCTCGACCGTAACCAGACTACACTTCGAATCTGAACTGGTTCCCTGCCCTCGAAAGGAGGCGTAGCTATGCGCAAAAAAGCCTTGAGGCCCGGAGAGGCGCCTCTACAGAGAAGTTCTCACAAACGTCGAAGTACAATCTCCCTCCCGCCCAACGATGACGTGGAGATCAAACCTCCTGTCGTTGTGGCGCCTCCGCCTACGCTCGAAGAACTCCGGCAGGCCGTCGCAGAGAATCTCCCGAGGATGGATGGTGCCGGAGAGTTGTTCTAACCTCTACAGAAGTTCGCCGTATCCCTCTTGGGAACGGCGATTGTCTTTTCCGTCTTCTCTCCGCACCCGCCCTCAGCGAAGCTACTGTATCAATATTTCGCCACGCAATGCATCTCGGTGCGCCGCGCGTCTGTACCGACGCATGCCCGAGAGCATACCGAGCGCCAAAAATTCAACAATCAAGTGGCTTCCACCGTACGAAACGAACGGCAATACAGTACCGGTGACAGGAAGGATACCAATATTCATTCCAATATGAATCACTGCAGGAATAACGAGCATCAACACAACTCCAATCGCGAACAATGTTTCAAAGTTTGTTGCGCCATGCACACCCTCTCGGAGAATACGAAATATAAGGACTGAAAAACAAGCGAGAAGAAGCACGACGCCGATGAACCCCCATTCTTCCGCAAAGGCAGCAAAGATGAAGTCGGTCTCATATTCTGGCAAGAACTGGAGACGTGATTGTGTGCCGAATCCGATGCCACGACCAACTAATTGACCCGATCCAACCGTTACCATTGATTGATACGCGTTGTACCCCGCACCTTGGATGTCGGTCAGTGGATTCACGAATGTTTTGATGCGGTCCTTTTGATAGTCCTGAAACACGAACGCCCACAAGCCACCAAACGCGAGTGCCGCAGTGACAAACACAACTGCCACGTGCTTCATTGAGATACCGGAGACCAACACCAAACCAAACCACAAGCCGAACACGATGATTGCGCCACCGAAGTCTGGTTGGAGAAAGAGGAGAACGAAGAAGATGAATGCGTAGATACCGGAAACAATGATGTGGCGTACGTGCGCAATCTCAACGTGCCGACGTGAGAAGTATTTTGCCAAGATAATCACCAGTGCCAACTTTGCTGGATCAGACGGTTGAATGAAAAAGAGCCCGATGTCGAAGCGAGAAAGCGCGCCAAGCGTGACCGTCCCCAACAGGAAGAGCAGTGCAAGGGCTCCAACCGACGCAATAAAAATCGTCATGACAACCTGCGTATTTCGGAGAAAACGCCAGTCCAAAACACTCGCAGAAAAAAAGACGCCGAGCGAGAGGATAATCCAGATTATCTGTTGGTCAAAAAACGTATTTGATTGCGCAAACGAGTTCATTGTCACCAACCCTGCGGCAGAAAGAAGAAGCGCTGACCCAAGCAAAACCCAATCGATACTGCGAAGTGCGAGCCGGAGGAAATTCATACCCTATTGTAGCTCTTGCGGTACGGGAATGATTTCGATGTTCCCCACCTTTCGCTCAAACACTTCTGGCCAGGTAAAAACAAGGTCTGCGGTTCCCTCACCCGCTACGTTTTTGAGAATCGTTCGCGAGGCGTGAAGCGCGTTCTCGTCAGCATCATAGAGAATCGCGACCAATGGCAAGGTCGGAATCATGTTAAGTGAATGATTGGTGAGGCGTGCCGTGAGACGTGGCGCAGTATCTTCGCGGGAAAGATCGATATCGTTGATGGAGAGATCGAATGTGTTTGGCGTCTCGGTTGTCCATGTTGGAGCACCAAGCGCAAACTCGACACGGGTTGGTACACGCGAACCAGTCTCAACACCGGTCACAAATACCGGCACAACACCCTTCGCAGGAAGATACATGACTCCTTTTTCTTCTTTCACGAGGATGCTATCTGTGCCACGAAGCTTGAAGGTGTATGGGAGATCGTATGCAGCGACCGATGGGTTCGGATTCTCAACAAGTGCAACAACCGTATACACACCAGGAATTATTTCGAAAAGCCGGCTGAAGTGCACGATTGGCTCTGCTGCGGAGAAGCTGCAGATGATTGGACATCCACCACCACAATCAACCCCCTCTTCCATGCCATTTTGTATGCCATCAGTGCAGGTTGGCGCTTCATAGAAAAACGAATAGAGAATTCCTCCTGCAATTGCAGCAACGGCGATAAAAAATATAAGGAAGTAGAGCGAACGACGACGTGATGACCAGGACATGGGAACAGGGGTTAGGGTGTAGCGATTAGGGTATAGGGCGGGAGAGGAACATGTATATCATAGCAGAAAGAGACCAAGGGCTTAGGATGCCGAGTCTAGGAAAACAGAAGAATGGGTTCTCGATTGCGTACAGGGCAACGTTTGTGGTAGAACTATGTCGGACAACAGCTCACCGAAAGAAAGGACACGAATGAGCAGCCCTTCGGAACAACGAGAAGCTGAGCGTCATGAATTTGTGAAGGGGGTCAAGAGACGCCTGGAGGAGCGTCTGGCAGCAACAACTGCGTTTAGCCCTGAAGATCGTCTGAAGCTCATGCGGATTTGCTTCACCGAGTTGGCCGCCAAGCAAGGATGGCTTTCGGAAAGGAGCAGTTCTCTTGAGGGTGCCGTTGCTCACATCTCACTGGTCAAGCGAATTGATGCTCAGGTGGGAGAGTTTGCAAGAAGCGAGGATGAAAAGGCGTCCCTCATGAACGACCTCATCTTGTCCTTTGGGGAGGAGATTCGAACCCTCCAGGAGCTCCCCGCATCAGAGCGAGGGAGCTGAACGAACAACGGCCGAACCCACAAAGGTTCGGCCGCGTTTCTTTTTGCAAGGAGTTCAATTCTTTGTTTTGGCGGCTACCTACTCTCGCCCTTGCGGACTACCATCGGCACAACAGCGCTTAACTTCCGTGTTCGGAATGAGAACGGGTGGTTCCACTGCGTTAAGCCACCAAAACAAAGAATTCAACAAAGAGCCATCACTATGATGGGTTAACAACTAGATACTGTAGAGAAAAAAGAAACATCGTGTGTGCGTTCAGATTACCTAACAAGAGAATTCGACGAATTAGTACGTCTCGGCTCAACATATTGCTATGCTTCCACCTAACGCCTATCAACGTGATCATCTCTCACGGGTCTTAACGATTTCTAATCTTGGAACTGGCTTCCCTCTTAGATGCTTTCAGAGGTTATCCATACCCGACATAGCTACCCAGCAATGCTCTTGGCAGAACAACTGGTACACCAGAGGTCAGTTCACTTCGGTCCTCTCGTACTAGAAGCGAATTTCCTCAAAAATCAACGCCTGCAGCAGATAGGAGACCAACCTGTCTCACGCATGATACCAACGATTACTCGTTGCATTGGACTGGAGCATCTACCTTCGGTATTAGAATTTTCAAATTCCAGATTCCAAGTTCCAAACAAGCTCCATGATTGCAAGCTCCAAACGAATTCGTTTGGAATTTGAAAGTTGGTTTTTGTTTGTGATTTGGTTTTTGGATTTTGAGATTTCCTCGTACTCGAGGCAGGCTGACGTTCAGTCTCTACGGATGTGATGCCTTCTTTCGAAGAACACGAATAAATTCGTGTCTAATCATAAGCTTCATTGAGGGTCCGAACCGAAGTCCGGACTGGTGGGGAGGGTTGGGATTGGACCAACCTGACGACCGATGTGTGGCTGCCCTATTCACACGGGCGACGGAAGAGCCAGGTACACTCGTCTTTTTACTCCCCTCAAGAACATTGTGGGACTCGGGTCCCGCACGGAAGTTTCTACGCATACGTCTCCCGACGTTGCGTCGGCGGCGTGCCAGCGGCCAGAAACTCTTCCGTGCGGGACCCATTCTTGATGATGGTTGGGAAGGAAGGATTCGAACCTCCGACCTTGGGGTCCCTAAGGCCCCACGCGCTGACCACTGCGCCACTCCCCAACTAGATCAAGACTGGTGCTGCGTGAGGCCGTTTACATATGGTCCCCAACAGTTCGCTTTCGCTTATCCCCTGACCGGGGGCTCACCTCTCTACTGGGATAGAGTCGGTGGCCGTTTTGCTTTTGGCTACGCAGCATGTTTCCCTCAATGAAGCTTACGATTTCATCATATCCTCGGTATTGTCCTTCCGCGTTGTCCGCGTTTGTTCCGCGAAGTTCTGCGTCTTGGATTTCACCGATATAGTCAGCTTGTTTCATACAAATTACTCTGTATGACCGCCGTGATGTGATTGGATCTCTACTATTTTAACCTCATGACAACTCATGAGGATGAACCGACATTTGATTGCTCGAATGTGTAGGTTTTTTATCTTCGACGAAAAGACTTTTCCTTATTTTCCGGATATACAACATTACTCTCGATTCATCAGGGTTCAGACTGTCTAAAAATCAAATCTCCAAATTCCAGATTCCAAGTTCCAAACAAGTTCCATGATTACAAGCTCCAAACGGATTTGTTTGGAATTTGAAAGTTGGTTTTTGTTTGTGATTTGGTTTTTGGTGTTTGGAATTTAATTCCTAAACGGTCTGAACCCAGCTCACGTACCTTTTTAAATGGCGAACAGCCATACCCTTGGGACCTTCTCCAGCCCCGGGATAAGGTGAGCCGACATCGAGGTGCCGAACACCGCCGTCGCTGTGGACGCTCGGGCGGTACTAGCCTGTTATCCCCAGAGTAGCTTTTATCCGTTGAGCTCCCCCCGCGTCTAATGCGCAGGGTCGGATCACTATGCTCTGCTTTCGCATCTGCTCGGAATGTCCTCCTTGCAGTTAAACTCCCTTATGCCATTACACTATCGGCACGGTTTCCATTCGCGCCTAGGGAATCTTAATAGACCCCTCCGTTACTTTTTAGGAGGGATTCGCCCCAAACAAACTACCTACCAGATACTGTTCCCGCGCGTTTTTGCCGCGCAGGTTAGAATGCACAACTCAAAAGAATGGTATTTCACTGACGAGTAACGTACAACCGAAATCATACGCATAACCTCTCCCATCTATTCTACGCAATTGACTCGTGCACCCAATATCAAGCTGTAGTAAAGCTTCTGGGGTCTTTTCGTCTAGCTGCAGGTAACCGGCATCTTCACCGGTATTGTATTTTCACCGAGCGAGTCCTCGAGACAGTTCCCCAGTCGTTACACCATTCGTGCGCGTCAGAACTTACCTGACAAGGAATTGCGCTACCTTAGGACCGTTATAGTTACGGCCGACATTCACCAGGGCTTATATAGCTCAGCCTCAACCTTGCGGAAGAGACCCTCCATAGTTGACCTTCTGGCATTGGTCAGGTGTCACCCCCTATACATCCTCTTACGAGTTCGCAGGGAGCTGTGTTTTTGTTAAACAGTCGCCAGGGATACTTTCGCTGCGGCCCCTCTTGCGAGGGGCAGGCCTTATCGCTAACTTACGGCCGCTTTTTTGCCGAGTTCCTTGAGGACCTCTCACTCGTTCGCCTTGGTCTACTCGACCAAACCACCGGAGTCGGTTTGCGGTACGGGTTCCTTGATATTAACTTTAGAAGATTTTCTTGGAGGCGTGCTTTGTATCATTCCCCAGCACGAGGCTGAGTTCTCGACAACGCTTGGGATAGTGCCAGCCGGATTTACCAAACTGACGCCCTCATGTCGCCGACGCAAATCCAATAATGCGCGATACATACTACACCCCGTCTCTCCATCAGATATCCGGGAAGTCATGGAATATTAACCATGTGTCCATCACCTACGGCGTTCGCCATTGGCTTAGGCCCGACTAACCCTTCGCTGATTGACATCGCGAAGGAAACCTCGGTTTTTCGGCGTGCGGGGATTTCACCCGCATTGTGGTTACTTGTGCCAACATTCTCTCTTCCCAACGCTCCACCGTGGGTCACCCCTTCGGCTTCATCGCGATGGAAATGCTCTCCTACCGCTCATCACACTGAGTGTGATAAACCCTCAACTTCGGTACGATGCTTAACCCCGATCATCTACGGCGCGGGATCTCTAAGTGAGTGAGCTGTTACGCTTTCTTTAAAGGATGGCTGCTTCTAAGCC
>CAZWLQ010000004.1:0-719 GCA_964634615.1 uncultured Candidatus Saccharibacteria bacterium
GCGTGTTGATTACCTTGCAGGTAGCACAGAAAGATATGGGAACGGTGGTCGGGCGTTCGGGCAATACCGCAAAAGCAATTCGAACGCTTCTCCGTGTAGTTGGTATGAAAAACAATGCACGTGTGAACCTGAAGATTCTCGAGCCGGTTGGTTCAACTCGTATGCCGATGACCGAAGCAGCGAATGTTGATGATGCGATGGCAGCACTCAAAGACGACATCATCTAACGACGCGAATTAACGCGAAGAAAAATTCACGCGAATGGCGCGAATCAAAAACAACTCGCTCATGCGGGTTGTTTTTGTTAGGATGCCGTTATGGCAGATCAACCAACCATCGATAGCTATAACAAATCAGCGAAAGAATATAGGGCGACCCGCGATCAGAATTTTTGGGAGTCGCAAATCGAAATATTTAAGAAATACCTTCCTTCAGGAAAGGTTCTCGATATTGGTTGCGGCACAGGCCGAGACACTCCATTTTTATTGGCGAGTGGATTTGAGTATCAAGGAATTGATGCTTCTGAATCCATGCTTGCTTGTGCGCGCGAAGATAATCCTTCGGCTTCATACGCGCTTATGGACTTTGAAAAACTTTCCTTCGAGAAAGAGTCGTTCGATGGTTTTTGGGCAGCAGCAGCAATCCTTCATGTTCGCAAAGAAAATACCCTCGCTGTTCTTAATGGTTTCAATGCTATTTTGAAAAAGAAAGGCATTGGC
>CAZWLQ010000004.1:729-41442 GCA_964634615.1 uncultured Candidatus Saccharibacteria bacterium
ACCAAGACAAAATATTGAAGAAGGGTATATAGAGCAATCAAAGTGGGGAAGCGTAAAACGTTTCTTTTCCTTCTACTCGCAAGAAGAGTTTATTCAGCTGCTTTCTCGGGCAGGATTTTCAATTCTTGAAACAGGCAATCTTGTCGAAGAGGATGGTACAAACTGGCTAACTTTCTTTGTTCAAAAACATGACTAAAAAACCAACCTTCCACGTCATAACGTTATTTCCCGAACTGATTGAAAACTACACCGCGCACTCAATCATGAAGCGAGGAATCGAGAAGAAGCTTTTCTCTGTAAAAGCGGTTAATCCTCGTGACTTTGCAGAAGATAAACACAACAAAGCGGATGACCGTCCGTATGGCGGTGGGCCGGGCATGGTTTTGAAGGCCGAGCCGATTCTCCGTGCGGTTGATTCGTTGAAGTTAGGAATAAAGAAAAAGAAGATACTCATCATGAGTCCGCGTGGAAAAACACTCACGAATGCCTACGCAAAAAACCTTGTTACTCGTTACTCCGATATCGTGCTAATAGCAGGACACTACGAAGGCATCGATGCACGCGTCAAAAAGATTTTGAAGGCAGAAGATGTTTCGGTTGGTCCGTATGTGTTGACCGGAGGGGAAATGCCCGCGTTGATGATCATTGATGCAGCGGTACGAACAATTCCTGGCGTGCTCGGCACGCACGATTCACTCGAAGAAAAACGCATTGCGTCGGGCGATGTGTATACACGACCAGAAACATTTATCTGGAAAAAGAAAAAATATACGGTTCCCGCAGTCCTCGCGTCCGGCAATCACGCGGAGATAGAAAAATGGAGGAGGGGTAAGTAGGAATTGCCCCCAAGTTACTCTATATATTGACAATATCTTCATATCGATGTATTTTCATCGAAGTGCCGGCAACTTTTGAGTACAGGCATGCGAGTCCCGGTACGCTCGCGGGTCCTTGCTCAACGAAAGGGGTATGTGATGGGAAGGGTCAAGCTTGAGAGTTTTGAGGCGACGTTGGAATTGGAAGACTTGCCGATCTATTTGACCGAGGTGAGATGCAGGTGGAGACCCGATGGGGACGAAGTGTTCCAAGAGTGGGTGGTTTTCATGCAAACCACTTCGAAGGACATCTCGCTCGGCCTCAGTCGGCTCTCTCTGGAAACGCGCGCAACATTGGCCGAAATCTTCGTAAGGCGCGGCCGGACAAAGGAGCCACGAGATCGCTGCTTCATCGTCGGCGTCACGGTCAGTCCGAATGAGAAGCGTCATCTTCTCTGCTCCGTGCTGGTCGAAGAGAAGAAGAAGTTGATTTTCGTTCACCTCTCTACACGCTAGCCCACCACGCCTGTTCTTCGCCCGCCTTCCCGATGTTCTGGGTCGGCGGGTTTCTTCATGTATGTTTTTTAAACAAAATTCTCTAATTATTTTTTTTCCGTATCCAACATTAAGAGCAAACTATGATTCTCGAAAGACTCGCGGAGCACGTTCTTGTTTTTGTATCTAACCTTAAGAGTGAGCCATACTTATCAAAAGACTCACGGAGTCCGATGAGGACGAGTGGGAATGACCCGCGAGCACGCGGGTACATGTTCTTTTGATAAGTCAATGGCGAGCGACCACTTATCCACACGATACAAAACGGGTATTGACCTTTGTAAAGAAACCCGTATACTGACCCCTATAAAAGGGGGAGAGTGAGTTACGCCTGAATCCCATTTTTTCGGTCATTATTCAGGGGTTTTTAAATAATCAATACACGCTTGCTAGAGGGGTACTAGCAATAAAAGGGGATTCGATACGGCGCCTTACATTTGTAAGGGGTAGGCACGGTGTCGTTTTGTCTTTGTACCTGCTCGTGAAGCGTCTTGACGATCACTATGAAGCAAAAGTATTTTGCGAAGTACAGCGCACCACTTGCCGCACTCCCAAATCTCACGGAGGCGCAGCTGACCTCGTTCCGGTGGCTCATGGAAAAAGGCGCAAAAGATCTCTTCAAAGAATTCTCGCCAATCACTGACTACTCAAACAAGAAGTTTGAGCTCCATATCACGGATGTGGCCTTCACCGAGCCAACGTTCGATGAACACTTTGCAAAGGAAAACAAGAAGAGCTATGAGATCCAACTCAAGGCTCGTGTAAAACTCGTCAACAAAACCCTCGGAACCGAAAAAGAGCAGGAAATCTTTCTTGCTGATTTTCCTGTCCAGACCGACCACGGAACATTCGTCATCAACGGTGTCGAGCGTGTTATCGTGCCACAACTCATTCGCTCATTCGGCGTACTCTTCTCCTCAGCTGAATTCAAAGGAAAGGAATACTTCGGCGCAAAGGTAATTCCAAGCCGTGGCGCATGGGTTGAAATCGAGACCGAGCCAAACAAGACTCTCCAGGTTCGCATCGACCGCAAACGAAAATTCCCTGTGACCGAACTCCTCCGTGTCCTTGGTGCACCGACCGACGACGATGTGAAAGCTCTTTTCAAGGGAAATGCAGCAGCGATTGAATACATTGAGAAGACGCTTGCAGTTGACCCTGTGCACACTGCGGACGAATCATTTGTTGAGGTCCACAAGAAACTTCGTGATGGTGAACTTGCAACGGTTGAGAACGCACGCGAGTTCGTTGGTTCTATTTTCAACAACGAGCGCTACGACCTTTCAGAGGTTGGCCGTTTCCGTTTCAATCAGCGCTTTGGTGGCGAGGTTGATAAAAAATCTCTCCAGGCACGAACGCTCACACTTTCTGACATTGTCACGATTGTGAATCACATTGTGCTCTTGAACGTCACCCCAGGTTCAGAAGCCGACGACGTTGACGATCTCTCAAGCCGTCGTGTTCGCTATGTTGGTGAGATGCTTCAGCAGAAGATGCGTGTCGGTCTTGCTCGTATGAAGCGAAACATTCAGGACCGCATGTCGATTATCGAAGCGGACACCACGCTTCCGATGGCGATTGTGAACCCACGTCCGCTCCAAGCGCAAATCAAAGAATTTTACAGCACCAACCAGCTTTCACAGTTCATGAGCCAGGAGAACGTGCTTTCAGAAATGGAGCACCTCCGCACGCTTTCAGCCCTTGGACCGGGTGGTTTGTCACGTGAACGCGCAGGTTTCGAAGTTCGTGACGTGCACGTATCGCACTACGGACGTCTTTGCCCTATTCACACACCAGAAGGTCCAAACATCGGTCTCATTCTCCACCTTGCGACACACGCGCGCTTGAACGACTTCGGCATTATCGAGACGCCATACGCAAAGGTTGAGAACGGCGTTATCACGAAAGAAATCGTCTATTTGAATGCAAAAGAAGAAGACAACTACAAGATTGCGCACGCAGCAACCGCGCACGACGATAATGGCAAGATCACCGAAACTCGTGTTGAGGTTCGTGTGAAGGGTCGTCCGGGCGTTATTTCTCCAAAGGAAGTTGATTTGATCGACGTTGCCTCAAACCAGGCCTACTCAATCGCAACATCATTGATTCCATTCTTGAACCACGACGACGCGAACCGAGCGCTCATGGGTTCAAACATGCAGAAGCAGGCAGTGCCGTGTGTTCGTCCAGAAGCACCAGTGGTTGCAACCGGTATCGAAGAGCGCGCCGCAAAGGACTCGGGACGCTTGGTCTACGCTCGTGAAGCGGGAACCGTCAAGAGTGTTGATGCACGAGCAATCGTGATTGAAAACAGCAAGGGTAAGAAAGATGAGTACAAACTCATCAACTTTTCTCGAACGAACGGCTTTACCGCTTTCCACCAGCGTCCGGTTGTTTCAGTTGGCGACGCAATCAAGAAGGGGGAATTGCTCGCAGACACCTCAACATCGGTTGATGGACAGTTGGCGCTTGGACAAAACCTCCTGGTCGCCTTCATGTCATGGTCTGGTAACAACTTTGAAGACGCCATCATCATTTCTGAACGATTGGTTCGCGAGAACTACCTTTCATCGATTCACATCGAAGAATTCGCCGTGAACGTTCGTGACACCAAGCTTGGGCCTGAAGTCACCACAAACGACATTCCAAACGTCGGTGAATCGAAACTCCGCAACCTCGACGAAGAAGGAATCATCCGCATTGGTTCTGAAGTCCGTCCGGGAGATATCTTGGTTGGAAAGATTACGCCAAAAGGTGAATCACAATTGACTCCTGAAGAGCGCTTGCTCCGCTCAATCTTTGGTGACAAGGCACGCGACGTGAAAGACACCAGCTTGCGCATGGAAGGAGGAAAGCGCGGCCGCATCATCGGTGTAAAAGTATTCTCACGCGAAAATGGTGACCAGCTTGAGAGCGGTATCATCAAGAAGATTTACATCGAAGTCGCACAGCTCCGAAACATTTCAGTCGGTGACAAGCTCGCAGGACGACACGGTAACAAGGGTGTTATTTCACGCGTCGTTCCGATGGAAGACATGCCACGCATGGAAGACGGTACTCCGGTTGACGTTATTTTGACGCCACTTGGTGTGCCATCACGTATGAACCTCGGACAGATCCTCGAACTCCACTTGGGACTTGCCGCAAAGACCATGAACTACCAAGCGGTCGTTCCTCCATTTGCAGGTGCGTCAGAAAAAGAAATCAAAGAGGAATTGAAGAATGCAGGGTTCTCAGAATCAGGAAAGATGAAGCTCTACGATGGTCGCACTGGCGAAGCGTTCGAGCAGGATATCGCGGTTGGATACATGTACATCTTGAAGCTCGAACACATGGTGGAAGACAAGATCCACGTTCGTTCAATCGGGCCGTACTCATTGATTACACAACAGCCACTCGGTGGTAAGGCACAAAACGGTGGTCAGCGATTCGGTGAAATGGAAGTCTGGGCACTTCTCGGATACGGTGCTGCGTACACGCTCCGTGAAATGCTCACCGTGAAATCTGACGACATCATGGGTCGTTCAGCAACCTTTGATGCGATCGTTCGTGGTGCACGCATGAAGCAATCGAATACCCCGGCATCGTTCAACGTGCTTTTGCACTACATGCGCGGTCTTTCTCTTGACGTTGATTTGAAACCAGCCGAGATCGTTAAACCCGAGACCAAATAACCATTCATTATATGCAACGAAACATCCCACAAGCAGCATCTGACTTCTCGGCGGTCTCTCTGAAGATTGCGAGCCCGGAGCGTATTCTCGAATGGTCATTCGGTGAGGTCACCAAGCCAGAAACAATCAACTACCGAACACAGCGTTCTGAAAAGAACGGTCTCTTTGATGAGCGCATCTTTGGACCAGAGCGCGACTTCGAATGTTACTGTGGCAAATACAAAGGTATTCGTTACAAAGGCATCGTCTGTGAGAAGTGTGGCGTTGAAATCACACGCTCAATTGTCCGTCGCGAACGCATGGGTCACCTTGCGCTTGCGATTCCTGTTTCGCACATCTGGTTTCTTCGAAACGTTCCATCACGCATGGGGCTTATTCTCGATGTCACCGGACAAGACTTGGAAAAGGTCATCTACTTCGCTGGCTACATCGTCACCTCGGTGAACGAAGGCGAGCGCGAACGATTGATTAAAGATTTGGATACTGAATATAAGACAAAGACAAAGTCACTCAAAGACGAGAAATCCCGCGAGAAATTCAAAGAAGTCTATCTTGCAACAAAGCGTGAAATCACCTCGATTGCACGCTACACCGTGCTTGATGAAGCGGTCTATGCAAAGTTCGCGATGAAGTACGGAACATTCTTCGAAGCGGGCATTGGTGCTGAAGCGGTGTACGAACTCATGAAAGAGATTGACCTTGCAACGCTTGCAGACGAACTCGACGCGTTGGTTGAAGGGAAAGAAGGCGAGGAAAAAAAGAAACTCCGCAAGCGCCTCTCACTCATTCGCTCAATGGTTCGCTCAAAGATTCGTCCTGAATGGATGTTCTTGGTGAACATTCCCGTCATTCCTGCAGCGCTTCGTCCGATGGTCGCACTTGAAGGAGGTCGCCACGCAACATCCGACTTGAACGACCTCTATCGTCGCGTCATCAACCGCAACAACCGTTTGAAGAAACTGATCGAAATCAAAGCTCCTGCAGTGATTCTCCGAAACGAAAAGCGTATTTTGCAAGAAGCGGTTGACGCGCTCATCGACAACTCGATGCGTCACCCAGGTGGCACCGCACTCTCACAAGCACAGCGCCGACCGCTCAAATCTCTCGCCGACAACTTGAAGGGTAAGCAGGGTATTTTCCGTCAGAACCTTCTCGGTAAGCGTGTGGACTACTCCGGTCGCTCGGTAATTGTGGTTGGACCATCACTCGCACTCGATGAGTGCGGTATGCCAAAGCACATGGCGCTCGAACTCTTCCGTCCATTTGTCATTTCAAAATTGATCTCACGCGGGTACGCATACAACATCCGTGGTGCAGGCCGACTGATCGAAGACGCAGGTCCTGAAGTATGGGAAATCCTCGAAGAGGTGATTGAGAACAAGTACGTACTCTTGAACCGTGCTCCAACGCTTCACCGACTCTCAATTCAGGCGTTTCGTCCGATCCTCATCGAAGGAAACGCGCTCCAGGTGCACCCACTCGTTGTGCAGGCATACAACGCCGACTTCGACGGTGACCAGATGGCCGTCCACTTGCCACTTTCAGAAGAGGCACAGATGGAAGCAAAAGAAATCATTGCGTCAAACAAGAACTTGCTCCGCCCAGGCGCAGGAACTCCTGTCATGTCAGTTGGTCACCAAGACATCGTGCTTGGTTCATACTGGATGACACGCCTTATTCCTGGTGAGAAGGGTGAGGGAGGAGTCTTCCGTAGCCCGAACGACGCGATTCTCGCCTACGACTTTAAGGCACTTTCTCCCCGCGCAAAGATTAAGGTGTACCCAACAGACAACCCGCGCTACGCCGCATTCAACGGTGAGGCATTTGAAACATCGGTTGGCCGTCTCCTCTTCAACGCAAACCTTCCCGAAGAGTATGGCTTCATTAACAAAGAAATCACCAAGAAAGAAATGGCAGAATTGGTGAACAAGCTTATTGAAACACACACACCAGAAGAGATTGCAGTAATCCTTGACCGCATTAAGCACTTTGGGTTCACGTACTCAACGATGTCGGGAACAACCTTCGCGCTCTCTGAAGTTCCGAACCCTCCAAAGAAAGAAGCGTTGGTTGCTGCAGCACAGAAGAAAGTGGATGACATCACCAAACAGTATGAGGACGGTCTTCTCTCTGAAGAAGAACGCTTCCGTATGCACATCGAAGTCTGGCACGGTCTCCGAACCGACATGGAGAAGGACGTTAGTGAATCGCTCGATGAATCCGGTTCCCTCTACGTGATGTGGAAGTCGGGCGCTCGTGGCCAAATTGGTCAGCTCACAAACCTCGCCGGTTTGAAGGGTCTTATCGCTGGATCACAGGGTCGCACATTGGACTTCCCAATTCTTTCATCGTCAAAAGAAGGACTTTCACCAATCGAATACTTCATCACCACGAACGGCTCACGTAAGGGTCTCGGTGACACTGCGCTCAACACCGCGCAATCAGGATATCTCACACGCCGTCTCTTCGATGTTGCGCAGGATGTTGTGGTTCTTGAAGAAGACTGTGGAACCAAAGAAGGCATTGAAATCACACCAAAAAACCTCGGGGGTATCGAAGTGCCACTTGCAAAAGGTATCGCTGGTCGTTGTATTGCAAAAGAGGTGAAGGACGCAGCGGGCACCGTTCTCGCAAAACGCAACGACTTCATTGATGAGCTTCGCGCGGCTGAACTTGAAGCGGCAGGT
Organism: uncultured Candidatus Saccharibacteria bacterium; assembly: GCA_964634615.1. Classification (GTDB taxonomy): domain Bacteria; phylum Patescibacteriota; class Minisyncoccia; order Phycocordibacterales; family EsbW-18; genus EsbW-18. The sequence goes on from CAZWLQ010000004.1 coordinate 8,461, forward strand.
ATCACAAGCGTACTCGTACGATCCCCAATGACCTGCGAGACATCACGAGGTGTTTGTAAGATGTGTTATGGTCGCGACTTGGGAACCGGACGTATCGTTGAGCTTGGTGAAGCGGTTGGAACAATCGCAGCACAATCGATCGGTGAGCCTGCAACACAGCTCACAATGCGTACATTCCACGCCGGAGGTACCGCAGCGCTTGGTGGTGACATCGTCGCCGGTTTGCCTCGCGTGCAAGAAGTCTTTGAACGCCGCCCACCAAAGAATCCAGCAGTTATTTCTGAAACAGCGGGCATGGTGACCGAAGTCGTTGATAAGGGAACCGAGAAGTACATCAAAATCTTGCCTGCAATCGAAGATCGTAAAGATAAAGATGGCGGTGTGCTAACCTACAGCGTCCACTATCGCCGAACCCCGTTGGTGAAAGTCGGAGAAGAAGTCACGAAGGGTCAGCTTCTCACGGACGGTTCAGCAGATATCACCGAGCTCTTCAAATATGCAACAAAAGAGCGAACCCAAGCGTATGTTATCGATGAAATCAGCAAAATCTATGAGCTTCAAGGTGCATCAGTTGCCCGCAAGCACATCGAAATCATCATCAAGCAGATGTTCTCTCGCGTGATGATTAAAGATCCAGGAGAAACAGAGCTCTCTCGCGGTGCGGTTATGGAAGTCTGGGACGCTCGCACGCTGAACGCAACAGCAAAGGAGAAGGACAAGAAGGAAGCAAAGTTCGCTCCGTTGGTGCTTGGTATCACGAACGTCGCACTTTCACGAGCATCGTTCCTTTCAGCTGCATCATTCCAACACGTCAACAAGGTCTTGATCGACGCTGCGGTTCGTGGAAAGAAAGACAACCTCGTCGGGCTTAAGGAAAACATCATCATTGGCCGTTTGATTCCTGCGGGAACCGGCTTTCCAGGTAGTCCGAAGCACGAGATGATTAAAAATCTCCAATCGACGTTCAAGAACGACGATACGGAGGCGCAATTCTAGTTCCTATGTTGAAGACATGTCAAAAAACCGCAGCACACGAACGTGCTGCGGAGCATGTCGTGTAGAATCACCTGAGACATCTCTTCATCTCAGGGGGTAGACAAACAAAATCACACTATGAGTTCTCCCGTTGAACAGATCAAAGATAGGCTGCCAATCCTTGATGTGATCTCGTCCTACATCAAGGTGGAGAAGAGTGGCAAAAACTTCAAGGCGAAGTGTCCTTTTCATAATGAAAAGACCGCCTCGTTTTTCATTTCGCCTGAGCGCAACTCGTACTACTGCTTCGGGTGTGGTGCAAAGGGGGACGTCTTTTCATTTGTTGAAAGCTTTGAAGGAGTTGATTTCATGGGCGCGCTCAAAATGCTCTCGGAGCGAGCCGGTATCGTCCTCGATCCAAAAAACGCGGGACGTCCTGACCCAAACGGTCGCATCTATGCTGCAGTCAAAGAAGCGGTTGCATTCTTCAGAACAAACTTTGAAGAAAACAATACCGCTCGCGACTATGTCAGAAGTAGAGGTATCACCGAAGCTACGGTTAAGAACTTCTCGCTTGGATGGGCGCAAGGGGAATGGCGAGCACTCTTTGACCACCTTTCAAAAAAAGGATTCAGAACCGACGAAATCATTCGCGCCGGATTGGCAAAGCAAAAGATGGATGACAAAGGTGTCACTGGAAGCCATCCCTACGATGTGTTTCGTGAACGTGTGATGTTCCCAATCTTTGACGCATCGGGTCGTGCGGTGGCATTTTCCGGACGAATTTTAGGGAAAGGGGACGAGCATACACCAAAATATGTAAACTCGCCGGAGACGCCAATTTTTAAGAAATCAGAGATTCTATATGGCTTTGATCGCGCAAAGCAATCAATTCGTCAATATAATTTTTCGATTCTTGTCGAAGGGCAGATTGATCTTGTGATGACGCACCAAGCAGGATTCACCAATACGGTTGCATCGATGGGCACTGCCATCACCCCATTCCACATGGAACGTTTGAAGCGTATATCAGGCAACATCGTGATTGCACTTGATGCGGATGATGCTGGCGTTGCATCAGCGCTTAAAACAGCAAAGATTGCCATCACATCAGGCATGGATGTAAAAGTCGCGGTGTTGCCCGAAGGCAAAGATCCTGCAGATGTTGTGCAGGAGGACAAGGAAAAGTGGAAAGAGAGTGTCAGAACCGCAAAACATGTCATTGATTTCTTGCTCGAACGAATTCTTGCGCACGAAAAGGACTCTCGAAAAGCAAAGCAGCGAGTTACACGAGAGCTTTTGCCATACGTTGCATTGATTGAGAATGGTATCGACCAGGCACACTTCATCACAAGAATCGCAAGCGCACTTGGAATTGACGACGCAATTGTTGCTGAAGAAGTGCGAAAAATTCCTCAAGGAGATATTGAACTTCCAAGGCAAAAAGAGGAGCCAGCAAAAGCAAATTCCCCCCGTTATGATCGCTTGACCAGAATTCTCTACGGCATCCTTCTCTGGAAAGAACGGGAGGAAAAACCGGACATTGATCCAGAAATCTTGCGCGCCGATCTCACGCGCATCCTTACCATGTCGCCCGATACGCTTTATCCGTTGGAAGAACGTGATGCGATAGCATTTGAGGCCGAGGTTGCCTATCAAGAGTCTGCGCACATTGATCGGCACATCAAAGAGATGCTCACATTTCTTGAGGAGCACGCGCTCAAGGAAGAACTAACACGAGCGATGGCCGAACTCACCAGAGCCGAACGGGAAGGAAAGGGAGGAGAAGCGCCGGAATTGCTGGAGAAGTGCCGAGAGATAACAAAACGTTTGAATACATTACAAAGCCATTCATAAACATCACAATTACTCATCGTATGAAAAAAACAAAATCTGCTACAAAGAAAAAGAAGGTTATTAAAAAGAAACCTACTCGAAAAGTAATGTCGGCATCACGAAAGACAGCGAAGAAAGCCCCACGCAAAGCTCTTAAAAAGAGTGCGAAGAAGGTGGCAAAAAAAGCAAAGAAGCCAGTAAAGGCACAAAAACCTGCAAAGCCGGCGAAGGTTGTCGTGGTGAAAGAGCGGAAGCTCACGAAGAAAGAACACCAAATGCGTGACAAAGCAGAGAAGCTCTACCAAAAGGGGCGCGAGCGCGGCTTCGTCACATACGATGAGATTTTGAAGGAGTTCCCGAATATCGAGGATGATGTGATGTTCCTCGAAGAACTCTATGATGGTTTTGAAACCGAAGGCATCGATGTAATCGAGTCTGGTGGCTTGCTTGACTTAAATGGTGGAGAGGGCGTCGAAGGAAAACACGCCTATCATCGCGAAGAAACACGCTATGACTCAATCCAGATGTACCTTCGTGATATCGGAAAGTACGATCTCTTGAACGGCAATCAAGAAAAGGAGCTCGCAAAGCGTATTGAAACGGGGGACGAAGAAGCAAAGAATATTCTTGCTCGAGCAAACCTCCGCTTGGTGGTTTCGATTGCAAAGAAATACGCAAACCGTAGCTCAAACCTCACCCTGCTCGACCTCATCCAGGAAGGAAATATTGGTCTCTTCAAGGCGGTCGAGAAATTTGATTGGTCAAAGGGATTCAAGTTCTCGACGTATGCAACATGGTGGATTCGTCAAGCGGTCACGCGTGCGATTGCAGACCAATCTCGCACCATCCGTATTCCCGTACACATGGTGGAGACCATCGCGAAGTACAAGAGGATTGTGCGAAAGCTTGCGCAAGACCTCGGCCGCGAACCATTGCCCGAAGAAATTGCGGTTGAGATGGGAATGGAGGTTGATAAGATTCACCACATCCAGCAAATCAATCAAAATACGGTTTCACTTGAACTTCCGGTGGGTGATGATGGTGATAGCGGCTCAACACTCGGAGACTTCATCAAAGACGATCACATGCCGTCCCCCGACAAGGAAGCATCGCAGCGTATTCTTGCAGAGCACATCCAAGAAGTTCTTGGAGAACTCTCACCGAAGGAGCGAAAGATTCTTGAGCTCCGCAACGGTCTCGCGGACGGTATCGCACACACCCTCGAAGAAGTAGGAAAGGAGTTTGGTGTCACTCGCGAGCGTATCCGACAGATTGAAGCCAAGGCGCATGAGAAGATTCGACAACATCACAAAGCGCAACAACTGAAGAATTACTAGCGTAATTCTTCGCGGATAGTACGCAGATAAAAATTCACGCAGATAAAGACGGAAAGCAAAATCTCCTTGCATAAGGAGATTTTGTGCCATTGACATAACATTTTAAAATAGTAGTATCATGTACCAGATATTCGTCCAACCCATGGAGGGGAGGATCAGAGATTCTTGTGAAAGGAACGCTGTGCCGAGCGAACTCATAGCAAAAACACCTCAAGAACTTGGCTTCACCAACAATGTCCCTGTGAAGGAATTCCTTGCGCGCTGTGCGGAGAACGGACTATCTCTGCTTCCGGCTGAGGAAATGATTCAACTGGAGGAGGGTAGTAGGGCTTACTGTGGTATGACTTACCTCCTTAGTGGCCCACTTCAAGGGCCCAATGCTTCGGAGCCATTCATTGTCCGTAGGTTCGAAGAAGGGCGTTGCGAGGATTTCTTTGTCGTGAACTTGCCGGAGATCTACCCATCCTGGAAGGTTCCTCTCCTCTGGACCTTCTTGCTCCGGATTACCCCCTTGGAGAATGGTCGGCAGGAGTCCTGGGAGTAGGCGACGGTACGAATAGGCCTGGAGAAATCCAGGCCCTTTGTTTTGTCTGCTAAAATGAGGCAATGGCAAAGAAACGCTATCCGATCGAACACTGGAGCTATTCATCTTTGATAGCGTACTTGAGAAATCCACTTGCGTGGCATAAGCGCTATGTTGAAGGCGTGTTTGATACGCCCTCAACCCCTGCATCCGCGGTTGGTCGTGCTGCTCACAAGGCACTGGAGCATTTTTATGGAGGTTTTGATGCAGTCGCAGCAATCGATCTCGGGCTCGAATTTCTTCGTCTGGTTCCTGATTTCGAAATCAATTTTGGAAAAGCAGTAACTCGTAGTGCCAAAAAGAAAAAACGTCTCGACATGGAGCGAGAATATCTTCAAGCGATTGGTTTCTATCTCGAAAAACCGCCAAAGCATAGAATTCTTGGCATTGAAGTAAAAGCACTCACACACATTCCGGGAATTCCTATTCCCGTTAAGGCGATTTCAGATCTTGTGGTGGTTTCGAGTATTGATACAAAAGCGGTTGATATCATTGACCATAAGTTCGTTGATTCGTTTGGGAGCGTTGAGATTGATAATCCGCTCTTCATGGTGCAGGCACTCTTCAACTACTACACAGTTCTTTCCCAGTTCAAACGACCGGTCAGACGTTTTATCGTGTACGAGTGTAGAAAGCGAAAGAATAAGAATGGAAAGCCACAGTTGAAACGCCATGTGATTGATTTTAGGAAACACGAAGAAGAGTTTGTCCTTTTCCATCGATTGGTGAAAGACGCAACCAAAGATCTCTTGTCGCGAAAGATCTTCTTGCCGAACCCGTCGGACATGTTTGAGGGAAAGAATTCACTCCAAGTGTATCGGTGGGGACTTGAGAAGGAATAAGGTCGCGAATATCTGCGAATAGAGACGCGAATGCACGCAAATAAAAACACCGACCTTTTGAGAGGCCGGTGTTTTTGCTACAGAGTTAATTACTGTGTTACCGATCCATCATCTGCCAAGATCGTGTCAATGACTTGCTTCACCACATCATATGGCTGTGCGCCGTTGATTGGGAAGGTATCGCCATCCTTGGTGAGGATGATGCTGTACGGTGTGCCACGGCCACCTGCTTTAAGTGCTGCGTCACCATCGGCCTTCACGCGTGCTGCAAAGGTCTTTGCGGCGATACAACTATCGAGCGCTGTTCTATTAACGCCAAGTGTTGCCGCAATTGTTCCAAGCTCTGCGCCCGTCTCTGTTCCAGAAAAGAGTGTCGCGAGATATTTCCAGTACACATCGTTACCCGCAAGTGATGCGACACATTCAGCACTCTCTGCCTTGAGGCGTGCTTCAGGGTGGAGCTGATCAAGCGGAAAGTTGCGGTAGACCCATGATACATTTCCGGTCTTGCCGTATTCGTCAACGATACGCTGCATCGTTGCATGAAAGTCCTTACAAAACGGGCAATCGATATCAGAGTATTCGATGATTGTAATGGGTGCGTTTGGGCTACCAAGAACGTGGTCAGCCGCTGATACTGGGGCGACGACGATTTCGTCCGGAGTGCCATCATCGTTCACATCCGGGGCAGCGTCTTTTGATTTGAAGAAGACTGCGCCTGCAACGAGGGCTCCCGCAACCAAAATCGCAATCGGGATAAGCATTTTGTTCTCTTGTTCCATACGATAGCTTTTAGGAATAAATAAACCTGATAGATACTACGCCATAGAGTGTACCATGGGGGAAAAGTGCTGCGAATGGGCGTGGTACACTAGACCATATAGCGCATATGAGTATTTTTGAAGGTATTTTGTTGGGTCTGACACAGGGATTAACCGAGTTTTTGCCGGTCTCATCAACCGGCCACTTGATTATTGTTCGTCAGCTTCTTGGTCTCCATGACCCTTCAGGGATCTTTTTTGACGCGGTGCTCCACTTGGCGACACTTTTGGCGGTCGCACTCTATTTCAGGCGAGATATTGGAGCGCTTGTCATGACCGCGTGGAAATACATTCGTCGCAAACCGCTCGATGAGAATGAAAAAAACTTTTTCCTCGCGATTGTACTCGGGACGATTCCTGCGATTATCCTCGGACTCATTTTTGAAGATGCAATCAGTACGTCAGCGCGAAGCACGATGGTTGTTGCGTGGGGCTTGGTCATCGGCTCGATTGTGATGTTTGCTGCAGAACGTCATGTGAGGACCGACGCACAGGTGCAGGTGACACCTCGTCTTGGCTGGCGCCTTGGACTATTTCAGGCGTTCGCCCTCTTTCCTGGCATCTCTCGTTCGGGCAGTACGATTTCAGGAGGACTTTTTTCTGGCATGACACGCTCTGATGCAACACGGTTTGCTTTTGTGCTCTCATTTCCAATTCTCCTTGGTGCAGGAAGTGTGTCGGCGCTTGAGCTTTTTAAAGCGCCACTACTTCATGTGTCAGCATCGCTCGTTGCCGCATTCATAACCGCTCTTGTTTCAGCATTTATCGCGATTCATTTCCTTCTCAAATTTGTACGTACACGAACCCTGCACCCATTCATTTGGTATCGGCTGATTCTCGCTGCGCTCCTCTTTTTCTTTCCGTTTTAAAATCCCAACGAGTAGGTGAGTGAATGATCACCCTTGTCTTCCCAGCCGGTGGTGTCAATTGCGAGCTCTTTCGTCTCCGGGCCGTCTTTGTATTTGATTTTCTTATTTTGGAGGATGAACTCATAAAGCTCTTTGGTCACCCTCACGTCTTGAATACAATAGTCACGAATTTCCTGCACCCGTCCTTCCTTCCACCAGTGGTATGCCTGAAGTCCGTCAGCACTTTTGCTGACCTTCAAGGTTGAACCCGCAACATTCTTGAGGGATAGTCGCCGACCGAGCGCAGTTTTGATTGAGACCATCATGTCAATTGATTTGATTGAGCGAAGCGAGCCGGGGTAGTACTTGTCCAACAAGGGGATATCGAAGTGGTCAGAATTGAATCCAATCAACACATCAGCTTTCTCAAAAATCGGCCACATCTGAGGGAACTCTTCCTGTGTGTATGAGGAGTACGTGTCGGTCTCGGAGTCATAGAGCGCAAGGACAGAAATATCAAGCAAGGCCGGATCGTTTTTTCCGACATCTTCAAAAAGGTTTCGAGTTTCGATATCAAAGACGACTTTTCGCATACGATTATCGCTTTGTGACGAATCCAGCAATGCCGTCTTGTGAGAGTGCGGTTTCGGTTCCTGTCGAAAGTTCTTTTACCGAATAGGTGCCACTTGCAAGCTCCTTGCTACCCACGACCACGATGAACGGCACGTTCATTTTCTCAGCGGTTTTGATTTGATCACCAAGTTTTGCATCTTTCATCGAAAGCACGACGCGCGCGCCTTGTGCACGAAGTGACTCTGCAACCGCATGTGCTTTCAGGCGGTCATTTTCATCAATAACACAGAGCATGATATCAGCGGGAGACTGGTGTTTTGGCAGAAGCCCCCGAATTTCAAGGAAATCTTTTATCGTCACGTCTCCCATGCCGAAGCCAACCGCAGGAACACCTTCATCAGAGAAAAGTTCAAGGAGGCGATCGTATCGGCCACCACCAAAGAGTGCGCGGTTATTTTCTGGACTCGTATCAAAGAGCTCAAATACGATGCCGGTGTAGTAGTCAAAACCGCGCATCAACGTTGGATCAAATACCACGTTGGTGATGCCCACACTGGCCAATCCTGCGATAAGTTGCTCAAGGTCATCAACCCACTTGGTGTCACCAACACAGTGTGGCATGTGTGCGCGGAGCTCGGCGATGTTTTTTGCTCTGAAGATGTTCAAGAGCATATCCGCGCCAACGCCAAGAATTTTCACAAGCGCTTCTTCGAACTCGCTCTCGCTCATCTTTGCCTTTCGATCAATCAAGCCAGCTGCGGCACGACGCTCTTCTTCAGTGATAGCAAAACAATCTGTAAAGAGCGTGTGGTACATCGCTCGGTGATTTATCTTCACAACGAAGTCTTGTTTCGTCGCACCAAATGCTTCCATCACGCGTGATGCAATGGTAATAGTCTCTACTTCGGCAGTAATACCAGGAACACCAAAGATGTCGACATTCAACTGCCAGTGTTCTCGAAGACGTCCACGCTGTGGGCGTTCATAGCGGAATACGTTCGGGATTGAGAACCAGCGAACAGGGAAGGTAAGCTCACGGCGTTTTCCTGCGATCATGCGCGCAACCGTTGGAGTCATCTCTGGACGAAGCGTTACCTGGCGTTCGCCTCGGTCGGTAAAGGTGTAGGTTTGTTCGTTGACGTGTTCTTCGTTGGTTTTTGCGGAATAGAGTTCTGCGGGTTCGAGTAACGATGCGTTGTATTCTTCATACCCATAGCGAGCAAGAACAGAACGCCATGTATCAAAGATATAGTTTTGAATTGCTTGGTCCTCCGGATAAAAATCACGGACACCCTTGTAGGATTCGGTTGAAAGCTTTGTCATGTGGCTCTAGTGTACGGAAATTTCGGGAAATAGAAAAGGCCTCGCCGAAGCGAAGCCCTATGACCGAACTGACCGTGTGGTCAGGGAAGTAAGAACTGCATACGCGCGTCGGTTGAAACGGTTTCCCGTCTCGTCGTGTTTTAAACGGCTCTCAGAGGCTTCACGACACCGTTTTTGCAGGTCGAACTTCGTCTTGACGAAGCTCGACTCAACGCCTTGTTCAAGGAACCACCCCCTCAGCAAGCTCTCCTAGGAGGCAACTGCCGCTCCGATCAGGAGGACAAAAGAGGATGAACCCAACGCACGTACCAAAAACACTCTACTCCCCCTCTCTTAATAGTCAACTCCTACAACAAACTTTCCGGCCCCACCTCAACCCGATACACCGGCGGAAGATTTTTTAAGCTTTCTTCAAGCGCCTCATTCGGCCACTCGCTTGAGGGAATCTGAAGCAAGGCATGTGCGACAAACGAGCCTTTTATTTTTGAAACGAACGCAGGATACACAGAAATCGAATGGGGAGCGAAACGCTCTTTGAGCACTTCCAAATGTTCCATGACATCTTTTTGCTTTCCTTGAAGTGTGATTTTAATCGGAACACCATATGGAGGATAGGAGAACATTTTTCGTCGCTCATCTTCGCTTTTGAAGAACGCTAACCCGTCTCCTGCAAGTGCCATACGGAGTGTTTCTTGTTCAGGGCTCCTCGTTTGAACAATTAAACGTTTTACCGTAATTTCTCGCATGAATGAAAGGAGATCAAAAAGTCGTTCTTGCATAAAAACATCCGGAAGCATTAGGAGTGTATCGAATGATGCGATAACCGATGTGTGCGGATTAACATCGCGGAGGTAGGGAAGCGCCCGCACGGTGCCGATTAAAATTCCGTTTGTGGATTCCCTCCAAGCGTTCATTATTTTCATCGCGTCGGCATGGCTCTTTGCGGTATCGTTTGAGAGAAGAAAGAGCGGCGCTTCTTTTTTGTATGACTTTAATAGGTCGTGGATTTTTTCAACCCCCATGCCGTATGCGTAGAGTCGCCATCCGCCACACGTGCCGCAGACGGTTTTTGCATCACGCTCCCTACCACACCGGTGACATGCAAAGTGTCTCCCTTCGATATCGCGCTCTCCTTGTTTTGGAAGATGCAGGACCATCGGCGCATCGCATCGGTCACAGGTAAGAACCGTGCCACAGTCCCTGCAGAGCGTCAGTGGTGTGTGACCCTTTCGCGTTGCGTAGATGAAGCTTCGCTCACCGCCTTCGATGGATCGACGGATAGCATCGGTTGCCTGCGGTGAGAGAACCGGTGACTCTCCTTGTGCGTGAGGAACCTCACGCATATCAACAAGTGACACCGCAGCGTTAGTTTGTTGATGCATCTGCGGTTTCAATACTTCTTCGTATTCATGCGCAAACGTTTTTGCAAGCGTCTCAATGCGAGCATAGGTATCACCAAAAATCACATCTACTCCTGCATGTCGTGCGAGCGATGTGATAACGCGTCGCGCGTCAATAAAAGGGCGTTCAGATGATTTGTAGTAGGTCGATGATTCGTGTTCGACAATGTAGTGTGCGATGTCATGACGCCACACACTCAATGCAACGGTTGTGCCAACCACGAGAGTTGGATCGTCGTGGGTCATCGCATGTTCCCATTGCTCACGCTGTTGTTTTGGTGTCATCGCGCTCGCTAAAAGAAATGAGTGGTCTTCAACACCTCGAGAAAGTTTTGTGAATACATCATCCGCTTCAGCCCGAGTCGGCGCGATAACAATTACTGATTTCTTTCGTGCGAATGATTCGCGAATGATGCTTCTGTAACGCGCAAGTCGCTCCTCATACGGGAGCTGAATCACGCGAGGAATCGTGTGAAGGTCATCTCTCTGATGTGTTGGTGGAACGCTTTCAAGAACACGTATGAAGTTTGTTGCCTGCATGAGTCCTTGCGGCAAGATACTGTAGAGTACCGTTCCGAGTGGCGCGGCATAGTAGTGCGAAAGATCGTTCGCGGCATGGATGAGTGCATTTGGAAGCGCTCGGGAAAGTAAAACGCGTTTTACTTTCTTCAATGCGTACGCTGCGCGACGGATATCGCTCGCATTTTCTGTTGCCTCCGTTACGGAAACAACAAGCGCCGGCGCGTATTTTTTACGAATAGGGACTTCTACAAGCGCCCCCTCTTCCACGGGCAAGCTTGTGTAGTAGGAAAGGAGTTCTGGTGCAACACCACGGAGAATCGGTACAACTGAAAGTATCTTCATAGTGAAATGTCGTGGGGTCATTTTAGCACGAGGCATCAGCGAGCCATGAATGGGCCTCTATATCGATGTTTCGCGGTCGTTCGACTCTCTAGTATCATGATCTCTGCATGACAGAATCACTTGATTTCAAAGTAGAAGGTGGCCGAAAGCTTAAGGGCACCATCGCAACCAATTTTTCAAAAAATGGCTCCGTCGTTCTTATTTGTGCGGCATTACTCAATAAGGGTGTTACGCGACTTCACGGCATCTCGAGGATCGAAGAAGTAAATCGATTGCTCGAGATTATCAAGAGCATTGGCGTACAGGTTTCCTGGATTGACAAGAACAGTATCGAGATCGTTCCTCCGAAAAAATTCAAAATGAATCATCTGGACAAAGACGCTGCTGCGAAAGTGCGCTCAAGTCTTATGTTCATCGGCTCACTGATTCATCATCTCCCCCAATTTAAACTCCCGCATGCGGGTGGGTGCAAAATGGGAAACCGAACGATTGCTGCGCATCGCTACGGGCTCGAAGAGCTCGGAGTAAAGATTGCCACCAAGGAATCTCATTACGAAATTTCGACAAAGAAACTGAAGCCCGCAGATATTGTGATGTATGAGGCCGGCGATACTGCGGCCAACAATCTTTTGATGGCGGCCGCTCTTATCCCAGGAACGACAATCATTCGATTTGCACCTCCGAACTATCAGGTACAAGAGCTGTGTTTTTTCCTTGAAACAATGGGTGTGCGGATTGAGGGCATTGGCACAACGACACTCACCGTGCATGGCATCAAAAGCTTCAATGCACCTCTTGAGTACACCAACAGTGAAGATCCAATCGAATCGATGATGTTTATCTCTGCTGCGATTACCACAAACTCAAGACTCACGATCACGCGCGCACCGATTGACTTTCTCTCCGTTGAACTTCTGAAGCTTGAAAAGATGGGATTGAAATACAAAAAGAGCAAGCGATATAAATCGTACAACGGTCGCACCGATTTGGTTGATCTTACAGTCATGCCATCAAAACTTTCTGCTGTGTCAGACAAGATTCATGCATTGCCGTATCCCGGTATCAATACCGATAACCTTCCGTTTTTTGTGCCGATTGCGACGCAAACCGACGGGGTAACGCTTGTTCACGATTGGATGTGGGAGAATCGTGCCATTTATTTCACCGAACTCAATCGACTTGGAGCAAATGTGCTTCTCGCTGATCCACATCGCGTATTCGTTACGGGAAAGACAAAGCTTAAAGGCGCACAGGTGGTCTGTCCGCCAGCACTTCGCCCCGCGATGATTATCCTGATTGCGATGCTTGCGGCAGAAGGCACGTCAATACTTCGAAATGTCTACTCCATCAATCGTGGCTATGAAGAAATCGCTTTACGTCTGAACTCAATCGGTGCACACATCGAGGTGTTGCACAGTGCGTACGAGCGGTTGAAAAAGGCCTCAAAAACGGTACGATAGTGAGGCATGTTTAAGATCTTCTCCAAAAAACTCGGCATTGACCTTGGTACTGCGAACGTCCTTGTCTTTGTGCCGGGTAAGGGAATTGTCTTAAATGAACCGTCGGTTGTTGCGGTCTCCGAATCTGACAACAAAATCCTTGCGATTGGTGTCGAGGCAAAGCGCATGATTGGAAAAACGCCAGACGATATCATTGCGTATCGTCCAATGAAAGATGGTGTGATTGCGGACTACCGTGTCACCGAAGCAATGCTCCGCTACTTCATGGACAAGGCGTTGGGTCGTTGGAGTATTTTTAAACCAGACGTCTTGATTTCAGTGCCTGCGGGTGTTACCTCAACCGAGCGACGCGCAGTGGTCGAGGCAGCAATCAAAGCAGGTGCAAAGCAGGCGTACGTCATCAAGGAGCCAATTCTCGCAGCGATTGGTGCAGGCATTCCTATCCACGACCCAGAAGGGCACATGATTGTTGATATCGGCGGCGGCACCACAGATGTCGCAGTGATTTCCCTCGGCGGTATCGTGACGTGTACATCGGTTAAAGTTGCGGGGAATAAAATTGATCAAGCGATTGTTGATTACATCAAAAAAAATTACAACCTCTCAATCGGCGAGAAGACCGCAGAGGATATCAAAATTAAGATTGGTTCTGCGGTGCCTGTCGAAGAGGAGCTTTCAATGACCGCAAAGGGTCGCGACTTGGTGACAGGCCTTCCACGCGAAATGGAAATCAAAACCAACGAGGTGGTGAAGGCGATTCGAAAGGAGCTGCGTGAAATGGTCCGCGCGATTAAAGATGTTTTCCAAGAAACACCGCCCGAGCTCGCTGCTGATATCATCGGCAAAGGCATGATGATGACCGGCGGAACATCGCAGCTCCGCAACCTTCCCGAATTGATGTTCCGTGCAACCGGCGTTCCTGCTCGTTTGGCGGACGAGGCACTCTTTTGTGTGGTCAAAGGAACCGGTATTGCGCTTGAGCACCTGGACACCTACAAGAAATCGATTATCGCGAAACGCTAGTGTACACGAACCTCGCATTATGTTCCTCAATCACCACGCATATCTTGTGAAAGGACGTATTGGCGAAACCTCGCCGATAGCATTTTTAACTGAGCAAAACATTACGCTTCCATCGGAAGCTCTTCTGACGCGGCATACGTTTGAAACACTTGGTATTGATGACGCACGAGCACTGTTTGCCTTACAGATGCGAAAAACCGAAGAGGGGACGGTGTCGGTGTTCTTGATTGAAACATCATTTATAACCCGCGAAGCCCAAAACGCGCTTCTGAAAATGCTCGAGGAACCTTCTATTGATTCTCTCTTTATTGTTGTCACGCCACATCCAGAGCTCCTCTTGCCTACATTACAATCGCGCTTTGCAAAGAGTGAACATGCGGATGTCGCTGACACATCGCGCGGAAAGAATTTTCTCGCTGCCTCACAGAAAGAACGTGCAAAAATCATCACTGCTATACTTGAAGACGAGGGCCGCAGTTCCGCAGAGTCTTTGATTCGCGATATCGTTATTGAGCTTCATCGAAAGAGTCTACGCGGAGAATACGCCCCTCTTCTTGAGAAACTCGAAATGCTACGACGATATGCGACCGACACATCATCATCAATGAAGATGATTCTTGAATACGTTGCGCTCGCACTACCACAATGATGCACTCCAAACATGTTTTGCTCTTGGTATTTCTGCTCCTCGCCTCTTCTGCGCAGGCTTTTTCAACGTCAATAAGCGATGTGTTGATTTTTACAGAGATCAACGATGTCCGACAAGAGCATGATCGAGAGGAGCTTATCCGCGATGCCACACTCGACGTACTTGCGCAGGAAAAACTTGACGACATGTTTGCGCGTGATTACTTTTCACACAAAGACCCTAACGGCCTTGGTACCGCGGTTGCCGCCAAGAATGCAGGATATCGCTTTACTGTTCTTGGAGAAAACCTCGCGATGGGTTCATATGACGATATAGAAATGCTCGTTGATGCGTGGATGGAGAGTAGCGGCCATCGAAAGAATCTTCTCGATGATCGCTTCACAAACACCGGCATCGCCTCAGGCATCGGTGAATTCAACGGCGAAGAAACATTCATTGCCGTTCAGATTTTTGCCCGACCCCACGGAGCATGCAAGAACCCGTCAGCAGAAATAGCTGCCTATATCGCACGTGGAGAAACATACACAAAAAATATCGCCGCACTCATGAGTGTCTATGCGACGAGTATGGGCGGAGCATCAAACGGCAGTGTACGCGCACTCACCAATCAAGTGTCTGTGCTTATGACAGTTTTTCTCCGTTCGCTGGATGAAAAAATTAAAGAGTATGACAATCAAATTGCTGAATTCGAAGCATGTATGGGTGAAGGATAGGAATGATATACTCTGTGGTATGCAGAAGTTTAATCTTCATAATCCTTCTACGCTATGAACTCTCAAGAAAATCAAACACGAACACTCCGTATCACCGTTGGTATCGCTATTCTCGTTGTTGTTGTCGGTGCTATTTGGTACATGACACGATCGTCCGGAGACGATTTTGAGTTTAACGCTGCAACAACGACACGCTCTGGAGATGATACTCGTGCTATCGCGGGACAAAGCCAAAACATCATCGTGTACGCACCGCGAATGAATGAGCGTGTTGGAACACCAGTGATTGTTGAAGGTGAAGCCCGTGTATTTGAGAATGTGGTGAATTACCGACTTGTTGATGCAAATGGCAAAGAACTTGCAGAAGGGTTTGCAACTGCAGATGCTCCTGACATAGGACAATTCGGTGCATTCCGTGGCGAATTGAATTATGTATCAAATGCTGATCAGAAAGGAACCGTCGAAATCTTCTGGTATTCGGCAAAAGACGGTTCAGAAGTTGATAAAGTCACTATTCCCGTAACGATTACCAAGACACCTGAATTCATCAAGGGGTAAGTGCGAACAGAACGCAAGCAATCTCGCGAATTAACGCGAATAAAACAAAAAGGCCTTATTTAAAAGGGTCTTTTTGCTACGGAAAGAAAGTGATGAGAGGGTATTGACAAATAAATTGCGGGCGCTATAATACGCCCAGGAAGCTGCCCGGATGCACCGGCCAACAGCTATCCGCGCGGAGATCAACTCGATGATGCGGAACCAGTTCACCTAAACGTAACGCCGGCGCGACAAGAGGCTGCCATAGCCAAGCGGTGGAGCAACCAGCGGGCAATTGCTCGGAAGACGGTTGTTGCACCGTGAACAAACGATGGAAGAGCGCGTAGTAGGGATCGTCGGCCGAAGCACGCGTGGCGAGTTAACCCTCTCCCGTAATTGCCGAGTCACCATTGCCACCATCGTGCAGTAAGCAAGTGCGCGAGCCGTTCTCTCTCGAGCGCGACTCCCAGCTTGTGAACACCCCCTCCGGACTTCGGTTCGGGGGGATTTTCTTTTTGCTACAATGCCTCTCATGACCCCCGCAAAACTCCTCGAGCGAAAGAAACGATTCATTGCCTTCAACAAGGTTTTAAAGAAACTCTACCCTGAAGCAAAAATTGCCCTCAATTTCAAAAATAACTGGGAGCTTCTGGTTGCGGTTGAACTCTCTGCTCAATGCACTGATAAAAAAGTGAATGAAGTCACCGCAACGCTTTTCAAAAAGTACAAAACACTCGACGATTACGTGAACGCAACGTTTGAGGAGTTCTCTCAAGATATCCGTCAAACCGGTTTTTTCAATAACAAGGCAAAGAATATTCTCGCGGCTGCCAAAATGGTTCGCGATCAATTTAAAGGAAAACTTCCAAAGACGATGGGGGAGATACTTACAATCCCTGGTGTTGCTCGGAAGACCGGCAACGTGGTGCTTGGAAATGCATACGGAGTCGTCGAAGGCATCGCGGTTGATACCCATATCAAACGCTTTTCACAAAAGTTTGATTTAACCGATCATAAAGACCCCGTAAAAATCGAACGCGATTTGATGGAGATTATTCCAAAAGATGAATGGTTTGGTTTTACGTACCGCTTGATTGATTATGGCCGCGCTATTTGCAAAGCAAACCAACACGATTGTGCAGAGCACCCACTCACAAAAATCTACCCGAAAGCAGCGCATGTCTGGCCGAAAGCGAGATAAACCCATCTGAAAATCTGGGTTCCCGAGGCAAAGACGAGCATTCCGCAGTTCACGTAGAACGACTGTAGCCAGGGAGGGGTTTTCAGATGGGTTTAAATCAGTACACTTGAGGCGATATGAGGTATCCAACGCCTAAACGAAGCATTCTAAAAAACGGCATTCGTCTCATCACGATTCCTATGCCGACCTCTCCAACAGTTACAGTGACCGTACTCGTTGAGGCGGGTTCGCGTTACGAGACAAAACAAGACAATGGGCTCTCTCACTTCCTTGAGCACATGTGCTTTAAGGGCACCACAAAGCGCCCGACATCTGCCATTATCACCCGCGAACTCGAGATGATTGGCGCCGAATATAACGCGTTCACCGGTGAAGAAATGACTGGCTATTGGGCAAAAGCTCGCACGAAGCACTTCGACGACATTCTTGATGTGGTATCAGACATTTACCTCGATCCACTGTTGCCGGAAGTCGAGCTTGAAAAAGAGCGTGGCGTGATTATCGAAGAAATCAATATGTACGAAGATCTTCCACAGCGGAAGGTTCACGATGTACTTGACGAACTGATGTACGGTGACCAGCCAGCAGGTCGCTCCGTCATTGGACCAAAAGAAAACATTAGGCGTTTTGCTCGCGCCGATTTCGTCCGCTATCGAGATCTCCACTACGTTGGAACAAAAACAGCCATCATAATCGCAGGCGGTTTTAGCAATACAGAGATGGTTGCGCACGCAAAGAAATATTTTAGTACTGCACGAAAAGGAAAAGGTGGTATGCGTCGGCGCACAAAAGAAAAGCAAGCTACACCTGCACTCCTGCACAAAGAGAAGGCAACCGACCAGACACATTTTGTGCTGGGTTTCAGAAGCTATCCGCTTCGCGATAAGCGACAAATGACACTTCGCCTGCTTGCGGCGGTTCTTGGTAAAGGAATGAGCTCTCGTCTTTTTTTGAAGCTCCGTGAAGAGATGGGTGTGTGTTATTACGTTCGCGCGAATCAAGAAAGCATGACCGACACCGGTGTGTTTAAAATTTCTGCAGGTCTCGACAGCACGCGTGTCGAAGAGGTCATCGAGGCAATTATTGATGAGGCACAGAAACTTCGCGATGTTCCGGTATCACTCGACGAACTCACGAAAGTAAAAGAAATGATTATTGGTGCAATCGCAATGGGTCTTGAAACATCAGATCAGGTCGCTGATTGGTATCACGATGAGATACTTCGCCAACCACTGAAAACTCCCGCGGAAATCGTCAAGGAAATTCAGGCGGTAACGCCAGCTCAGATTCAAAAAGTGGCACAAGATATCTTTGTGAACAAAAAATTGAATCTCGCGCTCGTAGGACCGAAGCGTAATCTTACACAACTTAAAAAAGTTGCACGCCTATGAAGCGACTTAGTCACAAAAAAATAAAAACGTCGTGGGATTTAAAGGGAATGTTTTATAGCTCTCTCAACGATCCTCGACTGGTAAACGATATAAAGAACGCGAAGCTAGCGTATAAAGCATTTGAGAAGAGGTACAAAAGCAACAAGGCATACCTCCGTAACGAGAAAGCACTTCTTGGAGCTCTCAAGGATTGGAAAAAACTCCTTGCAGTGGTTGGGGGCCAGAAGCCCCTCCGTTACTGTAATTTTCGTATGCACCTTGATGGATCCGATAAAAAGGTAGCAGCGTTCGCAAACAAACTGTCACTTGAAATGGAAGAAGCAGCGAATAGCGTGCTCTTTTTTGAACTCGATCTCGGAATGTTGCCAAAAGCACTTCAAAAGGTAGTGCTCACAAAGAAGTCGTTTGAGTCATATGGTTACTTCTTCTCTCGCATACTACTACGTTCGCGTTATAAACTAAGTGAAAAGGAGGAGCGGCTCATGAATCTGCTCGCGTTGCCAAGCGGTACCATGTGGGAACAGGGTGTGAGCCGTGTTGTATCGTCACTCACGGTTTTATACCGCAAAGAGAAAATCCCAATTGCAAAAGCGTTCAAGCTGATTTCTGATTTGTCTCTCAAAGAACGACACGCTCTCCACAAGCAGTGTATGGAGAAACTTTGGACCGTCAGCGAGTTCGCAGAAAGCGAAATCAACGCGATTTATACCACAAAGAAAATATCGGATGATTTAAGAAAATATCCCAAACCCTACAGCGCAACAGCACTTAGCCATCAAACCAGTGAAAAAGAAATCGACGCACTGGTCAAAACAGTTCGCGCTGCATTTCCGACCGCGCATCGTTTCTATGCCTTAAAGAAAAAACTTCTTGGTCTCAAGAAACTTACCTATGCGGATCGTGCTGCAAAGATTGGCACGCTGAAACAGAAAATGACGTTCCATGAAAGTATTGAAATCGTCCGGAGTGCTTTCTATGAACTTGGCGAACGATACGGCACGATTTTTGATACGTTCCTGACAGAAGGGCGCATCGATGTCTATCCAAAGACAGGCAAGCTCGGCGGAGCATACTGTTCTCATGGCATTGGTACACCTACGCTGGTTTTTTTGAATCACGTTGACACTGTCGGCTCACTGGTGACGCTGGCGCATGAAATGGGACATGCGGTTCACTCTGAACTCTCAAAATCTCAATCTGTGCTCTATCAAGATTACTCCATAGCGGTTGCAGAGGTGGCAAGCACGTTGTTTGAAAGCATTGTCTTTGAAAAAGTATTGCAAAAACTCTCACCACAAGAACAAGTAATCGCACTCCATGACCGCATCAACGATTCAGTCGCAACGATCTTTCGTCAAATCGCATGCTTTAGCTATGAGCTTGCGATGCACACAGCAATCAGAGAGCGTGGAGCGCTTTCAAAAGATGAGATGGCGACAATGCATAACACCTATATGCAGGAGTATCTTGGATCAAGTGTGAAAATGGAGAAGAGCGACGGAGCTTTTTTCATTGATTGGCCGCATATCCGCTACTCTTTCTACGTATATTCTTATGCATACGGGCAACTTATCAGCCATGGTCTGTACGCTCGATTCAAAAAAGATCGCGGCTATTTTAAAAAGATTGAAAAGTTTCTCTCTGCAGGAGGAAGCAAGTCGCCACGCGATATCTTTAAAGAAACTGGTATCGATGTTGCAGACTCTGCGTTCTTCAAAGAAGGCTTACAAGACATTGAGAAGGAACTAGATCGGTTGGAGAAACTTACCAACAAGTTTAAATTCACATAATGAAAGCATCCTACCAGCCACCACAAAAAATACTTGAACGGTACGCTGATGTGCTGGTCAACTTTGCACTGAATGACGGCAAGGGAATCACAAAAGGTCAAACGGTTTTGATTGTCATTTCTGAATCTGCCCGCCCGCTTCTTGTTGAGCTCCGAAAAGCAATCACTAAAGCTGGTGGCAATATCATCCTCAAATATATTCCAAGTGACGAGGCACGCTATTCGTTTTCGAGAGATTTCTACATGTATGCAAAGGGTAGCCAGCTCACCTATGCTCCACAAAAGTATTTTGCAGGCATGGTAAGCGATACAGATCACGTACTCACGGTCTTGAGTGAAGATCCAAAAGGACTTAAAGGATTGCCGGCAGAAAAGATCAGCACGCACACCCAAGCACTTGCACAACTGCGAAACGAATATAGGAAAAAAGAGAACGTAGGAAAACTTACGTGGACATTAGCGCTCTACGCAACGCCCGAACAGGCAAAAGAAGCAGGGCTCTCCCTTAAGGCATATTGGGAGCAGATAATCCGAGCATGTTTTTTGGATACTCCAAACCCAATCGCACGATGGAAAGAGACGTTCAACAAGATCCATGCGTATCGAAAGGCCTTGAGCAAACTCCCGATTAAAAGTCTCCATGTTAAAGGCGCCGATGCGGATTTGATCGTGACGCTTGGAGACTCGCGCATGTGGCTCGGCGGAGGAGGACACAACATCCCTTCGTTCGAGATATTCACGAGCCCCGACTGGCGCGGTACCGAAGGCTGGATTCGTTTCAACCAACCGCTCTTTTATTTGGGCAACAAAATCACCGGTATCGAACTGTGGTTTGAAAAAGGTCGTGTTGTTAAAAGCCGTGCAAAAACCAATCAAGCACTGCTTCACAACATGATTGCATCAAAAGATGCCGACAAGGTTGGTGAGTTTTCTCTCACCGACAAACGATTTTCGCGTATCGAAAAGTTCATGGCACATACGCTTTTTGATGAAAATGTGGGAGGTGCACATGGCAACACACACATCGCACTTGGTATGGCGTACAAAGAGGCCTACACCGGTGATATCAAAAAGGTGACTCCAAAGAAATGGAAAGAGCTTGGCTTCAATGACTCAACGGTGCACACAGATATCATCTCAACAGCGCCACGCACCGTGACAGCAACCCTGAAGAACGATACCAAAAAAGTGATTTATAAAAACGGCATGTTTACGCTATAGTCGAGGGTATCTATGCATTCATCAGAGATTCGAAAGAAATACCTCGATTTTTTCGCCGCTCGTGGGCACGCGATTGTGCCGTCAGCTCCGCTTGTGCCACAGAATGACCCGACAACGCTCTTCACGGGCTCGGGTATGCAGCCAATGATTCCGTATCTTTTGGGTGAAAAACACCCGCTTGGCACGCGCGTCGCTGATTCACAGAAGTCGTTCCGTGCTGAAGACATTGAAGAAATAGGCGATAACCGTCACACAACATTCTTCGAGATGCTTGGTAACTGGAGTTTCGGCGATTATTTCAACAACGAACAAATCCGATGGATGTCAGAATTCCTCTTTGATGAGATTGGTATCGACCCAAACAAACTCTACGTAACGGTCTTTAGTGGGGACGAGAAGAACAACCTCCCAAAAGACACTGACTCTGCAGAATTATGGAAGAAGATTTTTGCTGAAAAGGGTATTGATGCCTCCATTGTTGAGATTGGAAGTGAGGCCAATGGTGGGGAAGTTGGTATGCAGGGCGGCCGCATATTCTATTACGAAGCTAAGAAAAACTGGTGGAGCCGTGCTGGTGTGCCAGATAAAATGCCCGTCGGTGAACCAGGAGGTCCCGATTCCGAGATGTTTTATGAATTTTCTGATATCGAGCACGATCCGAAATTCGGAAAGCAGTGCCACCCAAACTGCGACTGCGGACGATATCTCGAAATCGGCAATAACGTCTTCATGACATACAAGAAGGTCGGCGAAGGAAAGTTTGAGCTTCTTCCAAATAAGAATGTTGATTTTGGAGGAGGACTGGAGCGCATGACTGCAGCATCGAATAACGACGCGGATGTTTTCACGATTGATGTTTTTGCTTCCATCATCGGAACACTCGAGGAGCTTTCCGGTAAACGTTATTCGGATAAAACCCACACCGCATCATTTCGCATCATCGCAGATCATATTCGCGCGTCAGTGTTTCTCATTGGTGATGGAGTAATCCCCTCAAACACCGAGCAGGGATACTTTGTTCGCCGACTCCTACGCCGTGCAATCCGCTATTGGGACAAGCTTGGCATCGCGGGCGAAGGTTTGGCACAGCTCGTGAATCCTATTGCTGATTGCTACCAAGACTCATACCCAGAACTTGCTTCAAAGAAAGTTGAGATCACTGAAGAAATCAAAAAAGAAGAGGAGCGGTTCCGTCAGACGCTTGAACGCGGACTCAAGGAGTTTGAAAAGATTCCTATCGGCGCAATTTCTGCAGCTCAATCCTCGATGCTCTACCAATCATATGGTTTCCCTTTCGAACTCATCGAAGAATTGGCAAAAGAAAAGGGCAGTACCGTAAGCCGTATCGAATTTGATGAGGAAATGAAGAAGCACCAGGAGCTCTCACGTGCGGGTTCGGAGCAAAAGTTCAAAGGCGGGCTTGGTGACACCAGTGAGATGTCGCTTCGATACCACACCGCAACACATCTTTTGAACGCAGCGCTTAAGCGCGTGCTTGGTGCGCATGTAAAGCAGCGGGGAAGCAACATCACACCGGAGCGTCTTCGATTCGACTTTTCTCACCCGGCCAAAGTAACCGACGAAGAAAAAGAAAAGATTACGATGCTCATGAACGAATGGATATCAAAAGGATTGGTGGTCACCCGTCGCGAGATGCCTCGTAATGAAGCGGAGAAACTTGGTGCAGAAATGGAGTTCGGTGCAAAATATCCTGATATCGTTTCTGTCTACACCATCGAAGATACCGACGGCTCACCGATTAGTATGGAATTCTGTGGCGGTCCGCATGTCGAGAACACAAAAGTTCTCGGTACGTTCAAGATTGCAAAGGAGGAAGCATCGTCCGCGGGTGTCCGGAGAATAAAAGCGGTTTTGTCTTAATCTTCGGCGCACCTGTCTGCCGTAGGTAGATCAAAGCAACACTTCCCCAGATTTTCTTGTGATACACTAAAACGCATATCATCCCTATGCGTTTTTTTGAGCGCAGACAGCAATCAAAGAGCACCTTGTCAGTGATCCTTTCAAGCGATCATGTAGAACTTTCTATATTGCTCATATCGCCCGAACAGAAACCGAAGATTGTTTTTGCATCGAGTAAAAAGATTGAAAAAACCACCGCAGGAAAACCACTTTTGTCTCGATTGAATGAATCATTGACCGCGCTTTGCGACGAGACGCTTACGGAAGGCCTGACGCACATCGTTTCCCGTCGCGTAGCACATGGTCACTTTGATGCGATTCGGGTCTTTTATGGCTCACCGTGGTATGTCTCTCGAGGCCGCCAAATTTCTATTACCCGTTCAGCAAAAACTCCGCTTACTGAAAGCTCTCTTAAGGAAAGTATTGGCCAAGCTACCGTAGGACTGCTGCCACCAGAGATGAAGGACGCGGTTATTCTTGAAGAACACGCGCATGGGTTTACCGTGAATGGTTATCCCATTGAAAATCCAATAGGTGTGGCGGGTGAAGAAATCGGTATGCGCGTATTTGTCTCTGCGATTGATGCGGCAACAAAGAATGTTGTTGAGACCGCGCTTCATCGTGCATTTCATTCCCGTTCTCTCACGCATCACTCAACCGTGCTTCCAATCGCGGAGGTTCTCCATAAAACAGCAGCGATTAAAGACGCTTATTTTTTGGTTGATGTGTCAGCGCTTACTACAGAAGTATCGCGAATCGACCGTGGCATGGTCTTGGACACGATTTCGTTCCCTGAAGGTTTTGAAACACTCTCTCAAAAAGCCGCAAAAAGCATGAAGCGGCCCCACAGTGACATGCAAACGATACAAAAGCGGCCAAACGATTTCGGATTGACCAAAGAATTTACAATAGCCCATGATGATGCGTTGGGAAATTGGTCAAGCGCGTACGCTGATGCCTTCGAAACACTGCAAGGCAATGGAATGCCTATCACGAATACAATTCTGATTGCTGATGCGCCAACTGCCGATGCTTTCAAGAGAGATATCGGCCGAATCAGTGGGACAAAAGTTCAAATTCTTTCATCAAAAAATTACGAGTCCCTCTATGATGCTGCGGCTCGAAGTGATGCGACAGCCGTCGGTGGCCTTCTTGCCCTTTCTTAAATACTCTAAAATTCCTGTAAAGAGGGGAAATCCTGCCCTGGACGTCCTCTTTTGTGCTACCATACAGGCACCTACCTTAAGCGGGAGGTTCATTACAGCAGGTATTGTCAACTTTTAGAATTATTTCACTATGCAAGATCTCGTATCTCAGTCAGAGCGACGTTCGGTGAGAAACATTTCAATCGACCGTCCCCAAACCAGTGGCGACAACCCATCAGAAAGCGTTTTTTCAAAAGACTCTGGACCATCATTCCCTCAGCGTCCCTCGTTCATGAAATCACGCGGACGCGGTAGCAAACTTCCGTGGATTATCGGCGGCATTGTGATTGCCGTGGTCCTTATCTTTGTTATCGGCTCGATTTTTGCCGGCGCAACCGTAACGCTCACCCCTCGTTCAGCGCTCGTCAACTTGGACACTACCTTCACCGCATACCAAACACCGGCAGCGGGTTCTGTTGGCTTTGAAATCGTTTCTGTTGAAAAAGAGGCGACACGAAGCGTCACGGCAACGGGCGAAGAGCGCATCGAGCGCCCTGCGTCAGGAACAATCGTCATCTATAACAACTATGACGAAGACACCCAGAAATTGATCAAGAACACCCGCTTTCAAACTACTGACGGTAAGATCTATCGTATCCAGGAGTCAATCACTGTTCCTGGTAAGCACAAGGACGCAACAGGTGCGATGGTTCCTGGCAGCATCGAGGCAACCGTATTCGCCGACAGCGCAGGCGAGTCCTACAACATCGGTCTCTCCGACTTCACGATTCCTGGCTTCAAGGAAAGCAATGACCCTCGCTACGATGGCTTCTACGCCCGTTCAAAGACCGAAATGACCGGCGGATTCTCTGGTACGGTGAAGACGGCATCTGCAGAAGACACCGAAAAGGCGGAAAACGAGATGGAGGCAGAACTTTCAAGCGCACTGCTTGAAGAAGCGAAAACATCGCTCCCTGTGGAGTTTGTCTTGATGCCGGAGAGTGCAGAATATTCATTCACCAATCTTCCAAACGCAACGGGAGATGACGGCATGGTTGTATTGAAGAGCAAGGGCACAATTCGTCTCTTGGCAATCAATAAAGATGCAATCGCACAAGTCGCAGCACTCGAGCGTGTATCAGGATACGCAGGAGAACCTGTTACCTTTGCAAACACCGAGGAATTGACATTTGAAATCGTAACCGATCCATTTGACCTCGCATCTGCAAGCTCAACAGACATTCGTGTAACTGGCCCAACAACCTTGGTTTGGACATTTGACACTGAAGCAATCGCAGCGGAGCTCGCGGGCAAGGCACGAAGCGCGACAAAAGCAATCTTCAGCAAATACCCAGGCATCGAGAAGGCCGACGTGGTTATCCGTCCATTCTGGAAACGCTCGCTTCCAACCGAGAGTGCCGACATTACTGTGGCTGTAGAACAAGTAAAGGAGTAAGCATGACAGCAACCCCTAAAGGAGAAGTTGTAAAAGCAAGCGTGGTTGAGGCACTCGCAAACGCCCATTTCCGCCTTGTATTGGATGTTCCTCTGGCAGAAGGAGAGACGAGAGAGCCCGTTATCGGCTATTTGGCAGGCAAAATGCGCCTGCACCGCATCCGTGTAATCGTCGGAGACACCGTTGAGGTACTTCTTGACCCGTACGGTGGCAAACCTCGCATCACCCGCCGACTCTAGGCCTTCCTTAAAGAACGCTTGGGGACAGGGGTCTTGTGCGTTTTTTGGCTGCGTGTTACTATGGCAGCTCCACAAAGGGTAAACCCTCACAGGGTCGGTTATTTCTTTGCGCAGGTAGAGAAACACCAAAAAACATACATTATGAAAGTCAAATCCGCGGTCGAAAAACGATGCAACAAATGTAAGATGGTCCGCCGTGCGGGTCGCCTTCGCATCGTCTGTTCAAACCCTCGTCACAAGCAGCGTCAAGGCTAAAGACAAGAAACGAGGGTATAGGGTGTAGCCATGAGAGGCAAAGGAACACCCCAAACCCCGCAACACTAAAATTTCTATGCGTATCGCAGGTATCACACTTCCAGACAATAAGCGCATGCCGTTTGCTCTCACATCGGTATACGGCATCGGTCGTGCTCGTGCACTCAAGGTTCTTGAGACTGCAAAAGTTGACGCAGCTAAGAAGCCAACCGACCTTTCAGAAGCAGAAGAAGGAGCAATCCGAAAGGCGCTCGAAGGGTACATTCTCGAAGGAGACTTGAAGCGTGAAGTATCAGGAAACATCAAGCGATTGAAAGACATCACAGCGAACCGTGGCATGCGTCACAGCAAGCGCCTCCCGGTCCGTGGCCAGCGCACCAAGACCAACTCTCGTACTGTTCGTGGCAACGTTCGCAAGACGATGGGTTCTGGTAAGCGTAAGGTTGAACTCAAATAATACTTTATGGGAAAGAAACGAGTTGCATCAAAAGGCGGAGCGGCAGGCGAGGGAGCATCACAAGGTGGCTCACGTCTTTCACGCAAGAAGCTCGACAAGGGCATTCTCTTCGTTGAAGCTACCTACAACAACACAAAAGTCTGTCTTGCGGATAGTGCAGGACAAGTCGTCAGCTGGTCATCATCAGGAACTCTTGGATTCAAGGGTGCAAAGAAGGGGACACCGTTCGCTGCTGCAAAGGTTGGCGAACACATGGGCGATGTTGGCAAACAGCTTGCTGTCCGTGAAATTGGCATCGTGGTAAAAGGTGTCGGTTCGGGCCGAGAATCGGCAATCCGCGCCTTTGTTGCAAAGTCAGGATCGGTGATTTCATTCATCGAAGACCGCACGCCGGTTCCGTTCAACGGTCCTAAAGCAAAGAAAGCCCGCCGCGTCTAATCATTTCTTATTTAATCAACCATGCTTCGCCTTAAACGATTCAAAGTAGCCCGCCGTCTTGGACCTCTCGTCTTCGATCAAACGCAGACAGAGCGTTTTGCTATGTCTGAAGCTCGCAAGAAAGCAGCTCCAGCAAAAGACAAGCGTCGCAAGAACATTTCTGCATACAACGTCTCACTCCGCGACAAGCAACGCCTTCGTATTTTTTACGGCATGCCAGAGCGTCAGTTCAAGCGCTACATCAAAGAATCAGTTGCAAAAGAGGGTGGTGCAGTGTTGAACCTCTACACGATGCTTGAATCGCGCCTCGACAACGTCGTCTACCGCGTTGGTTTGGCAAGCACTCACCGTGCAGCTCGTCAGATGGTTAGCCACGGTCACATCACCGTAAACGGCAAGAAAATCCGCGTTCCATCACATATCGTTTCAATCGGAAACATTATTGGTATTCGCGAAGGAAGCGTCGGAAGCAAACTCTTCACGAACAACGAAGAGAAGAAGGAGGGCAGCGTAAAATTGCCATCATGGATTAGCGAGAGCGAGAAGCAGAAAACCTGGAAAATAACAGGTGCACCGCGCGCAGATGAAATCCCTGATGCATTCAATATTCCGTCAGTTGTCGAATTTTATTCACGCTAAATAGTGTTAATTAAGATTGAGTTATGGAACCCACTATGCACACACCAAGTCAGCCGAAAGTTGTTTCTGAAAAAGGAAACGCCGGCTCATACCAGATCGATAACCTCTACCCGGGGTATGGCCACACGCTCGGTAACTCGCTTCGCCGAATTATCCTCTCATCAATTCCTGGCGCTGCGGTTACGTCGGTCAAAATCAACGGCGTCCACCACGAATTTTCAACCATCGAGGGCGTAAAAGAAGACGTTGTTCGCATCATGCTTAACTTGAAGCAGGTTCGTTTTGAACTTGTTGGTGACGAGCCACAGACAGCAACCCTTTCTATCAAAGGACCAAAGGAAGTGAAGGCATCAGACCTCTCGCTCCCGGGCCAGCTTCGTGTTCTCACTCCCGATGAACACATTGCATCAATCACGGGAAAAGCAGAGCTCGACCTCGAAATCCGCGTTGAAAAGGGCCTTGGCTACGTTCCAAAAGAAGTGCACCACAAAGACAAAGTTGAGGTTGGCGTTGTTACCATGGACGCAGTCTTCACCCCAATCAAGCGCGTAACCTACGATGTTGAGAACATGCGTGTTGGTGACCGCACCGACTTCAACCGCTTGAAGATGTTCATCGAAACCGATGGCACCCTCACACCACGCGAAGCACTCGAACAGTCAATTCGAATCATGATTGACCAGTTGAAGGCAATCGTTGGATTCGAAGAGCCTGCAATCCCTGAAGTCTCATTTGAAAAAGAAGAGTCTGGTGAGGCACTCGAAGGAGGTGAAGTGACCGAAGAATCATCAAAAGAGTTTTTGAAGACCCGCATCGAAACCCTTTCTCTCTCGACCCGCACTGAAAACGCACTTACGTCCGCAAACATCCGCACTGTTGGAGGTTTGGTTCGCAAGAAAGAAGAAGACCTTTTCTCTGTCGAAGGATTGGGCGAAAAGGGAGTTCAGGAAATCCGCCGCGCGCTTGCAAACTACGGTATCACCCTCAAACAGTAAGTATTTAGAGCACTGATCAAAAGCTTATGCGACACCACAACGTCAACAGAAAATTCGGCCGCGAAAAGAAACCACGAGAAGCATTCATCCGCTCGCTCGCAAGCTCTTTGATCATGAAAGGAAAGATCTCAACAACGCTCCCACGAGCAAAAGAGATTCGCCCATTCGTTGAAAAGCTCGTTACCCGTGCAAAGAACCCAACACTCGCAAACACACGCATCCTCGTTACCCGTCTTGGAACTGACGATATGCGTGTCAGCAAGAAGTTGATTGCGGTTGCAGAAGGATACAAGGGTCGCGCAGGAGGATACCTCCGCATCACAAAGACCGGTTTCCGCCAGGGCGACGCAGCACCAAAAGCAATCATTGAATTCGTATAAACAACCGTATGATTACCATCGACGCACAAAACAAGAAGCTCGGACGACTCGCTAGCGAGGTCGCAATCCTCCTCATGGGTAAGGATCAGACCGATTTCGCACGAAACGCGATTCCTGACCGTGACATCAAGGTCATCAACGCGGACAAGCTCGCAATCGAGCCACGAAAACTTCTTGCAAAGGAGTACACAAGCTACACGGGTTACCCGGGTGGTTTGAAAACAGAGACCTTGGGTGCGTTGATCGCACGGAAGGGAGCGTCTGAAGCAATTAGGAAGGCAGTGCACGGCATGCTCCCAGGCAACAAGCTTCGCCCACGCATGATGAAGCACTTGATCATCGAAGCATAACTCATATGGCTACCACCGCATCAAAAAAATACATCGAGGCAATCGGACGTCGCAAACTCGCTATCGCACGTGTTCGCGTGACCTTCGGTACTGCAAAATCATCATTCACCATCAACGACCGCCCACTCGATGAGTACTTTCCACTCAAAGACCACCAGATGATCGCTCGCGAAGCACTTGTGAAGACTGACAAAGCAAACGCAAGCGTTACGGTGCAGGTTAAGGGTGGCGGAATCCACGCCCAGGCAGAGGCAATCCGCCTTGGTACCGCACGAGCACTTTTGGTTGAAGACCGCGAACTCCGCGCAACCTTGAAGCCTGCTGGATACTTGCGACGTGACCCACGTATCGTTGAACGCAAGAAATTCGGTTTGAAGAAAGCTCGCAAGAGCCCACAATGGGCAAAGCGTTAATTCCTTTTTGCCCATTGTGGTGGAAAGGGGTCGGGAAAACTCTCAAATATAAATCAAGGCCGCCTCGCAGGGCGGCTTTTGAAATACTTCGAGTGGTCACTTCAGCGCCTTCTCCCGTCTCTGTCGGCGGAGCGTGACAGTACTGACGTAGTGACATTCATCTCCTTCGGGTCCTTCGCTGATTCCCCACACCTCCTTATTGAATTCCTGATTGATGACCTTGGTCGCGGCGGCGCTGATTGCCACAAGAAGTGCTTGTCTGATCCGTGGATCATCGCGACGTCCAGGGATGCGCACCTCATACCCAAACTTGATCATGGTGAGAGCTCCTCTCTAGTTGTGCTACTCCGATGACAAAGCTACAAGCATATCCGTTCTTTGTCAATTCATTTGTTATCGAAAACGTTGTAAAATATACCTATGACGAAGAAGAAAGAACCTACCCCTGAAGATATCGAAATCATAGAAGACGAAGAGACCGCCGCTCGGAAACCTTTTGGCAAGAGCGACAGCAAGCTTCGTGACGAGCTCGATCAGGCAAACAAGGAAAAGAAAGAGTACCTTGCCGGCTGGCAACGTGCCCAGGCAGACCTTGCAAACGTTCGAAAGGACGCGTTTGAGGCCGAAAAGAAGGTCTTTCCGAGGGCTTTAACGACGATTCTCACCGATCTTTTGCCGGTGTTGGATAGCTTTGACCTCGCTTTCGGCAACAAGGAGGCGTGGGAGTCCGCTCCAAAGAACTGGCGTGATGGTGTCACGTATATCCACCAGCAGTTTTTAAGTGTCCTCTCTGGATATGGCGTTTCAGTGATCGATCCGGTGGACGAGGAGTTTAACCCTCAAGTTCACGAATCAATCGAAGCGATACCTGTTGCAGAGGAAAATAAAGACGGTAAAATCCTCTCCGTAATGCAAAAAGGGTATCGCATGGGCGAGACAATCATACGACCCGCGAGAGTAAAAGTTGGAATGTACGAAACACACTAAATTCTTAATCATCTAACCTTCAAAAACTATATGGGAAAAATTCTTGGAATCGACCTTGGAACAACAAACTCAGCAATGGCGGTGATGCAGGGAGGCGAGCCGACCATCATTGAGAACAGCGAAGGCGCACGAACGACCCCGTCAATCGTTGCGGTCAGCAAAACAGGCGACCGTTTGGTTGGTTTGATCGCACGCCGTCAGGCCGTTACGAACCCAAAGAACACCATCTACGGCATCAAGCGTTTGATGGGTCACAAGTTCGACGAGGACGCGGTTCAGAAGGAAAAGACCGTCGTGCCATACGAAATCATCCGCGCATCGGATGGTTCTGCGGCGGTGAAGATGAACGACAAGGAATACCGTCCCGAAGAAGTGTCAGCGATGATTTTGGGCAAGCTCAAGGCGGACGCTGAAGCAAAGCTTGGTGAGAAAATCACCGAGGCAGTCATCACTGTGCCTGCATATTTCAATGACTCACAACGAAAGGCAACTAAGGACGCAGGTGCGATCGCAGGATTGACCGTGATGCGCATCATCAACGAACCAACAGCGGCAGCGCTCGCATACGGCTTCAACAAGAAAGCAAACGAACAAATTGCGGTCTTCGACTTCGGTGGAGGAACATTCGACATTTCAGTACTTGAAGTATCTGCCGCAGAAGGCGAGCAGAGCGTTGAAGTGAAGGCTACCGGCGGAGACAGTCACCTTGGAGGACGCGACATTGACCAGAAGGTGATTGAGTGGATTATCACTGAATACAAAAAGGAATCGGGTATCGATGTCTCAAAAGACCCGCTCGCACTCCAGCGACTCGACGAAGCAGCTGAGAAAGCAAAAATCGAGCTCTCAACAGCAACAGAAACTGAAATCAATCTCCCCTTCATCACATCAGACTCGTCAGGTCCTCGTCACTTGGTGATGAAGATCTCTCGCGCAACGCTTGAGAACATTGCTCGTGAATTCATTGACCGAGCTCTCACCATCACAAAGCAAGTGATTGCTGACTCACCATTTGAAATCAAAGATATTGATGAGGTGGTGTTGGTCGGAGGTCAGAGCCGCATGCCAGCGATTCAGGCAGCGGTCAAAGAGCTTTTCGGCAAAGAACCAAACCGCTCAATTAACCCTGACGAAGTGGTAGCGCTTGGTGCTGCAATCCAGGCCGGTATCCTCCAAGGAGATGTTAAAGACGTGCTTTTGCTCGATGTGACCCCGTTGTCGCTCGGTATCGAAACCTTAGGAGGTGTCGCAACAAAGCTTATCGAGAAGAACACCACGGTTCCTGCAAGCAAATCGCAGACCTTCTCAACAGCATCCGACAACCAAACCTCCGTGGAGATTCATGTTGTCCAGGGAGAGCGACCAATGGCATCCGACAACAAGACCTTGGGTCAGTTTATCCTCGATGGCATTCCGCCAGCTCCTCGTGGCATGCCACAAGTTGAGGTGACCTTCGACTTGGACGCAAACGGTATCCTTACGGTCAAAGCAAAAGACAAATCATCTGGCAAAGAGCAATCTATCCGTATCGAAGGCAGCGGAACACTCTCTGAAACTGAAATCAACCGCATGAAAGCGGACGCAGAAGCACACGCAGCAGAGGACGCAAAGAAGAAAGAGTTGGTTGATGCCCGCAATATGGCAGATCAAACCATCTTCACTGCAGAAAAAGCTCTCAAAGACGCTGAAGGAAAAATTGGAGATGATGTGAAGACATCCGTAACCACAGCAATTGAGGAGGTACGCAAGGTGAAGGATGGAAGTGATATTGATGCAGTCAAGAAGGCAACCGAGGCCTTGGTGACCGAGATGCAGAAGATTGGTGCAGCAATGCAGACTAACGCGGACAGCACGCAGACAGGCGCGGAAGGAGAGCAGAAACCTCCTGAAGGCGAGAACTCATAAGGGTGGTAATCTCTATG
>CAZWLQ010000005.1:0-40527 GCA_964634615.1 uncultured Candidatus Saccharibacteria bacterium
TAGAGCGCCTCCCTGTCACGGAGGAGGTTGCGGGTTCGAGTCCCGTCGATTCCGCAGAGTAAGCAGCGTCCGGCCATGAGGTCGGACGTTTGCTGTTTTAGAGGGACGAGAAAGCCGGAGGCGCGCCACTGGTCTAAGCGCCGAGGCGGGGTCGAGAACACTTAGGATTTTGGAGTGACTACGAGAAAATACTTAGTGATTCGTGACCGAGTCCCGTCGATTCCGCAGAGTCTTACGTAAAAGGCCTCTCGTTTGTAACGAAAGGCCTTTTACGTTCCATATAGTATAGTACGTGTATACATATTAATTATTTGTTAGCTGTACCTACGCATATGCACAACGCAACCTATAAACGCGGCGTCACGAACGGCATCATGGTCTTGGGCATGCTCCTTCTTGCGGGCATCGTCACCATTGCCATCATCCGCGACCGCATTGTTAATCAACCATATCGAGAAGTTTCGATTACGGGACGCGGGACGGTTTCGTACACCCCAGACACCGCAAAGGTAACACTTGGCGTGCACGTCGAAAAGCCGACCGCACAAGCAGCATTGGCCGAAATGAATGCAGTTATTGGACGCGTCATCCCAGCGGTTGAGGCATTGGGAGTGTCACGAGAAAAGATTTCGACAGCGAATCTTTCCCTCTACCCGCAATATTACTACCCGTCTGAAATGCCGAGCCAAATCAGTGGCTACACCGCGGACCAGCAACTCACGATTGAACTTGCAATCGCGTCCTCAACTGATCTTGTCGGCAAGACGATTGAGGCAGCAAGCATTCAAGGCGTGAACCAAGTCAACAGTGTCACCTTTGATGTTTCAAACCTTGAAGACTTGAAACAGCAGGCAACCCTTGAAGCACTCGCCGACGCGCGTGGACGTGCGAAGACCTTAGCTGATGCAGCGGGTGTAAAACTCGGTAAAGTTATTGGCTGGTGGTCAAACCCAATTTCGGTTCCCGGCAACCCAGTTCCCTACTACGACAATTATGGATACGGCGGCGACATGGGTGGAGGAGGAACAACGGTTCCTGCCGGCACATCAGAAGTCATTATCGAAGTGAATTTGAACTATTCTACGAAGTAAGCGCGGACTACCTCGGACAATCGCTGAAGTAACGCATGAAAGACCGTGCCCTCAGGCACGGTCTTCTTTGTTCGCAACGCAACGCTACCAGATGGACCGACGGCGAAAGGAAATACCGTCGCGCATCATCGGATTGTTGAACCCGACATCTGCGCCTCGGTACGGCGTCCGATCTCCTCTGATCAAGCGCCGAGCCGCCTTCCGAGGTTGCGACTTGGCCTGGCCTGGGTGGGCTCCTCCTCTGGCAAACGACCGCGATGACTGCCGGAACGACCGGTTCTTTGACATATTCTTCTACCTCGCGAGTTGTGCTTCGTCCGACAAAGATAGTACGCGCGGAAAGAAAAAAATCAATCTATTGAAAACTTGTTCAAGTAAGTCCATTCCTGTAGTATCTGCTTCAGAAAACACGCACAAACAAACCTAGTGAGGGTGCAATGATACGAAGAAAAGGATTTGCGATTGTGATGTCGAGTTTGAAAAACCCACGGACACCAAACGGATTCACGATGTTCTTTGGACCAACGGCCTCGAGAGGCGTCTCGTATGCCTCTGAGAACATCTGTCAGAACGGTTTTCATTTGTTCAGAAACAAGAAAAGAGCTATCGCGGCCATCGAAGAGCGGCGGGGTGCGTTCAAAGGAGAGTTCGACTTTGTTCGCTTGGTAGCAATGGAGATGCATATCGCTGAAAACAGAGATGAGCGCGAGATGCTCCGCTCCTTTGGATCGTACATCCTGGCATACGGCGAAAATCTCAACGACACAGCGCTCTATGGAAAACCATGGGTGGATGGGGTTCGTGTCCACACCGCACACGACTCCTGGGCTCACTTCACCGTGAACGGCGCCCGGCCATTCACATCATTTCGTTCTCTCGTTGGGGAGTCGAGTCTCGGCACGATCTCAGAAATCATCCGACAAGGGGGTGGGGGTCAGGTGTTCCTCATCGGCATCAAAATACACTGGCGGGTGAAGCAATGACCCGCCGCAAAAGACAAGTCACCGAAGTGGTCGCGCCGACGGCCATTTTTTGTTTTACTTTTTCTGAAAGTGGGGGCTGCCTGCCTGCCGGCAGGCAGGGAATCGGTCACAGACTTCTGTATTTTTGTATCCAAACGTTAGGAGTGAGTCTATTTTTTGAAATGCCTTGCGCAATGGGGCAGGAATCGGTCACAAATCACTAAGTCTTTTGTTCGCACTTAGTGCTCCAAAAGCCTAAGTGTTCGCGACCCCGCCTCGGCGCTCAGACCAGTGGCGCGCCTGTGGCCTGCAATTCCTGCTCCACACGCAAAATAGCAAAAACAAAACGCCCCGAAGGGGGGCGCTCTGTTTTTGTATTGTAGCGGGGGCAGGAATTGCACCTACGACCTTCAGGTTATGAGCCTGACGAGCTACTACTGCTCTACCCCGCAATGCGTATGCGAAGTATACATCAAAACAAGAATTGTTCAACTATTCATCGCTCGGTTTCTCGAGAATCAGTGATGGTTCAACACCTGCGGCGGTTCCGGTAATGCGCAATACATCTTTATCAATTTTACCAAGCTCTTTTTTGGCAGTGTTGTAGTGATTGATTGTTGTACCGAGCGCACTACCAAGTTTCACCATAAAGCCATCGAAGTTTGCGATGTGACGTCCCAATTCACCGACATTTTTTTGAATATCCTTTGCTTGCTCTTCAATCTGGAGACTTCGCAACCCTTGCAACACCGTTTGAAGGTAGGCGAGGAACGACGTCGGTGAGACGATGATGACTTTTTTGCCGAATGCGTAATCAATCAAATCGCGTGTCGAGGTTTTTACGGCGCCAACCTGATTGATGAGAAGATCGTAATAAATCCCCTCCGAAGGAATGAACATGAAGGCAAACTCCATGGTGTTCTCGCCAGGGCGTACATATTTGCTTGTCTCATCAATACGATTCTTAAGGTCAGTTTTAAATGCCTTCTCGTGCTGTTCGCGCTCGGTTTGATCTCGCGCTCCAAGGACACGGTTGTAATTCTCAAGCGAGAACTTTGCGTCGATTGGTACAATCTTATCTTTGATGAAGACAACCGCATCCACAATCTCACCATTCGTAAATGCATATTGCATCTGGTACGAGCCGGGTGGCATCACGTTTTGTAACACCGTTTCGAGATAATACTCGCCGAGGATGCCTCGCTGTTTTGGGTTCTTAAGAATATCTTGAAGATTCTGAAGCTGGTCAGCAAATGAAACGACTTGTTTGTTGGTCTCGTCAAGCTTCGTGAGCCCCTCGGTCACCTCTTTGACAATGCGCGCGGATTCCCCAAGCTGAGTTTTCATCGAGTCGTGCATGGTCTTGGCACTCTCACCAAGCTTTGCGTCAACCGTGCGAGAAAGTTCGTTGATCTGCTGAAGCACGAGATTTAATCCTTCTTGAGAGTTTTGCGCTGGCACCTCCCCTTTCTTGCGTGTAAGCATGACCGCAACAACGATAGCAACAGCGATGAATACAAGTCCTGCGAGAAGTGCGGTGGGGGTGGTCATGGAGTACAGTATAGCGCCCGTCCGTGTTTCATCAAAAAAGAGCTATGGTATGATGACCACTACATTAAAGGATTAGCACCAGTACCTATATGACACTTGTTGTAGATATCAAAGAGCAGATCAAAGACGCGATGCGCGCAAAGGACGCCCTACGATTGACCGTCCTTCGCGGCCTTTCGGCGGCCTTCACCAACGAGTTGGTGAACCAAAAGCGCCGCCCTGACGAGGAGCTTTCGGATGATGATGCACTTACCGTCATTATGCGCGAGAGCAAGAAGCGCAAAGATTCGATTGAACAGTTCACCGCAGGTGGTCGTCCGGAGCTCGCGGAAAGTGAACAGGCCGAACTGGCAATTCTTGAAACCTTCTTGCCTGCCCAGATGAGTCGCGATGAGATTGTTGCCTACGTGACCGAAGCAAAGGCAAAATCTGGTATCGCCGATCCCACACAGAAGGGTGTGTTCATGGGAAGTTTGATGAAAGAGCTTCGAGGAAAGGCCGATGGGAATATTGTGAAGGAGGTTGTTGAAGCACTGTTTTAACAAACATATAAAAAGCCCCCGCATCACTGCGGGGGCTTTTTCGTTAGCAAGGTTCGCCGGAGCTCGTCATACAGGTTGTCTCCCCCGTCTTCGGCACTCCTCCGAAACGGTGTGTTGCGAGGAGAAACAAGAAACTCACGAGAAGCAGGAGCCCAAACGAGAGTGCGTATTTCAAGAATGTTTTATTGAAGAGTTTCACTCATCCAGTATACCCAAGCACACAGAACCTGACCACAAAAACGTGATGGTCCCGTGTAACTGGACATACCGAGAGACCAGGGACAAAACAAAAACCACCCTTGCGGGTGGTTTTTGTTATTGGAGCTAACTCCGGTTGCTTCGTAAGAAGCTACGCGATGTTAGTTCGCAACGTCGTCGTTCGATACGTAGACATCGTCAGTCTCGTAGTCGTCAAGACCAGTCGAGAGGAACGCTTCGCTACCAGCTGCACCGTCGGCGTCAAAGCTGATGCCGTAGATCTGTGCTGTGTAGTAACCTGCGCCTGATGTGATGTTGTCGTTGTCGAAGGTTACGAGAAGTGTGAAGGTTCGTGATGATCCTTCAGAAATCTTGTATCCGTAGCTGTTGTCGCCAGCGCTTGTACCTGCTGCCTGGAGTGTGTCAGAAACTGACGCACCAGTCGTTGCTGTACCTGTGCTGTCGAGGATTGCGTATTCGACACCGTCAGAACCATCTGCCGATGTGTCGACAACTGCGCTGTTCTCAACCCAGTAGTCGTCGCCGAATGCTTCAACAGTAAATTCGATTTCGAAGTTACCCTGAGCTTCGTCGCCACCAACCGGTGAGACTGCGCTTGTGTCAACCAACGTTGTGATGATACCTGAGCTGCGGACCGTGTGAGTCTCACCTTCGTAAGAACCCTTGAGGCGGGCAGCTGGGATGTCTTCACCGTCGCTTGCACCTTCAACTTCCCAGAGGTCAACACCTGTCGATGATGCGTTAAGCACGATGTTGTCGCCTTCGTCAAAGTTGCCAGTCAAGCCCTTGAATTCAACCTGAACCTCGATGTTGACTTCGTCGCCGTCTTCAATGACAACGTCGTCGTCTGAGAGGTCAAATACAAGTGTACCTGTTGCTGTTGTGCTGTTGTTGACTGAGAAGTCGCTGTAGTCGTCACCGTCGATGAGAATCTGAACGTCGTTCACGAGACCATCGTATGTGTCGCTACCGTTTGCTGCTGCGATGTCGAAGTAGAGCGTGTTCAACTCGAGGTCACCCTCTGCTGAAAGCTGCATGACACCGATTGTCTGCCAGTCAGACGTCTCGGCAGTCTCAACTTCGAAGACTGTTGGCTCTGGGTCTTCATCACCTTCGGTGACGTTGAGCTCGTTGTCTGCACCTGCTACGTCGATTTCTACAGTAACGTCGTCTCCACTTGCACCTGTGTACTGGTCGATACCAGCTTCATCGAGCGCACGAACGCCGTTCGCATCGATTGAAACAAGCCATGTGTTTGCACCTGCGGTGCTTGAGCCGTCAACACTGTCAGAAACGTCCATCGCAACGATGAACTCTGCTGTTTCGCCGTCATTGACAATAACGTCAACGCCGTTGAAACGGAAGCTCCATTCGTCGTTAGTTACCTCTTCGTCCCATTCATCTTCGTCGCTGAGGTCTACTGAAGCAACCTCCTCGCCGTCGAACCAGAGTGATGCGCCGTCGAATGACTTCCACGGATCATCTTCACCAGTTCCAGATGTGACGCTTGAGTTAAAGTTAACTTCAACGCGCTGGACTTCTACGTCCGAGCCGTCAACGTCAAATTCGAACTCGAGGACTTCTCCTGCTTCCTGGCCTTCTTCGAGAGTTGAGTCCTCACCTGACTTCGAGTCGAAGTCTGAGAGGTCTGCTTCCTCACCGTCGTTGCCGAGGTCATCGTCATCATCGTCGTCATCATCGTCACCTGCTGCAGGTGTTGATGAGCACATTGAGTTGTACTTTGCGCGTGAGATTGCTCCGAAGTAACCAGCTGCTGGCATAACGCCGTTAGCTGACTGCCATGCTGATACTGCTGATGCAGTGATCGAGCCGAAGTAACCTGTTGCTGCAACACTGAAGTAACCCTTTGTTGCCAAATAATTCTGAAGTGCTGTTACGTCTGCACCCTGTGAACCTACTGTGAGGTCACGAGTGAAAGCGTAGCAACCTGCGCTTGACGAACCGCCCTGAAGTGAAGCGATCTGTGCAAGAAGCGCCTGAACCTGTGCTTCGAGTTCTGCTGAAGTAGCTGCCTGTGCCTTTGGAGCAAACAATGCAACTGCTGCAAGAAGACCTACGAAAGCAAAAAGTTTTTTGTGCATATCTGCTTTGTTGTAAGTAATTCGTTTACTAATAACCCTACTAATAAATCTAATCACTAAACTTGGGTCATCCCTGTGTAAGGGTGTGCCGCTTTCGCGACCCACCCTTTGCAAGGATTCCCCAAGCGTAGTTTGCGTGAGGTAGAACCGTCTCACGGTCATGCCGTAACGTCTCATAAGAGTCGCGCGGGAATCGGTATATGAAATTATCAACGAGCAGTCGTGCAGGAAAAAACGTTCGCTTCTGAATTGCACTTGATTATATAGGCACTCGGTCTAAATCCCGCAAACAGTTGTGGATAAACATACCCAGAAACCGCCCCACAGGGTCTATGGCCTACAACCGAAAGTGTACCATTTTTGGCACTTTTGAACAAGCAATGCTTCTTCTCTGTATATAGGAGGATAGAGCAGTTGCGTTACGCTCTCACTAAACAAAATAGGTGGTCCAACGGCGCTCTCCTTTCTTTTTGAGACGGCCATTGGTAACCATATCTACGAGGTCGCGCTGAATCGTTTTTTCGCTGTACTCCGGAGCAACCGAGGCAATGTCCTTTATCGTCAGGGGACCCTTTTCCTCTATGATGCGGTGTATCTTTTCTTTTCTTTCTTTTCCGCCTCCGTTTTGCTCATGTCGTTCCGGTTCAATGTCTTTTATAGGTCCTATTGTCCTTTTAAACTCCCCGAACGATGGTTGTATTTTTTGTCTTATAGAAACAATAGCGTGTCCTTTAGAATGTCCTTTATCCTTTTGTTTGCTTGAGGCACTCGCAGGGAGAAGTGTCGGAAGAGTCATTCCCTCAAGGGTGGCCGCTATAGGACTCTGTCCTTGTGGAACAGCAGCGAGGGTTTCAATATCACCCACAAAGGACTCGATTTCTGCTTTTAAAAAGAGGTGGTTCATCTCGGACACCAATCCTGACCGAGATGCGAGATCGGAAAGAGAAAGAGCATGTTCAAGAGATCCTCGTATTTCGAGAATACGTGAAGCGTTTGAAACCTTATTGTCTGATATAGCTCTCATATCAGACACCAAAACAAGTGCCTTTTTTCGAAGCTCTTCCCGAAGTGGCTCTTTTTCAGAGAAAAGCCCGGTTATGAGATAAATGGCTGTAGCAATTTTTTGAGCTCTTCCGATAAAGAAAATAAAGGACATAGCGTTCTCTTTTGAAGGAGATGCACCTATATTTTTTGTCCTTGAGATTGATATATCAGACATACCCACAAGATGCTAAAAGACAGTCAAAGACTACATCACCGATAAAGGACTTTCAAGCATTGTGTGACCACAAGGACACGCAAACACACTCATGAAAATAGTGTCACCGAAACGAGCGCTCAAACAAACGTGATGTGGTGTAATGCATGCTACAATTGCTCTATACCGTACGAAAATCATTACGCGCATCATGGCAAAAAAACAGAAACGATCAAAGAAACGATACGACCAGAACGAAGAAGCGCCTGAAGGGGGTCGACTTGGCCTCTCGGAGCAGACTCTGTATGCGGTCCTCGGAGTCATCCTGCTTGTCGTTGCTATTTTCTTTTTGCTCGCGGCCTTTGAAAAAGCGGGGCTTGTGGGTCGCGTCATGTATCAGAATCTTTCCACCTTCCTCGGCATCGGATACTATCTCTTGCCAATTCTCTTCTTTCTTCTTTCGTCATCGTATTTTCGATCGGTGAAGACAAATCTTGCGCTCACCAACATTCTTGGTTCGCTCCTCTTCTGCCTCTCGGGGTTGGGTTTGATCGAAATATTCTTCGTTGGACACGCCGGTGTTCTTGGACACATTCTTGGTTCTCCGCTTGCGCGACTCTTTGATGTATCGGGTGCAGCGGTTATCCTCGCTGCTACCTTTGCAATCTCACTGCTGATTCTCTTCAATGCGCACCCTGTTCAAGAATTCCGTCTCTGGAAAGAGCGTCGTCGCGAGCGCATGCTTCTCGAAGAAGAGGCGCGTCTGGCACTCGGCGAAGAGATTCTCGACGATGAAGAAAACGAAATGATTGAAACTGCTCTTCCAAATGCGGCAGACGTTGGAGCGAACGAGACACCAACCGCAGAAACACCAAAAAAATCTATTTTCAAAAAAGCAGAGCCGGAGGGATTCTCACTCGCAAACTATTCTGGAACGTACACTCCCCCGCCACTTTCTATCTTTGCAAAAGACTCTGGTAAGCCAGGTGTCGGTGACATCAAAGCGAATGCAAATATCATTAAGCGAACATTCCAAAACTTTGGCATTGATGTCGCAATGGATGAAATTTCGATTGGCCCATCGGTTACTCGCTATGCACTGAAGCCCGCCGAAGGTGTTCGCCTTTCAAAGATTCTCTCGTTGCAGAAGAACCTTGAGCTTGCACTTGCGGCGCATCCTGTTCGTATTGAAGCGCCAATCCCGGGAAAAGCACTCGTTGGTATCGAGGTGCCGAACTCTGCAAAAACAACTGTTGGCTTTGGGACGCTTTTGACGACCGACGAATACGCAGCGATGCAGAAACCGCTCACCCTTGCACTTGGTCGTGACGTCGAAGGTATCGCATCGTTTGCTGACCTTGGTAAAATGCCACACATGCTGATTGCGGGCGCGACTGGCTCTGGTAAATCAGTGACTATTCACGCACTCATCAATTCGATGCTCTTCAGGAACGGCCCGAACTCCCTCCGATTTGTGATGGTTGACCCGAAGCGTGTTGAATTGACCCTCTACAACGGTATTCCGCACCTCTTAACACCGGTGATTACCGAGCCAAAGAAGGCAATTTTGGCGCTCAAATGGCTCGTGAATGAAATGGAAAGGCGTTATAACGTACTTGAACAAAGCCATGTTCGCGATATCAGCTCGTACCACGCGACGATCCTTGGCCCAGCCATCGACAAACGAAAAGACCCCGAAGAAGAGGTACCGGAGACAATGCCGTATATCGTGGTGGTGGTTGATGAACTTGCGGATATTATGTCGTCCTATCCTCGTGAACTTGAGGCGGGCATCGTGCGACTCGCGCAAATGTCTCGTGCGGTTGGTATTCACTTGATACTCTCGACGCAACGACCAAGCGTGAATGTCATCACCGGTTTGATTAAGGCGAACATCCCAGGCCGAATTGCCTTACAGGTGTCTTCTCAAATTGACTCGCGCACAATTCTTGATGCATCAGGCGCTGAAAAACTCCTTGGTGCCGGTGATATGCTCTTCTCCTCGGGTGATATGGGCAAACCAAAACGTATCCAGTCTGCGTTCATCTCTGAAGACGAGGTAAAGAAGGTGACAGAATTTCTACGAAGCAATGCTGACGGTCTTGAGGCGCTCGATATGCCAATTGACCTTGAAACTTCTTCCCATAGTTCATCGGGTGGCAGTGGTAGCATCTTCGGTGGCAGTGACGATGCGGATGACGACGACCTTTTTGAAGACGCGCGCGAGACCGTCATTCACGCGGGCAAAGCGTCCACATCGTATCTCCAACGCAAGCTCCGCATCGGCTACGCGCGTGCCGCTCGGCTGATCGATCTTCTTGAAGAGCGCGGTGTCATCGGACCTGGCGATGGGGCAAAACCGCGCGATGTGCTTGTCGCGCCACCGTCGGGAGTTGTGGTTGAAGACACTGACGACGGCATTGTCTAATTGAGTCATGACAGGGTCGCACACCATCCGACGAATCCTTATAACTGTTGCGGTCGTACTTGTACTTGGCTACACAGCGTTTGAAGCGCGCGGGTTCGTGCGCGGCCCGGTGATAACCATTGAGAATCCCCTCCCCGGAGCAACTATCACTGAACCACTAATTCACATAACAGGCACTGCGAAGAATATCAGTGCAATTATGATGAATGGTCGACCAATCTTTATATCCGAAGAGGGTCACATTGATGAGCCCGTAGCGCTCTCACCGGGCTATAACGAGGTCTATTTTGTTGGTACCGACCGGTTTGGCAAACAAAATACACTTATACTCCCTCTCTCCTATACTGCGTCAGATACCCCAGCAATGACGATTCCAAAGGCTACAAGTAGTGACGGAATCCTGCTTCCTATTGACTCTGCGGCAACCACAACCGAAGGACAGGAAACAGCGACGTCAAGTTCATAAAAATTTTATCCGCACGGTATACTATTCGGTATATAGATAGCGCTAATTCTTTACGATATGGCATTCAAAAAAGGAGGAAAAAAGGGTGAAGAAAAAGAAATGAAGTCGGTTCCAGAGGCGCGCGATATGAGCGTCCGACAATCCGCAGAAAGCATCAACGAAACACTCCGAGCGATTCAAACAAAATTCGGCGACGAGTCAATCATGAAGTTGGGCGATCGACCGAAAGTGAACGTCGCTGCGGTTTCAACAGGTTCGTTGTCACTCGATGCAGCACTCGGTATCGGCGGACTTCCTCGTGGTCGCGTTATTGAAATCTTTGGGCCAGAATCATCCGGAAAGACGACACTTGCGCTCCACGTCGTTGCTGAAGCACAAAAAGCGGGTGGTGTGTGTGCGTTCGTTGACGCGGAACACGCAATGGATCCTGACTACACCAAGAAACTCGGCGTGAACATCGATGAACTCCTCCTTTCACAACCAGACACCGGTGAACAGGCGCTCGAGATTGTTGAGTCACTGGTGCGCACCGGAAAGATTGATGTTGTTGTTATCGACTCAGTCGCTGCGCTCGTTCCAAAAGATGAAATTGAAGGTGAGATGGGTCAGAGCCACGTTGGTAAGCAGGCGCGATTGATGAGTCAGGCATTGCGAAAGTTGACCGGTATCGTCGCTCGCAGCAAAACAATCGTTATCTTCATCAACCAGA
Organism: uncultured Candidatus Saccharibacteria bacterium; assembly: GCA_964634615.1. GTDB lineage: Bacteria > Patescibacteriota > Minisyncoccia > Phycocordibacterales > EsbW-18 > EsbW-18. Next base: position 11,269 of record CAZWLQ010000005.1, read on the forward strand.
TTCGCATGAAGATCGGTGTGATGTTTGGAAACCCAGAAACAACGCCGGGTGGAAACGCTTTGAAATTTTACTCGTCGGTTCGTCTCGATGTGCGTCGCATCGCACAAATTAAAAAGGGTGAAGAGGTTGTCGGTGGTCGCGTTCGTGTAAAAGTCGTGAAGAACAAGGTCGCTGCCCCGTTCCGTCAGGCAGAATTCGATTTGGTCTACAACGAAGGAATCTCACTTGAAGGAGAGATGCTTGCACTTGGTGAGAAATACGAATTGGTCCAGAAAAACGGCGCGTCCTACAAATATGGCGATGTCGCACTCGGACGTGGCTACGACGCTGCCCGAACGTTCCTCCGCGAAACAAAAGATGTGAAAAAGAAGCTCCTTGCAGAGATTAAAGAGAAGTTAAAAGAGGCCTAAACGTGACATTGTTTCTCAAAATCAACCTGATATAGTTGCGATAGAAACAACCCTCGATTCCGATGCAAGGAGGCATCCATGCAAGTTCAACGCACGACCCTGATGAATTGGGAGCTTTCCACACGGTATGGTGGGCAGCTTCTAGCTAAGACCCGCCGACGCTCCTTCACGACACTCGAAGAGGGTCGTGCTAAGGCTCTGCTCGAATTCCTGGAGCGCGTCAACAAGGCCCAGGGAGAGAGCATGGCAACAGACTTGCTTGATGGCGAGCTCGACCTTCTGAAGGAAGTCGTTCCTCCTGCACTGGAGGGCTTGCCTCAAGACCTCTTACAGATGGTTCACGTGATGCGAGAGAGACTCGCGGGCAAGTCCGTGAAGACCGACTCCGTTGAAACCTTTCTGTCGAGACTCAACGCGCGCTTCAAGAGAGCAGTCTGAATTGGTTGTCGTCTTGATCGTTAAGTCCCCCGCCCTCAAAAGCGGGGTTATCTTTATGCAAAAAACTATCAGTTGCGACAGCTTGAACCCTTTGCTATGGTAGAGACACTTTGGAAGCCTTCGGGCTTTTTTGTTTGAAATCTAAACACGCAATCATGCTCGACTACAACGAAATCCGCGTCGGAAAAGTTATCATCTTCAACGGCGAGCCGTATGAAGTGCTCGATTCGCACGTCTTCCGCAAGCAACAGCGTAAGCCGGTCAATGCGACCAAGCTGAAGAATCTCATCACCGGCAAGGTGACTGAATACTCCTTCCACGTTTCTGAAAAGGCCTACGAGGCAGAGATTGAAGCGGTTCCTCTCATCTACATCTACAACACGAAGGGACAGTGGTGGTTCCACAAGGCCGGCAACCCCGGAGAGCGCCTTGAGCTTCCGGTCAGCCTCCTTGGCGACAAAGCAAAGTTCTTGAAAGAGAAGATGGAGATTGATGGTCTCTACTTCGAAGAGCGCGCAATCGGAGTGCGCTTGCCTATCAAGGTGCAGTACAAAGTTGTTGAAGCACCACCAAACATCAAGGGCAACACCGCACAAGGCGGCGACAAGCTTGTGAAGATCGAGACCGGCGCGATGATCACAACACCGATGTTCGTGAACGAAGGCGACACGATTGAAATCAATACCGAAACCGAAGAATACGTCGGTCGAGCATAAAATACAGTCACCGGCCACGGGGGTATAGGGTTTAGAAAAAAGAAAACATCCGATTCCATTTGTTTTGTGGAATCGGATGTTTCTCTAGTGGCTAGAGCCACTTTTTATCGAATGATGAATGGCACGAGCCCCATGAAGCGGGCGTACTTAATCGCAGCCGCGAGTTCTCGCTGATGCTTTCCACACACGCCGGTGTAGCGACGCGTCTTCATACGGCCGTATGAGTTCATGAATTGCTTAATGAGCTCGACGTCCTTATAGTCGATGTGGTTTATTTGATTCTTGGTGAAAAAACAATGTTTCGTCATGGCTTTGAGATACTATCACAGCTTGAATTAAAACGGAATATCCTCTGGGTTGATACCTTCTGACTCTGCGTCTGGGTACTGGATTGCTTCACCTCCTCCTGCTTGTTCCTGGCTCTCGCCTTTCGCCTCCATGCCTCCCTTTCGTTCGTAGGTTGCTCCTCCTGACGACGCTCCTGCAGCTCCGCCTGCACGTGGACCGAACTGTACGCGGTCTGCCACAATTTCGGTTCGGTACTTCTTAGTGCCGTCGTTCTTATCGTCCCAGCTACGGGTCACGATGCGTCCCTCAATCAATACCGATGCTCCCTTGCGAAGATATTGTGCAGATGTCTCTGCCTGACGACCGAAGACCACGATATTGTGGAATTCGCTTGATTCTTGTCGGTTACGATCCTTATCCATCCAAACGCGGTTGGTTGCAACGCTGAAGGTACACACCGCTGCGCCAGATGGAAGTGAACGCAGTTCTGGATCGCGAGTGAGATTACCGAAGACGAATGCTTTGTTGAGATACATGAGAGGTTTCGCTTAGGTGTATAACTAGGATACCAGTGCGATATAAAGCGAAGATAAATTACTCAACAACCAATTTTGCGATTTCTGCGTCCATTGCTTCAACGGTCATTGGTTCTGCAACTTTTTCTGGAGCGATGACGTCTGGAGCTGCAACATACGCAGGAGCGGTTGGGCGTTCTGGTTGTGCTGCCTGTGCTGGGTGCTTGCGAGGTTCTGCTGCTTCTTTGGTTGTTTTTACAACGAGTGAGCGGAGGATGCTGTTGTTGCTATCGCCCAAGAACGATTTGATGCTATGAGCAACCTCACCGTTTGATTCAAAGACGACCCAGCCGAAGTATGCTGATGTGTAGGTGTGGCGCTTGCGGTCGATATCCTTTTGCATTGGATATGCGAGCTGCATGAGCTGAGGAGCTTCGCTGCCGAGAATCGTGCCGCCTTGTGCCTCGATTTTCCCGCGAACGTCGGAAGCTACAGATGCTGCCTCGGCCTCCTCAAGGGATGGGATAACGTGAAAAGCCGCCTCGTAAATGCGGGTATCTTCGTTTTTCTCCTCCATCTCTACCTTGGTAGTTTTTTCTGCCATGGACACCACAGTAGCACATTAGAGCGCCCCACGCAATGGTTTTTGGTGAACCATCGGCTTTCATCCTACGGCTCCCTTTTATCCAAGACGCGGAAAGACGCGCTTGGCGGTTTGAAGCATTCGTTCCGCCAAATACTCCTCTTCAACACCTCGTATCTCTGCGATTCGCTTGATGATGTGCGTTACATAGGAAGGTTCATTTCGTTTTCCACGGTGTGGTGCCGGAGCAGCGAATGGCGCGTCGGTCTCTGCCATAATCATATCCTCCGGGACGAATGCAATCGTCTCGTCGTAGTCAGATACGAAGGTGATTGGTCCGTCAAATGAAAGCGTGAAGCCAAGGTCGAGAAATTTCTTGGCAGTCGGAATATCGCCAACAAAAAAGTGAATGTTGCCGCGAAGCGCATCGGATGCGGGATGCGAGGAGCGTGATGCGAGAAGAATTTCGATAATATCCTCGTACGCATCCATCGTCCCCTTGCTTGGACGCCCATGAATCATCAGTGGTAAGTCATGCTTCATCGCAAAATCAATCTGCGCCACAAATAATTCTTTTTGCTTATCTACGTTTACGGGCGGTCTGAAATAATCTAAGCCACACTCGCCCACTGCAACGACCTTCGGCGACAAGAGCGATTCGTAGTAGCTTTCATCAAAGGTCTCCCATACGCCTTCGGATTCTTCGATGTGTGTTGGGTGAATACCGATCGTCGCAAAAAGATTCTCGTGCTGGGCTGCAAGATCCACAACTTCTTTTGAAGTCTTTTTGTCGGTGCCCACAGAGATTGTCGCCATTCCCTCCTCTTTCATCTTCGCGATAATAGCGTCGCGATCTTCGTCAAACTGGGAGAAGTTGAGGTGGGAGTGAATATCAATGGATTTAAAGGTCATGAAGATTAGTGTATATCAAAATAGAAAAAGCCCCCACGGAGTTGTGGGGGCAGAAAAAACAACAGATTGGCTCACTCTGCGTAATCGGTTGAATTGAATGCGGCTGGTGCGTCGACCACGATAGTCGACGAACGATCAGCCAAGTCGTCATACACGGATACGCGCCAACCCAGAGCACGATATGTAGCGCTAACGTCCCACGAATTCACTGACGATCCTTGCCCGATCGTGAGTTGCGCGCTCATTTGTTCTCTGAGTTGATCATCGATGGACTCAAACGCCCTGCGGTTTTCATCTTGGCAACCACTACTGTGACTGCCATTCTTTGCAACCTGTGCATCCCTAAAACTCAGAGCCATGCCTGACTCTCCTCTAATGCTGGCATGTATTTAGCTGTAAAACGGCTATGGCGATCCGATAAGCCTTCTGAAAAGGATTATAGTCCAGGCAAAATTGGTAATCAAACATGATTAGTCTTTTCGTGCGAAGAGGTTCTCCGGCTTCTTGTTTGCCTTCACTGCGTCTTTGATGATTTTGGAAGTGGTAGGCATGAGCGGATTGAGCAAGCGGCCGATGGTGTAGAGCCGTACTGCGAGGTCGGCGATGAGTGCCTTTCCCTTCTCTGAATCTTCTTTCACGACTTTGAATGGCTGTGTTTCTTGGATAAGCGCATCACTCTCGGCAATCTTCTTCCAAATCAAATCGCTTGCTTCATTGAACTTAAACGCATCGAGTAGCGCAAAATATTCGGTAAAATCTTCCCATTCAGGAACCTGCACCGGCGCATCGAGATGCTCTTCCGCCATTTTCATCACGCGCGAAGTAAGATTACCCAGCCCATTTGCAAGACCAGCGTTATACCACTCATCGAGTTTCTCCCACGTAACATCTGAATCATCCACGGGGGCAACGTGACGCAAGAGAAGGTAGCGCGTTGCATCGGTTCCATATTTCTTCACAAGGTCATACGGACTAATCACATTGCCGAGACTTTTGCTCATGCGCTGACCACCAGAAATAATGAATCCGTGATAGAAGATCTGATCAGAGTTCTTTACCTGTGCGGACATGAGCATCGCTTGCCACATCAATGACTGGAAACGGATCTGATCTTTGCCGGCCATTTGAAGCACTGTGCCCTCTTCCCAGAATTTTTTGAAATTCCCTGCTGAATCATCTGGCCAACCGAGCGTTGAAATATAGTCCGTCAGTGCATCGAACCACACATACATCACCTGCGTGTCATCCCCGGGAACGGGAATCCCCCACGCAAGACGCTCCTTCTGTCGTGAAATACTAAAATCTTCGAGTCCGTTTTTGACAAACTCAACAGCTTCGGTATTACGCCAATCAGGGACGATGACGTTTGGGCGCGAAAGGTACTCAAGAAGACGGTCTTGGTATTTACTGAATTTGAAAAAATAATTCTCTTCGGAGACCGTTTGGAGTTCGAGCGTTGGGTGCAAAGGACAGTGTCCGTGTTCAAGCTCGCGAATCGTTTTATACGCCTCGCACCCGACACAATACAAACCTTCAAATTGTTTCTTGTAAATATCCCCTGCCGCCTCACATCGTCGCCACATCTCCTGTGCAGCCAGTATGTGATGTTCATCGGTCGTGCGGATGAACGCGTCGTTGCTCAAGTTCAAAATATCCTCACCACCAAGTTTTTTGACTTCGTTTGCGTAATGATCAACATATGCGTGCACCTCCTGCCCCGCTTTCACTGCTGCCTCATAAATCTTCTGCCCATGTTCATCGGTTCCGGTGTTAAAAAAGACGTCGTGGCCCTGAAGACGCCACGCACGTGCGAGCGCATCGGCTTGAATAAGCTCGAGTGCAAAACCAATATGCGGATCCGCATTCACGTACGGCAATGTTGTCGTGATGTATCGCGCAGTCATAGGTTACGGCGTCAGTCGTGGTGTCTCTCCGTTTTTGACCCCATCACCGATAGAGAGATACTTAAAATCATTCACCAATTCCATAAATGCTGCAGCAAGCGGAACCGAGAGAAGTGCGCCGAGAAATCCTCCGAGCTGTCCCCCGATAATCAACGCCAACATCACCACCATTGCCGGAACGCCGACCACTTTGTTCACCACCAACGGATAGATGAGGTGGTTCTCAAACTGCTGGATGATGATGAAGAGACCGCCGACCATCAATGCTTGTGATACGCCACCATCGGAAATGCCAACCAAAATCGGTGGAATCGATGAAATAACCGGACCAAACAGCGGAATGATTTCCAGAAGTCCCGCCAAGAGCGCAAAGAGGAATGCGTGCTTCACGCCAAGAATGGTGAGGCCGAGGAACACCAAGACGCCCACCAGAAGCATGAGAAGGAGTTGCCCTTGCATCCACTGTCCAATCTTTACTTGTGAGCGTTTCCAGAGATTGATTGCGTACGCCTGATGTTTTGGCGGCGTCACAATATGAAGGAAATTCTCGATCCCGCGTTCTTGCACGGCGAAGTAAAACGAGAAAACGACAATCAAAACGAAAGAGAATACGCCACCGAAGACTGACGACACAACTTGGAATACACCGCCTGGAATTGCGAGGAGTGAGCGGAAACTCGAAACCAAATCCCCTGCGGAGAGCGTGTTTGAGATGCCCTGCAAGACCTCCGGTTGCTGCCCGATATTGAAACGGTCAAAGAGCGCCTGGGTGTCAACCTGTCCAACGTATTCGGGAAGCTGGGAGAGAAACGACGATGCTTCAAACAAAAGCGGCGGGAGCGCAAAATAGACAATACTAAACACAAGTACGGCGATTGAAAAATAAATCAACACCACCGCAATCGTGCGCGGCATCCTGTGACGCGTGAGCCAGCGCGTAATTGGCTCAACGGCTGATGCAATGACAACCGCAGCAACCACGACCAACACAACATCGCGGAGGACAAACAGGAGGAAGAGTCCAATTAAAACCAGTGCCGATTTAAAAACCGAAATAGGGCTTATATGAAGGGTTGTGTGGTTGGGAGCACTCATGGCCTCTAGTGTAAACGGTTTGGAGACCTTCCGCAAAAGCCACGCACTGGGTCTTAATCAACAACGCGGTCATCACCCTCGTCAAAGCTTGGGTCATCGCCGAGAAGTGTGGTGCGTGCTTCGGTTGTGTATCCAACCGACACTCCAGCAAAGCCGTCTGTCGCCTTGAGCGTCGCGTCTTCAATCAACACTGGCGCAACACCGATTTGATTCACCGATGGAGTGAGTCCGACCTGAAATGCAAGCTCGCGGAATGGATTGGTGTATCCTGCACCCGCTCGGACTGTCCCGACCGTCCACGTAATCAAGCCAGTTGATTGATCGTACGTCACGTCTTCATCCGCAGGTTCAGTAACGCCCTTCCACACAATGTATGGAGGAAGTTTTGCGGTGACCGTCGAGCCGCTGATGTCATTGATTGAACTTGCAATGCTCCAGAGGATTGTGTATGTCGTCTCCGTTTCAACCTTTGGTGGCATTGGTCCGATGTTGGTGATTGTGCCACTGTCGTGGAGCGCAATCGTTGAGAGTGATGCATCGGTGACAAACTTCAGAAGCCCCTCTGATTCTGTTGCAACAATCTCTGGTGTATCGCTGTTGCCGATTGGAACACCGCGAAGAGAAACTCCGAGATGCACTTCTGGGTTCAAGTTTTTACCACCCATTTTTTCTGACGAGAGTGTCGTGAAGTTCACAATCGCGCGACCGCTCTCTCCCGCTTCAAGCACCGAAAATTCGCTCACGCTCCGCTTGTCCCACGTCAGTGTGTTTTTCGCAGAATCATAGAATCCTGTTGACGATTTGATGGTCTTCTCATCAATACCGTCGCCATCGAGCGTGAGTGTGAGTACTGCATCGCCCAACTTGTCAGAGAGGTTGTTCCGCCATGCGATTTCAAGCGAAACATCCTGGCCAGGAGCAACGACTAGCGTGTCCCCTGTCTCACCATCAATCGAGAATCCAAGATCAACGAATGGCCGCGCGATGACGATTGTGTGCTCTGCATTTGCGAACGACGTGCCAATGTCAGTCAAATCATTGTCGTTTTCAGCGACGCCAATCTCGAACCTAAAAATACGCTCTTCATCGTCTTGACCTTCAAGTGAACCCTGAATCATGATGGTTCGCTTGCCGTTCGGCTCCATGTCGCCCAATGCCCACACGGTTTCGCTGAATGTTGGGGTTGGATTTCCGGAAGCAAATTCGAAGCCAAATGGATAGTTTGCTTTGAGAAGCACATTTTCAAGTGGTGCAGAAGAGTTTGACGCAATGGTCACCTCGAGCTGCACGTCATTGCCTGAATTGAGTGCATTCGGTGCGTCGATTGAAAGTCGAATCGGGCTATCATCAATTTCAACTTCAAAGAGTCGTTCCTTGACGAAAATTGCGTTGCTTCCCACAACACGATACTCGAGCGACACGATAACGTTCTGTTTTGTCCCCTCTTCACCAAAGATGATTGCTTTCGATGTTGTTGCAACACGCTCTCCAGGAGAAAGATCGCCAAGACCCGCGCGCGTACGCAAGAGAGACACCGTAACATCGTCTGCCGAGCGCGTGCCTGGTGGATACTCAATGGACAAATCGGCAACCTCCAGTGTTGATGCGTTGTTGTTTTTGATTTCAATTGCAAGTGGCAATGCTTCCCCCGCAGCAACTTTTGTTGGTCCGGTGACCGTGATTTCAATTTTGTCGGCGGAGAGAACATTCCTGTTGCCTGTGAGGAAGAATGCCGCGGTGCCGAGTGCTGCTAAAAAGAAAACGGCCGCAATGGCGAAGAGCCATGTGGCATATGTTTTATGTTTTTTGGTGAATCGCATACGACTTAAGAGTGACCCTTGGTCCTCGTGATCATGCTGCCAATCGGTTTCAACGTTGCGGACTTCTCGATGAAATCCTGCCCGTGCGAACGACCCTGACACGTCGGCGTTCGGTGTATCAATTTTGTTTTGGAGTTCCTCAATCGGACTCTCTATCTCGGGCTTTTGCATACACTGACAGTATATCGCCACTAGGGTTTAGGGTATAGGGAGAAATGAGCTGCGGGATGCGAGATGCGTGTGAATACGAGATGCGCGTAGGAGCGACATGAACCATCTAAGACTAAAAAGAAACGGCCTCCCGAAGGAGGCGTGGTCTCGCAATGAACCGACTGATGACTACCAACCAAGGCGAGTGTGGCCTTTCTCGCTCTTCACCAAACAAATTCCTAGGTCACGCTGCTTTCCCAACGAATCTCGCTGAAGGAGAAGTGGCGCTTGACACCCGCAGTTCGCATAGGCGTGCAGTGTGAGCGTGTGGCCCTCCCTGTCAATCATCCCCGAGTTGGATTCATCGCTCCAGTTGAAGAGTTCCAGCTTCCAGACAATCAAACATGCCGTACAACCATTCCAACAATGTGTATGCACATCACCAATTCTTTCATCTAACCAGGAAGGGACACGGTCGCCAGCGGCACAAACCGCCGAACCAAGGTTGCCACCACACTTCGGGCACCGTTGGAGCGAATTCGTTTTTCTGATCTGTTCGAAAACGTCTTGAAGTAGGGCGGCCTTGTCGAGCTGTGGGTGGTTACTCATCTCGCACCTCCTCGGGAGCGGTAGCTGTCGTCTGTCGGAGATACTACACCAACCAGACCCACCGTCAATCAATGGGCCGTAGACACCCGTATCCCGATACTCGTATCCCACATCCGCTTTTTGCGACACGTTGTGTGATTTTATATCACATCAAACTCCTGGAACACCTGCCGATAGAGATCAATCACGCGTTTTGCTTCACGATTGGTAAGAATGTAGTCGGAACCCGAATGCGCAATGCGGTTACGAATCTTGTGCGCTTCCCATGCAAGATCAAGTGTTTGGAAATCGCTCTTCTCGACACCCTTTAACATGTCACCGAGTGAATCGCCATGGTATCCCATGCTTCGCACAAGTTCGTGAAGCGCAATGTCTGCTTCGATAATTGCAACACGCCAGTCACCGGGATTTTCAGACGACCCGAGTGTCTCGATTCGCTCCCATCGCTCGTTCTTATCCTTGTTTGCGTCACTTGATAGTTTTGCTTCAAGCATCTTGAGTGTCGCCCGTTCTTTTTCACGTATCTTCTTCAACTGAAGAGATGCATACATTGCTCCTACACCAAAGACGACGGAAACAATCATTGATATCCAAAGAAATGGCCCGCGGAGCATTGCATACAGTGCCGTCAGAAAACCTGACCGCGAAAAAAGGGTGCGGAGCGCGTCCACAACAGATGTCTCGCCGTTTGCGTTGAGTACGCCACCAAGCGCAGATACGAGCGCAGCAATGACCGCCAGCAACACAAGAATCATAACCAACTTCGTTGCCGCGTCTGCATCGGTTATCTTTTTTGGTGCTGCGGGTTTTCCACCTCCTTTTCCTCCTGGTTTTTCTGCCATGGATTTAGTTTACTCTATTTCACCAAGGAATCGCTTGCCGACTGTGAAGAGCCGAGCTTCTCCCATATGCGGTGCAATCAGTTGCAGTCCTAATGGAAGCGCAACGCCATCTTCCTCGACTGTTCCTGAAGGAACAGAGATCGCCGGCATATGCGTTAGATTCGCTGATGCGGTGAAAATATCTTCGAGGTACATCTGCACGGGGTCATTTACTTTTGCGCCAATTTTGAAAGCAGGACCGGCTGTGGTCGGTGTAGCAATGACGTCACACTTTTCAAGTGCTTCCGTAAAATCTTTTGTGATCATTGCGCGAACCGCATTCGCTTTGTTGTAGTACGCATCATAGTAACCAGAGGAGAGCACGTAGGTGCCGAGCATGATGCGGCGGCGTGGCTCTGGGCCAAACCCTTTGCCGCGCGTGAGCATATAGTCTCCCATGAGATCATCGCCATCGATATGTAAGCCATATTTCACGCCATCAAAACGTGCGAGGTTTGTTGATGCTTCTGCAGGCACAATGACGTAGTATGTTGGCACCGTATATTTCACATACGGTAGTTCAATCGGCACGATTTCATAACCAAGTGACTCAAGCGACTCAAGGTTTTTCTTGAATACAGCATAGACATCTTCACGTAGTCCGCACTCTTCTAAAAATGTAGTTGGTACGCCGATTTTTTTTACACCAGCATCAAGCTTCGGATAATCACCTTCATCCACTGTTGTGCTGTCCATCGGATCCTTCCCTTTTATTACCTGAAACATCGCTTCAACATCAGTAACCGTCTGTCCAAGAGGGCCTATCGAATCAAGAGATGACGCCATCGCAATCAATCCGCTACGTGACACGCTCCCGTATGTGACCTTGAGTCCGACAATGCCGCACAGGGCTGACGGCTGACGAATAGAGCCACCCGTTTCAGACCCAAACGCTCCAAGTACCATGCCGCAAGCAACTGCTGCTGCTGAACCGCCCGATGATCCTCCGGCGACGCGTGTTGGATCAAGAGGATGTTTGGTGACTCCATATGCAGAGTTCTCTGTTGAAGCACCCATGGCAGAGTCGTCCATGTTTGTCCTGCCAACAATTACTGCGCCCGCCTTTTTTAACTTTTTGACTGCGGTTGCGTCGTATACCGCCTTGTGTCCCTTCAAGATATTTGAACACGCGGTCGAAATTTTTCCTTGAACCAAAATGTTGTCTTTCAAAGCGACAGGGATTCCTAAGAGCGGACCCGTCTCCCCCGCACTCCTTCGTGCATCAGCTGCTTGCGCTTGGAGGATTGCATCGTCGAACACTTCGAGGAATGCATGAATCTCTGTGTCGTTCTCTTCGATCGCAGCGAGACATTCGCGCGTCAATTCTTCCGAGGTCGTTTCTCGTTTCTCAAGCGCTCTCTGCGCCTCCGCTATAGTTTTGTATTTGAGTTCAGACATAGTTCTGCGTTCTGTCCCTGCCTGCCGGCAGGCAGGCGCGTGTTCCGCGTCTATAGTATTTTCTTCACGCGAACATAGTTTCCCTCTCTCGCAGGTGCCTGTGCCAAAATCGCATCAGTGTAGACACCGCTCTCATGAGGATTGATGTCGTCGCGAAATACGTTGAAGACCGCCCCTGTCTGTGGAACGTGCGCGTCACCCTCGTTTTTAGCGCCTTGAATCTGCTCAACGAATCCGAGGATATTTTCGCTCTCTTTAGCAAGTGATTCCGCCTCTTCGGTCGAGAGGTCAATACGGGCAAGCTTTGAAAGTGCCTGGATGTCTGGTTTGGTCATACGTGGAGCCAGTTTAGCATGATTTTTAGTTGTGATGATAGACAAAATAGCTATCAAAAAGGGTGGTGCTATAGTTTAGAAAGACAAAGGAGGAAACCATGCCACCGAAAAAGAAGTCTAAAAGATCGTCGGGCGAAGTACCGCCAATCAAGCCCGTGGCTGTTGCACTCAAGGATTGGCCTGCGCATGCAAAAAGGACTCTTGAGGAAATCGAGAGGAGCGAGCGCTTGACCGCAGCAGACATGGCGGTGACCATCAACGCTCGTCCGCCAGAGGAAGAAGTTCCTACGCCTCGTTTTCCGTGGCAGAAGGAGCTTCGCGAGCGAGCAAAGCGAGCGCGTGCTGGTGAGCAGATCACCGCAAAAGATCTCAGCATTGTTGTTCGATGACCTTCCTGTTCTTTGATAGCCCCGACTTGTTCGGGGCATTTGCGTTGTATAAAAAAGAAAAAGGCCCCGCAGGCGATGCGGGGCCGATGGAAAACGAACAGACCGAGAAAAACTAAGCGGCGGGTTTAGAAGCGTCCTTCAGCGCCGCAGGAACGAAGTCCTTGAAGGAGGCGTCCGGCTTGAGGTCTTTGTAGCCAAGCCCAATGGCAGCGTCCCGCAACTCGCGGAAACAGCCGACCACACGAAGAAATGTCTCCTTCTTCTCCACCACCTTCAGTTGAGCGAGATTCTCGCCATCACCACTGTCGGCGCATGCGAGCGCACGCTCCGCATCGTTTAGTTCGAGGTTGGCAAGCCAGGCTCCAGATGCCAGTCTCGAAAGGTGCGCGAAGATGACTTCGAAGTCGACGCAGTATTTCCTGATGATCAGCTCACGTCGGTAGTTGCCGGCGATGTCTCCGTCCATCAGGTTGATCGGAACGAAGAAAAGGAAGGCGTTGACGGCTGCAACACCGATCGAAAGAAGGATCTTGGCATCTGTCTTGAGGCCGAAATCACTTTTCGCGATCAACAAGATCAGCGCGGCTGTGAGCAACAACCAACCGACCTTTCCGATCACTTCCGCAAACCGGCGCTCGAACTTAAGGTTTCTCATCTCCTTGCTGACATCACACTTGGTGGACATCCACTTCTCCTTCTCCCGCTATCGCGGGACTTAGTTCCCGCCACAACGGCCAAGTGAGATCGACTCACTAGAAGAGACGGTCGGCGCCTCTCAAGGAACTTTCGGAAAGATAGTGCTCCGAAAAATAAGTGTTGTCAAGATTATCCGAGGGGGTTCATCCGTATGTATAAAAGAAAAAGGCCCCGCGTCGCGTGCGGGGCTGAATGGAAAACGAGAGGCGGAGATATCAGGAATCCGTTTCAGCAACCTCCGCGACGGGGGTCTTGTAGGCGGCCGAGGTAGCTTCGACCTTGTAGCCAAGCTGCTTGGCTAGGGCGTGGAATGCCCAGAACCTCGCCTTGCGCTCAGCGACGCTTCTTTTCGCATGCCACAACAGGCCGTGCATCTCTTCTGAATTGTCGTCTGCGGCAGCAGGATCAGCACACTTTCGACTCTCCGCCCGTTCTTGAAGAAGTACGACCTCCCGATCGAAAGCAGCTTCAAGATAGGAGTAAAGCTCCCGCAGTGTGGCATCGACGAGCGGGCTGAGGGTGAGCATCTGCCTAAAACGGATTTCCTTCTCCAGCCGTCGATGGACTGGCAAGGAGCATAGGGACTTGAGAAAGGTGATCCCAAGGAAGAAGGTGCTGAGAGTGATCCAGACGAACCACCCTTGTCCCTCCTTCACACTGGGGCCAAGGACCCACGATGCTAAGAAGGAGCTCCCCAATACCAGGATCCAGTAAAAAATGCGTAGTCGCTTCACATCCTTGCTCTTCATGAACTGCTCGTAACCAGACATCTGCTGCCTCCCCCGCCATAGCGGGACTTAGTTCCCGCCACAACGGATCTCGGAGCTCTTCTCCGAAACAGAGACGCTCTTCGCCTCTCAAGGAACTTTCGAAAAGATAGTGCTCCGAAAAGTAGACGTTGTCAATAGTTTCTCCTCTTCTCTGTTTCTGCAGAAATAGAGAAGAGTATTTTATTTACAGGAGTTTTTTGAATTCTGCTTCAGTCAAAATCTTTACACCGAGTTTTTGTGCCTCAATGTATTTAGTTCCTGGGTCATCGCCTGCAACAACGTAGTCGGTTTTCTTTGAGACCGAGGAGGAAACCTTCCCACCCTGACCACGAATCAAATCCCCCGCTTCATCCCTGCTCATAGAAGAGAGCGTGCCCGTGAGCACGAATGTTTTGCCGGTGAGTTTCCCCCCAGCGACTCGTTCTTCTTTTTCGAGTGTGATGTGCGTCATGAGTCGTTCAAGCAGTCGTGCGTTTGCATCATCGCGAAGCCATGCGTAGAGAGAGCCAGCGACGATTGGTCCGACGCCATCAATTTCCGTGAGCGCGTCGAGTGTCATGTTCTTCAATTTCTCAAGTGTGCCTGCGTGCTCCGCAATAATCCGTGCGGTCTCCTCCCCCACGTGTGGAATAGAGAGCGCGACCAAAAATCGTGAGAGTTTGAGTCGCTTTGATTTTTCTACTCCTTCGAGCAAGTTGTCTGCGGACTTCTCTGCAAAACGTGGCAGCGCGAGGAGGTCTTCTTTGGTTACCGTGAAGATGTCGTCAAAGTCATCCACCAACCCTTCCTCAAGAAAGAGCTTCACGTTCTCCTTACCCATTCCTTCGATATCAAAGCCGTGCTTGCCCGCAAAGTGTTCGAATTGTCGCCTGCGTTGATCAAACGATCCCTTGTGCACGCATCGCCACGCAGCTTCGCCAGGCACGCGCTCAATTGACCCATCGCCTCCGCAGAGCTGTGGAACTTTTTTTGGGAACGACCATTTCTTTTCTTTGCCGGTACGAAATTCTATGAGCACTTTCACGACTTCAGGGATTACATCGCCCGCGCGTTGAAGCACGATGGTGTCGCCGATTCGCAAATCAAGCTCTTTGATGAAGTCTTCGTTGTGCAAGGTCGCACGAGAGACCATCGCCCCACCAACGAACACCGGACGCATCTTTGCAACCGGGGTGAGGACGCCAGTGCGCCCCACCTGAAGCGTTATGTCTTCAATCACGGTCGTTACCTGCTCTGCCGGGAATTTGTATGCGACCCCGAAGCGAGGGGCCTTTGCGGTGTGGCCGAGTGAGCGCTGGTGTGCGACATCGTTCACTTTGAGTACCACGCCGTCAATGTGATATGCGTTGCCGTGCCGACGCTCAATCGCATCTGCGTAATAGCTTTCGATTTCATCTTCCGTTTTGAGAATTTTGTAGTGCGCGTTCACCGAGAATCCCAAACGCTTGAGGAGTTTCAATTCCTCTTCTTGGGATGCGAGTAGTTGGTCGGACGCGTCAATGTCATAAACAAACGTGCGGATGTCTCGCGATGCGGTAACCGCTGGATCAAGCTGGCGCACCGAACCCGCGGCAGCGTTTCGTGTGTTTACGAATAATTGCTCGCTCGCTTTTTCGCGAAGCGCGTTTATGCGATCCAGTTCTTCTTGCGGAAGCCACACCTCGCCGATTGCGATTAAGCTTCTGGGTTCTTTAAGTTTTTGCGGAACATCTTTGATAGTGCGCACAGTGTGCGTGATGTCCTCCCCCACCTCTCCATTACCGCGGGTTGCCGCTCGTGTAAGCAGTCCGTTCTTGTAGGTCAAAATTACTTTAAGCCCGTCAATCTTTTCCTCTGCACAAAAAGAAACTGTGGCGGATGAAGGAAGACCTTTTTTTACGCGCTCGATCCACGCGGAAAGTTCCTCACGATTGAACACGTTGTCGAATGAATATTGACGAACATCGTGGCGGACTTTTGCGAATGCTTCCGAAGCCTCACCTCCAACCTTCTCGGTGACGCTCTTCTTCGGTTTAAGCGTCGGGTAGGTTGCTTCAAGTGTGAGTGCCTCCTTCACCAACGCGTCATACGCCTCATCCGATATCTCGGGGGTGTCCTTGGCGTGATACAGGTCAGCGTGCCTCGCAATCTCTTTCGTGAGGGTTTCGTATCGTTTTTTTATATCTGCCGAGGGCTTCATGTGGGTCTATTGTACAGGGGTCAAGCACCTTTTTCCTCTCGTCATCAAAAAGAGCAAGCACCTGACCCATCACTCGTTTTGTTGACAATACGAACTATTCATGTACAACGTACATCAAACAGTACCTTCCGAGGAGGAGCCAATGAATCGCGAGAAGGCCTTCAGGAACCAGAGAATGCAGGATTTCTCTCAACTGCTGAAGTTCCTGGTGAGGGTGGGGGCGGTGGCGTTTTTCTCATTCTTCCTCTATCAGAATCTTTCGAAGCCGATCCGGGGTTTCCTGCACTCTGGGCACAACTCCGTCCAAGCCTACCAGTAGCTTCTGGTGTGGCATGACACAGCCCGTAATCTCATGCGTGAGATTGCGGGCATCGTTTTTTAATAGGTTGCGCGAATCGCACGTTCAACACGGCGCGGGTCATCCATATCACAGGAATTGTAGCCACGAGAAATGATAGTGGTTGTTGCTGCCGTTTTCGCCACCTCAATGGTTGCACAACGATTGTTCGCCAGAACAATATCAAATGTGGTTGATGCGCTGTCAGTTGTCGTTGAAACGTCCCAGCCAGTCTCAACATCCCATCCTGTTGCAGGGTCCGTAATGTCTGCGCCGAGACATGTCGCATTGCTTCCCTGCGCTACCGGTTGAACAAACATCAGGTTCGATTCTCTGTCATAAAGTTTTTCAATCTCTGTTTCTGAAAGCGCGCGGTTATAGAGTCGAACATCATCAATTGATCCACCCGTTAGTAATGAGGCGCTGTTTCGGGCTCCAATACCATAACTTTCATTCCTATCAGCAACATTTCCCGATCCCGTGTTTTGAATGTATGTTGTTTCTTCGTTTCCATTTACATACAGTTCAACGTTCGTACCATCATATGTCCACGCAATGTGGTACCACACACCCGGAGCGGCAACGGTCGTTGAGTCCGCAATATCCGATCCTGTGTCACTATCAATACGAATACGGAATTTACTGCCACCACCTGTTCCTTGCATCTGCATTTGTACTTCAATGTTATTGCTCTGCGACACCAACATTTGTTGATTTTCAACAGCAAGAAACTGCACCCAGAGCGACCCGCTCACCTCATCGGTGTAGTCAATGTCGGGAGTAAGGACAAAGTCGTTGATACCATCAAAAGAAATCGCGTCGCCAATCTGTCCATCAACCCAAGCAACGTTCGGATCCATATTCGTAAGTATGCCAACATTTCCCTGACCACTACTGTCAACCGCAACCGCTGAGCCCGAGCCGTCTTCAAACCGCCAGTACCCCACGAGACTGTTCGCGAGACTGTCACCATAAAAACCAAACGCCGGTGATGAGAGCGCGTCATGTTTCAAATCCCAGTAGAGCGCGCATTCAAGACCTGTATCCGCAGCATAAAAGGCGTTCGCCGACTCGCGCGCACCGGATGAGAGAATCAGCTCTTTAAATGTGATGTTAAAAATGGCGATACCGATTGCCAGCAACAGCGACGCGGTCAAAACAGCATAGAAAAGGGTAAATCCCTTCTGCTGCGCAGAAGTCTCAAATTTCAAATTCAAGATTCCAAGGGAATTCTTTCTTTGAAAACTTTTTTTTGTTTTGAACTTGAACATTGGATTTTATTTGGAGCTTGGTGTTTGGAACCTGGATTTTATTCTTTCTACTGCCAATTCAGCAAATACTCGTCCGCTTCAACACTGCGAGAAATAAGACCGTCATACCATGACACCGAGACCACGACATGCATCTCGATACCTGAGATAGACTCCTCTATCGTAATGTCTCGAGTAAATTTTGTTTCCTTCCAATCAGAGCCACTGCCGTACCCATAGAGACCTGTTTCTTCGTTATAACTCATCGGTCCGCACTCCTTACCGCACGATTCAACCTCGTTTTGTGGCACGTCAATGACGCATAAGCCGTCGAGACACGCATCAATGCCCAAGAGCCAGTCATCCCCTGAAAGAATGTTTGTATCACGAGTGTTTCTGATGTATTCAATTCCCTCTTGAATGAGGTAGGTGCCGACAACTTGATCACGCGCGATACGTGATGCGGTCAGTCCTTGAGAACCAAGTGTCAGTGGCGCAGCAACCGCCATGAGCAACACCGTGATTGCGACCAGGGTTTCAATCAGGGTAAATCCTCGCTGTTTCGCAGAAAATCCAAAATACAAATTCCAAATGCCAAGGAGGTTTTGTTGCAGTGTTTTTGATTCTCTTGTGTTTGGAATTTGTGTCATTGGAATTTGTTTGGAGCTTGGTGTTTGGAATTTCTAGTATTTATCTATCCAAGATTCGTTGGCTGACCAGTGTTTGCAAATCAAACCGTGTCTGTGTACGCGCATCGCCGGCAACGCCCGAAAGAACGATCAGTACTCGTGGTTGATTTGTGTCGCTTTCGCTCTCTCCATCGGCATAAAATTTTAACCTCTCGATAGTGACGTCTGGTGCGGTAAGTGCATAAAATGCGCCCGCAGAACCTTCTCGTCGTTCGATGCGGTTCGTTGCTTGGTTCAAACGATACGTGATGTCTTCTCCGTCAGTGCTCGTGAACATAAACTCTGTTGATCCGCTCGTCGCACAGGACGACACGCCACAGTCGTAGTTAGTTCCAACGCGTATCGCGCGTGTCATTGAATCAAGAGAAAAGTTAAGGTTATTCATAACCGCTTTCACCGCCTGCGCCTTTCTGTTTGCGCCAAGAATTGTTACGAGTGACCCCGTCGCAATAACCATCACGATAGAAAAAATGAAGATGGAGACAATCATCTCAATCAAGGTGAAGCCCCCATTACCGCGCACCATAGAGCACGGAGTGTATTGCGAAGGTGCGAGTATTTTTTTGTTACATGGTTTGTGATACATGCTGTGCACCTTATCTGCCCTCTGACTCTACGCCACCGCCTTCATCAAAACCCGCTTCCGCTTCGTCTGGCCTATCAATGGCAATCTGCCCTGTTGATTCAATAATGACATACCGTATGCCCTGCTGTCGGCGTGAGATTATTTCAACCTGCGCACGTGCTATTTCACCATTGTTGATGATTGCGTCTGGCTCTGGGCGATGAAAGACGATATTGAGTTGCTTCACGCACGTGTCACTCTCGAGATCGCATAGTGATTTGACCGATGCGCCGCGTCCGATGGTATACATTTCAAGCAACTCGCCGGATTCAGCGCCACCGTAGGTGTTATCGCCATCGCGATCAGCAAACAAGACGTAGTTCTCTGAATCGGCTTCGAAGTTGACACCGTACGGGGCATCGAACTCGCCGCCTGATACACGGACGTTGATGCCGAACTGTTGGGCCTGACGAATTGAGAGCGCAATATCGTATGCGAGGTTATTCAAAAGCACCTCATTGTCGAAGGAAGCATTACGAGCAATAACAATTGACGAGATAATCGCAAAAATCGCGACGGTCACAACCATTTCCACCAAGGTGAACCCCCCTGACTTCGCCCTGGTGAAGGTTCCAAATCCAAGATTCCACGCTTCAAAAAATCTTTTTTTGTTTTGAGGTTGTGTCATCCGAGTTTGGAGTATTTCTTACAAAACTTCAATTAACGAGAGAATTGTTGTGTGCGTAAAGAAAACAAAAAGTGTCGCTGCGACCAAAAATGGCCCGAAGGGTATCTCGCTCTTCATTGTAAGACGCTGCCCCCCGCGAGCCAATGAGAGATGTGTAGAAATCTTTCCAACAAGCACCGCGAGTACGCTCACAATTGCTCCCAACCAAATTCCGAAAATAAGTGCCGAGAAGCCGCCGAGAAGCCCAAGCATCATGCCCATTCCAACAGCAAGCTTCACATCGCCAAATCCCATGAATCGCCCTTTCGAAAGCGCCCAGAGTAGAAAGAGCGGGAACGCAACCGCAAACCCCGAAAGCACGACCATTATCGCGCCCGATATTGTCAGGCCGTAACCCACAAGACCCCAGAGGAACGCAAGAACAATGTATGTGTACACCATGCCGTCAGGGATGATGAAGTGACGAATATCATATACAGCGATTGAAAGTAAAATAAAGATGGCCGTCCATGCATAGAGCACAAAAAGATTCCCTCCGGGAGAAATCCCTGAAGAAAATGCGACGAGCGCTGCGGCCACAAAAAGTATGCCGAAGACAATTTCGACCAGGGCATATTGCGGAGAAATCCGTGTTCCGCAGCTTCGACACCGTCCGCGCTGCAGAAAATAACTCACAACAGGTAAAAGTTCATACCACGAAAGCTTGTGTCCGCAGGAAGCGCAGCTTGAACGCCCATTCAATGATCTTCCTGTTCCCCACCGTAGGACGAAGACGTTCGCGAAACTGCCAATAATCGTGCCGAACACAAAAATAGCAATAAGAACAAGGTATGCTTCCTGAAGACTCATATGTATATAACTATACCTGACTCAAAACAAAAAACCCGCGCAAGGCAGGTTTTTTGTTCTCTTCGAGACAGGAATCTCGATTACGGAGCTACCCAGTAGTTCTCTGTTCCGCCGTTTGCTGCATCACACGCCGCATTCGACGATGATGTTGAAACACTTGCGGTGTCTTCAATCGTTGTTCCGAGACAGTAGCTTGTGGTGCTGCTTGATACGTAGACGTATGCATCACCGAGCGGATCGGCAGGGACACTTGCGATGAAGTCTGGTGCGAGTTCAGTTTCCCAACCTCCTGTTGTTGGGTATTCCTGGTTCGCATCGAAGTAGAGTTCTGATGCAAGCTTGATTTGCTGAAGGTCTGCGAGACGTCGTGCGTCGCGTGACTTTCGGCGAGCGCTGTTGAGCGATGCGAGAACGACAGACGAGAGAATGCCGATAATCGCGATCACCACCAAGAGCTCAATCAAGGTAAAACCTTTTTGGCTTTTCTTCATAAGGATCACTGATTAACCTAATTAATCTTCTAAAAAAGAAGTGCTAGTAACAGCATCCATTATAAAAACCCCATGAAATAAGGGAAATACGGGTGTGGATAACGCTCCGCTCACTTTCTTTCTCAAAAACACGCGTCGCCACGTGCTCGTGGCGCGCTCACGCTCGGCCTCACTAGGCCTGCGCGAGTTTTTTGAGAAAGAAAACTCGCTCTGTATGGTAAATGCAAAGACAAAAGGCCTGAAATACAAGGGCTAATTCGCGTTATTCGCGTCCTGCCGGGAGGCAGATTTGCGTTCATTCGCGCTTTTACTAGAGTCCCGAGGAGATGTTGTAAATCGGAATAAGGACCGATGCCAAGAGGGTTCCGACACCGAGACCGAGAAGGACAATCATCGCTGGCTCAATCAAGTCAACCAACGTATCAACCGCATTCGTGACCTCTCGCTGATAGAAATGTGCGAGTGTCTTGAGAATGTTGCCGAGCTCTCCTGTTTCTTCACCGATTTTAATCATCTGAATCATCACGTTTGGGATGTCTTTTGTACCACCCATTGCATCAGCAACCGGAGAACCCCCACGAACCGCCTCAACCGCATGGTTCAAAATATCTTCATACACTTTGTTGCCCACGACCGATGAACTAATCTCAAGCGCCCGAACCATGGGAATACCGGAAGAGAGCATGGTGTTCATGTTGTCAGCAATACGCGCAAGATAGAGTTTTCGAAACAAGGAGCCAATATAAGGAACCGCGAGCTTCACACGAGAGAGCCATGATTGTCCTTTGTTCGTCGTAACGTATCGCCATGCGAAACCAACAGCAACAATTAAAATAATCAAAAAGAAGATACCGTAGTTCACCAAGAACTCTGACAGCGCGATGACGACTGCGGTGTAAGCTGGCACCGCCTGTCCCGATTCTTCGAGAATCGTTGAAAGCTTTGGAATCACCGTTGTAAGCATCAGAATCATCACAATACAGAACACCCCGATGACGAACGCCGGGTAAATCAAAGCATTTCGCGCCTTTGTAGTGATTTCGTACGACCGGTCGAGATAATCGGCAAGGTATGAGAAGGTTTGGTCGAGCTTTCCTGACTCTTCACCCGCACGCACCATGTTCACATAGAAGGCCGAGAATGCTTTCGGATGTTTTTCGAGCGCCTTGCTGATTGCACTTCCCCCTTGGAGGTCGTTTGCGACTTCGGCGAGTGCCTTACGCAAGTTCGGGTTCTCCGCCTCTTCGGACAAGAGACGGAACACACGGAGCGCCGAGACCTGTGCTTCAAATAGCGTTGCAATCTGGCGCGAAACAATCACCACGTCCTTGTTTGAGACGCCGTTGAAGAATGTAAAGTTCCCCAAGATTCCTGCTTCATCTTGTGCCTTGATTGAGACGATAATCAGCCCTCGCTGCTGAAGCGAACGCACTGCGACATCCTCGTTCAGGGCGTCGATGCTTCCTTTTGTCTCGTTATTTTCTTTGTCGAATGCAGTATAGGAAAAAAGCATAGTATTAGCTTAAGAACACAATCGCCAGGATTCCTACAAGACCAAGCGCAATGTAGATTAAGGTCATGGTGATTATATCAATTTATCGAGAATTGCCGGATTTAACGAATGCACTCGAGCATCTTCAACACTGATGACACCGTTTCTCACAAGCTCTGCGAGCGAACGGTTCATATCCATCATGCCGTACTCCGAACCGGTTTCAATCACCGAATCAATCTCATGAGTTCTTCCTTCTCGAATCAGGTTCGCGACCGCCTTCGTATTAATCAATAACTCGTATGCAGGGACGAGACCACCCGCTACGCGCGGAATCAATCGCTGTGAAAAGATTCCCAGAAGTGAGCCCGCGAGCTGCACACGAACCTGTGATTGACTTTCTGGCGGGAACGAATCGATGATGCGATCAATCGTCTGTGATGCGTTGTTGGTGTGCAGTGTTGAAAGCACAAGGTGCCCCGTCTCTGCAGCGGTGACCGCAGTACCGATGGTTTCAGGTCCACGCATCTCACCAATCATCACCACATCAACGTCTTGGCGGAAAAGTTGCGTGAGCGCTCTATGGAAATCGAGCGTGTCAACGCGGACTTCGCGCTGATTAATCATTGATTTTTTCGGTTCAAAGATGTATTCGATAGGGTCTTCAATCGTCACGATGTGATCCGGACGCTCGGTGTTGATGAGCTCAATCATCGCAGCCAACGTTGTCGACTTACCGTGACCAACAGGGCCAACCACCAAGAAAAATCCTTGTTCGCGTCGGGCAAAATCTGCAAGCGCTGTCGGCAAACCGAGTTCCTCAAACGAACGAATGCTCTTTGGAATCAAGCGGAGCGCTATTGCAATCCTGTCGCGCGAGAATGAGCAGTTCCCTCGAAAACGAATCGTATCGTTTTGATAGCTGTATGAAAAATCGACTTCTTTTTCTCGCAAAAAAAGTTCTTTGTTGGCAGGCGTCAGAAGGACCTCCATAAATCCTTTCGTATCGTCCGCCGTGAGCATTGCTTGGGCGACCAAGGGAATCATGAGGCCCGAGACGCGGATGGTTGGGTGATAGCCCGCGGTCAAGTGAAGATCCGACCCTCCTTGCTTGATGATCGTTTGAATGAGCTCTTCAAGTTGTGTTTCGTATTGCGATGCCATAGCTTCAAAGATTATACCACGGGCTCTTCAGGCAGTGCGTCATCATTTTTGATAATGCGCTTCTCGTCAGTTGTCTCCGCTTCAACCACATCTTCATCTTCAAGAATGTCGTACGCGCCACCAAGCGTGTTCACTTCTTCAAAGGGCACTTCCTTGCGCATGCTCTTGATGATTGCATCTTCACGCATCGTAAACATTCCCTGCTTTCGGGCGACTTCACGAACTTTGGGTTCTGTTGGGTCGGTCAAAATCACACGTTCAAGATCTTTATTCATCTCAATCACTTCAAACACCGCGAGACGACCCCTGGTTCCTTTTGGACAGCTTTCTGAAGGTTCGATGCCGTAGAGTGCCTTGCCCTTGGGAATTTGTGAGCGATATTTTTCTGGAATATCAGCAAATTCCCTATCAATCATGAGTTTCATGCTGCCTTCAAGCGGAATCTCTTTGCCGGTATCAGGACAGAGTTTCTTCACAAGACGCTGCGCCATCGCGAGTGCCAATGTTGGTGCAATCAAATACGGATCAACACCCATATCTATCAGTCGTGGGATAACGCCAATTGCACTGTTGGTGTGAATCGTTGAGAACACCAAGTGACCGGTCAGTGCCGCCTGCACTGCAAGCTGTGCGGTCTCTTTGTCGCGAATCTCACCCACCATGATGATGTCGGGGTCTTGTCGGAGTGTCGTGCGGAGTCCTGATGCAAACGTGTAACCGATTTCAGGGCGCACCTGAGACTGATTCATACCAGAGATGTTGTACTCGACCGGATCTTCAAGCGAGAGAACGTTTTGACCCTCGCGATCAACCTCTTCAAGCATCGAATAGAGTGTTGTTGTTTTACCCGAACCGGTTGGTCCTGAAATCAGAATCAATCCGTACGGACGCGCGAGTGCGTTCCGCACGAGGCGCAAATCGCGCTCTGACATGCCAATCTGGTCGAGCGGCAAAACACCCTTCTGTGGGTCAAGGATTCGCATCACCACCTTTTCTCCATAGTACGCAGGAAATGTCGAGACACGGAGGTCAATCTTTCGTCCTGAAATGTGCGCGGAGAAACGACCGTCCTGTGGTTTTCGTTTCTCGTCAATCTTCATGTTCTGGCAGAGAATCTTGATGCGAGCAACAATTGCCGGATGCACATTCATTGGCAGTGTAAGGTTGGTTGTCATCAAACCGTCCACACGGAAACGAACCTTCAATAAATCATCGGTTGGCTCGATGTGAATGTCGGACGCGTTCTCCTCAACCGCATGGTTCAAAATCGTTGCGACGATTTTTGTCACCGGTGCATCCTCAACAATGGTTTCCTCTCTTTCTTCAATATCACCTCGGCCACGCTTTTCTGCCTTTTGTTGCTCGTTGTTCAGTTCCGATTCGAGGTCGGTAAGCGCTTCAGTGACCTCCCCCGAAAGTCCTTGATAATTCTTCAGTACATCTTCAAAGTCCTTTTGTGTAATTAAATAGAGCTTGTATGGCAGGCGTGTCTTTGCGGTTATAAATTGGAGCGCGTCCTTTGCTTCAATGTTGTCCGGGTCAACAATACCGACTTCAAGCGCATTGTCTGTCATGCCAATTGGCACAAAACTGTAGTGGCGTGCTGATTCCTCTGGAATCGCATTGAGGACATCAAACGATATTTGTTTGGCATCAACGGTGCGGGTTGGAAGACCGTAGTGCATTCCCTTTGCCTCAAGGATTGTTGATGCGGCGACACCTTCTGCACGAGCGACATCTTCGAGCGTTTCACCGCTTTCTTTTGCTTTTGCTTCTATCGCCCTTGCGTCGGCGTCAGAGAGCGATCCTTTTTGTACAAGTTCGTCTAGGAAGGACATAGTGTGGTTCAAACTCTAAAATCCAAGAAATCAAGCTCCAAACAAATTCCATTATTCCAAAACCCAAATGGAAAGAGGAAATATATGCCGTGTTTGGAAATTGGAATCTGGATTTTGGAATTTAATTACAGTGGCTCTGTCGTTGAAGCAGGTGCGGTTTCAACCGATTCAACCGTGCCGATTGGTGCAAACGGATTTCGTCGGCCTATCGGCTCAGGAACCAATTTCACCGTGAAATCCTCGAGCGTCTGAAACGCCGCGTCCGCAAAAATAGCATCAGCGAGCGTAATCGACTTCAACTCAAGCAAGAGCGACAAAAGATCACCACCCTGCTCTGCAGGCAATCCCGATGGAGTCTCTGATGAGAGCGCAGCTTCCTCCTCTCCCCCAAAGAACGCCTTATAAAGGACGAACAGAAGAATCACGATGACTACGCCGATGATGATTTTTTTGATGGGTAGATTCTTCATACTATTTCAACCAGTAGGTGGTGAGTGTCACGTTGTAGGTTGTAAGCCCTCCAGGTAATTCGGATGCTGTAAATGAAAGCGAGCTTACATCAATGATGCGAAGACTTCGTTCGAGATCGCCAAGAAACGCGCGGAAACGGTCGTATGTTGCCGCAACACTAAATGAAAGCGAAAGCCGACCAAACTCATCCCCCGATGGTCCAATCGCACCCTCCGTTGCGCTCTCATCGGGCAAGCCGATTGCAATACCCCCAAGAGACATCCCGTAGCGTGATGCGAGCGTGTTGATATCAATAATCAAACGGACGGTATCGATACTATTTGGGAGCATCGTGTTCAAGCGATTGATGTTCTCCGATGAAAAGGCATTGTATTTCGAGAGAAGCGAGTCTCGGAGCGCAATCAACTCTTTCGAACGCGCGAGAGCATTGTCAAAAGAGTTCGCTTCGTCCTGAAGCGTGCGGACACCGGCATATCGCGCATTGGTGAAAAGCGCAAAAAGCGCAATTGCCGCAATGATGAGAATGATGCTGATGATGTTCTTCATATCGTTTAGAGTGTGTCCGTGCGTTCGCCTGTTTCTGTTGTTGTTGCAGCACCGGCGACACTTGGTGCGTCAACATCAAAAAATGCGCTTCCGCCTCGTGTTGCTTGTTCGCGGTACGACAATGTCGTCGGATCAATAATCGCGTTGACTGTGAACTCAACGTTTCCGCGCTCGTCAAGCGTCAGACCACTAAATGCTGGACTCATAATCGAGCGGTTCTTTCCAAATTCATCCGATTGCAATGCAACGGACGCAAACGACCTCGCCTCACCCTGCAATACGAGCGCAACCCCGTCTTCACCAATGCTATATGACATGTTCGTAAATCGAACTGTTTCAAGCGTGATGCCCTCAAGGAGATTGAAAATACCCGATGGTGCTAGGTGTTCATTCAAAAGATCTTGCGAGATGCGGAGTTTCGCATCGAGTCGAGAGAGCTCGCGAATCAATTCTGGCTCAAACGCGTTCTTGGCACGCTCAAGGGACTCTTTCTTGCTTTCAATTGATGAGACCAAAAAGCGACCATAGAGGAAGACGCCCGCGGCACCGAGTAGAGAAAGCACGAAAATCGCGACAGCAATAAACGAGAGAACGCTTGAGAGTGTCGTTGAAGATGACGGTCGTGCCGGAGCGCCGACATCAAAGGTTTTCTTTGGTATGAACGATGTTTGGAATTCTTGCGCCATAGGAGACGGTGCTCCCTAAAGTATACGGCGCAGCAATCACTGCTACAAGTCTCAATGTGGGTTACTTATCCCTCTGAAAAACTTCGCTATCTTGTACTCACTCTGTAGACATTTTTCATTGCTTCAAAAAGAAGACAGGACTCTCACAATCCCCTTCTCCGCATCCACCTCGACCATGTCGCCATCTTTGAGTACCTGCGTTGCGATTTTTGTACCGATAACACAAGGCTTTTTGAGTTCACGCGCGATTATTGCTGCG
This sequence comes from uncultured Candidatus Saccharibacteria bacterium, assembly GCA_964634615.1. Classification (GTDB taxonomy): domain Bacteria; phylum Patescibacteriota; class Minisyncoccia; order Phycocordibacterales; family EsbW-18; genus EsbW-18. Next base: position 38,682 of record CAZWLQ010000005.1, read on the forward strand.
TGACATGTAATCCCTCCTTCATCCGTCACAAAACCCGCAGCACGCTCCATTGCAGGAAGAAAGTCGGGCGTCGTCATGGAGGCGACTAAAATATCCCCGGGAAGAACTTCTGCTCCCTGTCGCCATTCAAAAAGCACTTTTACTCGGCCCTGAACCACACCTTTTGATGCAGCGAAACCCTTCAAGATAGTTACATCTTCCTGTATAGATTCTCCCGCAAAAACAATGTTGTGTGTGCGTGCACAGTCGTCAATGGTTTCGGTTTTTACCTTTCCCCTAGAGTAACAATAACCCTTTTGTCTTTCTTTGTAGTCATCCACTGACAAAAATGTCTTATTGATGACTTCGTCATACGAGACAACATCGTAGACGCTCTTTAATTCGTCAGGAAGAGTGCGTATAAAAAGCTCTTCAAATCTTGCACCTGCTTGATAGATCACCGTGTCTGTGCGCGTGCGAAGCTCAAGAGCTTTTTTCTGCATGTCGTCACTGATAACACCTTTGGCAAGACCTCCTAACACGTTCATGACCGTTAGGTACGGCCAAAAACTAACAATTGCATCGAATAATTCCTGAATGTTCGTTGTTGGCGAGTTGGTAAGCCTAAGAAGTGCCACCACTTTCTCTTCATACATATTTCTATCCTCATCAAAGTCTTCCTTGTTGTCATTAAAGGATGCCGCTAATGAACGCGGGTCTTGTTGCACGTCAGAAAAATCATAATAAACCGCTGTGCCACAGCCAGAGCGGTAGACGAAGAGTGGCTCAAAAAAGGCCGCGCCTTGTGTAAGCTTTTCAATACCGTACCGCTCTCCTCGATACCAATACTCACAAGCAGCAAGCGTAAGCGAGCGGTTCATCACCTTTCGATATTCGTGAGCAATGAGGTTGTTACTCTGGCATGAGCCCATGGCTTAGTTTTCTTCTGAAATCTGTTCGATGAGTTCGGGAGGAACATCCTCTTCGAATACAAATGACTCTTCGGGGTTTTCTGATTCTTTCTTATACGAGATATGGATTTTCATCTCACCGTTCTTTTCCATAAGAACATTCGCCTCAAAACCTTCAGCAAAACCAAACCCTTGATTCTTAAGCGCAGCTACAAAACGATCACGCTCTTGAGTTCCCCTCGTAAGCTCAATCACCTTTGCCAAAAAGGCCTCCTGAACACCTTGGTGTGTTCCGAAGAAGCGCTTGAGCTCTGGCGCATATGAATCGCTTTTTTCCCGGACAATCTTGTCCCAGCGTGGTGCAATGTCAATATACTTTTTAATGATGGAAGCAACAGCTTGTATGTGCCGCGTGTAGGTTGAACTTTCAAAATCCCCCGATTCTTTTGCCAGTTGATCGCTGTCTTCAACCAGAAACTTCAGGTACCTCCCCCCGAGAAATGCTTCCATTGCCTTTTTACCGTACGCACTCTCCTCATCAAGAATAAAATCGAGTCTTGGATCAATACCAATCTTTGTTCCAACACGAAGACCTTGGTCAATTTTTTCTTTCAACTCTTCAAATGATTCTTCTCCGGTTATATCCTCCAGGCCTCCCGCCATCACATACCCAGCAGTTTGCTGCGTCCTCTTGCGTGGTGAACCAAAAACGATTGATTGTTCTATGTTGGTGTCTCGCGCTTTTTCTTTTGCATGAAGTCTTCCTTCGAGAGTAAGGAGGATGTCGTTATCTGATTTTTCTTCGCCTTTTTCTTTTTGATCATGGCGGAAGAATCGAAGATCAATTTGCGAGGAAATGCCCTCTCGGGATTCAGGACTTGTATCTTTTTCGATCTTTTTTTCAAAATTCATATTCATGACAATTCTGTTTTTAAGAAATAATCCGCACAACACCC
>CAZWLQ010000006.1:0-14856 GCA_964634615.1 uncultured Candidatus Saccharibacteria bacterium
AGAGGATCAATAATTCTTGTCTGAAACGGTGATACAATCCCACTATGTGGATTTTCTTTGCATTCCTTGCGCCAGCGCTCTATGCGGTGGGGGAGATATTCGATGAATACTTAAGCAATCGCGGATTCAAACACATTGCGCCGATTATCTTCTTCGCGAGCGCACTGAATATTCTCTTCGTCCCCATCATCTTTTTTATTCAACGACCGGTGATGCCGGACATAAACCTCCTCTGGCCGATTCTCGGCGTCGCGCTCACCAATCTCCTCTATCTCTACCCGTACTATCGCTCACTCCAGATTGAGGACACGTCGGTTGTTTCCGCGTTCTTTTCGTTCGGCAAAATTATTATTCCAGTTTTTGCCTTTTTCTTGGTTGGTGAAGTGTTGGCACTTCGCGAATATATTGGTATCGGCATCATCATCTTTGGAAACGTCGCGCTCGCGCTCCATGTAACCAAGCACAAGTTTCGTTTGAGCAAGGCCTTTTTCATGATTCTTTTTGCCTCCACACTGCTTGCGTTTGAAGGAATTCTTTTCAAATACATGTTTGAACAGGGGATGAACTGGAGCACAGCGATTGGTGGACAGCTTCTTCTTGCTGGAGTACTTGGTTGCACCATACTTCTTCTTTTCAGAAAGACACGCCGACAAATCATAGAAGAGCGTTCACAGTATCGAAAGTCACTTCGGCTTTTCTTTACCGAAGAACTCTTCACATTCCTTGGTCTTGCAGCAGAAACCTATGCAATCAGTCTTGCGCCGGTGTCGCTGGTGAAGGGGATTGGCATGGCGATTCCGATTTTCGTCCTTTCCTACACCGTTGTGGTGAAGCGCATGAATCCAAAAGCGTTCCATGAGAATACGCACCGAGCGGTTGTTATCAGGAAGATATGCATCTTTGCACTGATTATCCTTGGACTCGGATTGATTGGATTTGGTGAGTAGGGGGCTCAATGTCCACACGGGCTTCGCCATAGGTGTGGTTGACATATACCCCCTAGGGGTATAGGGTGTGTGTATGCATACCACCATTCATACAAAAGTCTCTAACCGCTTGAAGCGCATTGAAGGACAAGTTCGGGGTCTCCACAGAATGGTCGATGAACAGAAATACTGTATCGACATCATTACGCAGTCATCTGCTATCAGAAATGCCCTCGCATCAGTCGAGGATTTAATGTTGCAGAACCATCTTCGAGAGCACGTGACGCACCAAATGAAACATGGGAAAGAAAAGCTTGCGGCCGAAGAAATTCTCAAGGTCTACAAGCTCAAGCGAAAGTAATCTCTATGGAAAAACCGAGCTCATACAAGGTAAAAGGGATGCACTGCGCGTCATGTGCACACATCATCGAGAAGACGTTTGTAAACGTTGACGGCGTGCACTCTGCGGAAGTTAACTACGGAACAGAAACTGCGCGCATTGCGTTCGATGCTTCAAAAACAAACCCTACCGAACTTTCAAAAAAAATAGAGACACTTGGCTACGCGCTGGTTGCTGACAGCGCTGAATCGATGGGTATGTCTGCGGACGAACACGCAGCACACCTCGGACTCAATCAATCCAAAAAAGAGAAACTCGCTGAACTTGCAGCGATGCGCCGTGGCATTCTCTCTGTTATTCCACTCGCAATCATCAGCATTCTTATCATGGGGTGGGATATACTTGTGCAGTTCAATGAAAATACCATGATGTCTCCATCATGGGCCGAGTTTCTCCACCACCTGTTGCCCCTCATGGCGACCTATACGTTGTTTGTCATCGGCAAACCATACCTGCTTGGTTTCTATAGATTCCTTCGCTACGGCAAAGCGAATATGGACACCTTGATTGGTATCGGCACATCCGTTGCCTTTCTCTACAGCTTTGTTGTCACCGCGTTTGAAGAGACGCTTCGTCCGTTCATCAACGTGGATCACACATACTACGACGTCACCATTGTTGTCATTGCGTTCATTGCGCTTGGAAAATATCTTGAGGCGCGATCAAAACTACGAACCGGTGATGCGATTGAAAAACTTCTCAACTTGCAGGCAAAAACAGCGCTCGTTGTCCGCGACGGCAGAGAGACAGAAGTTTCCATCCATGATGTGCGACATGGAGACATTGTTGTCGTTAAGCCGGGAGCAAAAATTCCCGTTGATGGCACCGTGGTCGGCGGCTCGTCGTTCGTGGATGAGTCCATGGTGACCGGTGAGCCGATGCCTGCACAAAAAAAGATAGGAGACACTGTTGTTGCGGGAACAATCAATACGACAGGTTCATTTACATTTACTGCAACAAAAGTTGGTTCGGAAACACTTTTGGCGCACATCATCACGATGGTTGAGGATGCGCAGGGAAGCAAGGCACCAATCCAAGCGCTTGCCGACAGAATCTCAAGCGTGTTTGTGCCGGTGGTGCTCGTGATTGCCTTCGTCGCGCTCGGAGCATGGCTGATTGTTGGAACGCAGTATCTTGGTTTTTCTCAAGCACTCTCGTTCGGGCTGGTTTCGTTCGTGGGGATTCTCGTGATCGCGTGCCCGTGTGCGCTCGGTCTTGCAACGCCGACAGCAATCATTGTCGGTGTTGGAAAAGGCGCGAAAGAGGGAATTCTCATCAAGGACGCCGCGACACTTGAAAAATTGCACACCGTAAACACGGTTGTTGTTGATAAAACAGGAACCATCACCAAAGGAAAACCAACGCTTGTTGATATAGAAAACGTTTCCTCACGATCAGATAAGGAGCTCGTGGGAATTCTCGCGTCTCTTGAAAAACAATCAGAACATCCGATTGCGCACGCGATTGTGTCGTACGCGAACGAGAAGATGATTGCTCTCGAGGACGTAGTAGATTTCGAGGGGATTCAGGGAAAGGGTGTTCGAGGAACGATACAAGGAACGGAATACTACGCGGGCAACGTCAAACTCCTTTCAGATCTCGGCATCACTTTTGACGTATCGCGAATCGAGCAGTTCACCGCACAAGGAAAAACGCCCGTGATTCTTGTAAACAAAAAAGAAGGCGTCATTGGATTCGTGATGGTGGCGGACGAGATTAAGGAAGAATCGCGAAAGGCGGTTGCTGATCTTCGGGCGCTTGGCATTCATGTTGTCATGCTCACCGGTGACGATGAAAAGGCGGCGCGTTACATGGCGTCGTTGGTCGGTATTGATGAGGTGATTGCACACGTGTTGCCACAAGATAAGCTCGAAAAAATAAAGGAGCTGCAGTCGCAGGGCAAGATTGTTGCGATGGCAGGGGATGGCGTGAACGATGCGCCGGCTCTTGCGCAAGCGGATGTTGGTATCGCGATGGGTACCGGAACCGATGTGGCAATAGAGTCTGCCGGCATCACACTGCTTCATGGAGATATGTCGCGTCTTGTGAAAGCGATTCGACTCTCAAAAATGACGATGCGTGGAATCAAGCAAAATCTTTTCTGGGCATTTGTGTACAATGTTGTTGGTATACCTCTTGCCGCGGGAGCGTTCTACCCGCTTTTTGGCTGGCTCCTCTCTCCGATTTTTGCGGGTCTTGCGATGGCATTCTCGAGCGTGTCGGTGGTCGGCAATTCGCTGCGCATTAAAGCAAAAAGATTATAAAAACGTCTAACGTACCTACGAACTATGAATAACAAAACAAACACACTGCTGCCTCTCCTTGCTGGCATTATTATCGGACTTTTCATTGCACCGTGGCTTATTCCTACGATGGGATTTGGCGGGATGATGGGGCGACGAAATGTGACGAACACAAACACATCAGGATTGGGAATTGCCCAAGCACTTGACCAGCACTTCATCGAACAAATGATTCCGCACCATGAGGGAGCTATTGCTATGGCGACTCTTGCGCTTAAAAAGGCAGTCCACCCAGAAATAAAAACACTTGCCGAAGCGATACTCGTTGCACAGACTGCAGAAAACGAAGATATGCGCACATGGTACAAAGAATGGTTTGGAGAAAATGTTCCAGAGGGGCGCTTTGGTTTTTCTGGAGGCATGATGTCTGGCAGTGGTATGCACATGGGGAGTCGAGACGATATCAGCGTTCTTGAAAATGCGGCCGATTTTGACAAAGAGTTCATCGAACAAATGATTCCGCACCACCAAATGGCAATCATGATGGCGCGCATGCTCGAAGCGGGAACACAACGTCCGGAAATGCAGGAGCTTGCAAAAAACATTCAAGAGTCACAGGCGGATGAAATAGAGCAGATGCAGGAGTGGTATCAAGCGTGGTACTAAGGAAACTACTATCGCATCTCTATGACCACAACAGACAACAATCCTCGCCAGCAACACACCTTTCACGTGCACGGTATGCATTGTGCTTCCTGTGTACTCACGATTGAGAGCGAGTTGCGCGATGTGTCGAACATTCATTCCGTATCGGCTCGCCTCAACGGACACACGGTTGATGTTGTCGGTGAATTTGGCGACAAGACACCAGAGCAAATCGCCGAAGAACTCACTACATATCTAGCACCGCACGGCTATCGTGCCTCCATTGAGCATCAGGAGCACCGCGCCAACTGGAGAGAGTTCGGTATCGCTGTTCCTGTCGCGCTTGGATTTGCCCTCTTGTTCGTGTTGTTACAGAAGCTTGGCATTGTGAATTTGGTTGGCGCTGGCAAGGTAACCTATGGAACAGCATTTGTTGTTGGTATCGTCGCGTCCCTTTCAACGTGCATGGCGGTTGTTGGAGGACTCGTCCTATCGATGTCAGCGACGTTTGCGAAGGAAGGGGATAGAGTTCGCCCGCAACTGATGTTTCATGGAGGGCGCATCGTCGCGTTCTTTTTCCTCGGTGGTGTGATTGGTGCGATTGGGTCTGCGTTTACACTGAATGCGTGGGGGACATTCGCCCTCGGCCTCATCATTGCGATTGTGATGCTAATTCTCGGTATCAACCTGCTCGATGTCTTTCCGTGGGCGAAGAAACTTCAACCATCAATGCCGGCGTTCATCGCACGTCATGCGCATGGTGTGGCAAAATTTAATCACACGCTCACACCACTCCTCGTGGGCATCGCGACATTCTTCTTGCCGTGCGGATTTACGCAATCGATGCAACTCTATGCGCTCACAACAGGAGGATTTCTTTCAGGTGGTTTGACGATGCTCGCATTTGCGCTCGGTACGTTGCCGGTTCTCGCACTCATCAGTTTTAGTTCGCTGGGGCTTCGCAACAGTACAAAATCGGGCATATTCTTTAAGTCCGCAGGTTTAATTGTGATTCTCTTCGCGCTCTTCAATCTTATCAATAGCCTCGTAGTGATTGGTCTCTTTCCACCGATCTTTACGTTCTAACCCACGTATCATGAAAGAAACAATCGCTGCAATAATACTCGCTGTCGGTCTCGTGGGGGGAGCGCTTGTGCTTGCGGACAAAGATCCACAAGCAGGGAGTGATGTGCCGGTTGAGAACGCAACAATTTCTGATGGAGTACAAATTGTTGATATCACGGCAAAGGGCGGATATTCACCACGAAAAAGTATTGCAAAAGCGGGCATTCCAACAATCGTTCGCTTTACGACAAGTGGAACATTTGACTGTTCGGCGGCGCTCCGTATTCCAAGCGAGGACGTGAGCGTGACGCTTCCACCGTCAGGCACAACCGATGTTGATATCGGAATCTCAAAACCTGGCGTGCTTTCAGGATCGTGTGGTATGGGTATGTATCCCTTCGAAATCGAGTTTCAGGAAGAGTAGTACACTCATTGTTATATGAACAAAGCAATTGTTGGCATAGGAATTCCTGGCGCTGGAAAAACAACGTTACTCAAAACATTTGCTCTCACGCATGGGTATGTGTATGTTTCTCCCGACGACATACGAAAAGAACTCACAGGAAACGAAATCAATCAGACACGAAATGCCGATGTGTGGGAAGAGGTGCATGAACGTTGTAGAGAGGGGCTTCGGAATGGCACAATCGTACTTGACTCAACAATGGTGAATACAGAACAGCGCAAAAGCATGCTCGCGTTCCTTCGCGAACATGGCGCAGAGCACATACAAGGAGTGTATTGTGATGCCCCATTTTCGACCGCGCTAGAGAGAAATTCAGACAGGGAGCGGGTAATCCCTGGGCACGCGATGGCACGGATGAAAAGACTCATAACTGAAGCGCCACCTGAAACATCCGAGGGTTTTGACTCCCTTTTCACTTTCGACGAATATGGGGCGCTCGTAAGGGCCGAAATGATGCATGGTGGACAAGAGGTGGCAAGAGAGTTCAAGAAATTTCGATAAACGGTCGCACGCAACCCTCTTGTGTCCGTTCTTTTTACGTTATACTAACTTCATAGTCATAATACCTAGCCGTATGTCACTCAAAAATATTTTTGCAACACTCATTCTTACAGGAGCGTTTCTTGTTGTCGGTGTTTCGTTCGCGGAGGCAACAACAGACTGTGGATTCACACGTGGATTCGGTCTCGGTGATTCAGGGGAAGACGTTCGCTGTCTTCAGAAGTACTTGAACGGCGCTGGATTCATCATCGCAACGACGGGCGTTGGCTCTCCAGGTAATGAAACCTCAACATATGGAGAAAAAACCATGGTTGCGGTGAAGGCATGGCAAATAAAAAATGGCGTGACGGGTGCAAACGGATACTTTGGCAATGCATCCCGGGCGCTCTATACAAAATTGCTTACGGCGGTTTCGACACCGGTACCAACTCCTGTCGTAACAGTGCCAAAGCCAACTGTCTCAACAACGCCAATACAGAGCAGCGCAGAGAAAGATGCGCGAACGCGCATGAAGGCGGCGATTGAGGCGATTGAAGACGCGCGCAAAGAATTCAACGATGCAGAAGATGATGACGAGGATACAGGCGACGCAGAAGAATTGATTGAGGATGCCCGCGAAAGTCTCTTTGATGCACTTCGCAAGTTCCTCGAGGGTAATTATGCCGAAGCAACAGACTATGCTGATGAAGCTCGCAATACTGCGGATGATGCCGGAGATGAGATAGACGGTGATAGCGACAGTGATGCTGATGAAGGTGACGCAGAGGATGCTCTCGATGAAGCGGAGGAACTGATTGATGACGCAGAAGATGAAATCAACGAAGCAGAAGACGACGGCGATGACGTTGACGAAGCAAACGATCTTCTCGACGAAGCACAGGATCTCCTTGATGAAGCAGAGGACGCCTTCGATGACGAAGATTGGGACGAAGTCGTCAACCTCCGCGATGAAATTGAAGATTTGGTTGATGAGGCACTCGACGCAATCGACTAACCACTGAACCACCATGGACTCCTTCAAAGAATACGAAAAAACAGTCACTGAAAACGTTATTGGAGGAGGGAGAAGCAATATCGCCTATCCTGCGCTTGCCCTGTGTGGTGAGGCGGGTGAGGTTGCCGAAAAAATCAAGAAAATCATTCGGGACGGAGATGGCACCATGAACGAAGAGCACAAAGAAGAGGTAATGAAAGAACTTGGTGACGTGCTCTTCTATCTCGCGTACGCTTGTGGGACATACGGATTCTCGCTCCATGATGTCGCCAACAAAAATATTGAGAAGGTGCTTTCGCGTCGTGACAGGGGAGTTGTGCATGGCGATGGCGATAACCGTTAAGCCGCGAGCGATTCTCTCGGAGCACTATTTCTGATAGGGTGAGGGTGTGAAAAAACACGTCCGCACAGTACGAGACTTCTTCATTCGCTATGAGCGACGCCTTGCATCGGCGTCGCTTTTGGTCGGTTTCATTGTGGACACACTCACGCTCCGTCGAATTGACCTCATTTCAAACCAACTCATTCTCGTGTGGTATCTTCTCGTGCTTGGTACCGGCATTACACTCATCAATGCGTATCAAGTTTCAATCCGCCCTTCACGGTGGCTTGAGCGCATATACGTGTATCTCCCCATCATTGTTCAGTTTGCATTCGGTAATCTTTTTTCGGGCTTCATGGTGTTGTATTCTCGAAGCACATCGTTGATTGCAAGCTGGCCATTCATCCTACTCTTCTTTTTGTTGTTGATTGGCAACGAGCTCTTTCAGCCATACTATCTTCGTTTCAGATTTCAATCCGCACTCTTTTTCTTTGCACTCCTCTCGTTCTTCATCGTCTACATCCCACTGATTACCGGCACGCTCGGCATAGGTACGTTCATACTCTCGATCGTTGTTGCCTCTGCGGTGTTTCTCCTCCTTCTCTACGCCCTTTCGCTGAAACTCCCAGCACTCATCGCACGCGAGAAGTCAAAAACACTCATGACGATTGGTGGCATCATCGCGGTTATTATTCTTTTTTATGGCACGAACGTTATTCCGCCGATTCCACTTTCTCTTGAAGACGGTGGTGCATATCACAGCATTGAACGTACCGGTGCGGGCTACCGTCTGACACACGAGTACGGTGCAGGAGGGCGGTTTCTCGGGCGTTTCTTTACATCACCAACACTTCACCTCACTCCCGGGGCGAGCGTGTATGTGTATAGCTCGGTGTTTGCACCAACAAAACTCTCCGCAACGATTGTGCACAACTGGCAGTGGTTCGATGAATCAAAGAGCCGATGGGTGTCGCTCTCTGACATCGCATTTCCAATTTCCGGTGGCCGCGATGAAGGATATCGAGGATATTCCACAAAAAATGTTGTTCCCGAAGGACACTGGCGCGTTGATGTTCAAACGGAAAATGGGCGCGTTATCGGTCGCATCAAGTTCAATGTTACCTATGTTGAAGAGCTTCCTCGGTTATTCACAACGCTTCGTCAGTAGGGGGCACGCGGAGTATACTGGGTCATATGTTTGAATCGTTCGATAAGCGTGCGATCAGGTTCTTTCGAAAAATATCAGAACCATCCGCGCGCATTGCATTATTCATCGTTTTCTTTTGGTTCGGTCTTTTGAAGGTGATTGGTCTCTCGCCTGCAAGCGGTCTCGTGCTCCGACTGTTCGAAGAAACCATTTCATGGATGAGCTTCGGAACGTTCATCGTGCTCTTCGGACTCCTTGAGTGCGCAATCGGCATTCTTTTTCTCTGGAAGGGGGCGGAGCGCGTGGTGATTCCGCTTCTCTTCCTGCACATGGTGACAACATTCCTTCCGCTTATTCTCTTGCCGGAGATAGGGTGGCAACAATTTCTTGTACCAACCCTCGAAGGACAGTACATCATTAAAAATGTTGTGTTGATTGCTGCGGCGATTGGTATCGCATCGCACATTCACCCTCTGGCCGACCACCGATCATAGATATGGAAGAGAGTGCGCTGTTTCTACAAATCGGTATTCCTCTCATAGGGTTTGTTCTCTTTTTTGTTGTTCAGGCGCTTGGCCGAACGAGCGAGGGCGCTCTTTCGTTCACCGCCCTTGTTCTTTCGGGATTGATTTTTATGCTTCGCTACAATCAAGGAGAGATTGCGCTCTTTCTCACAGGAATCCTTTTTGGGCTTATCATTGAGATAGGTCTTCGTCGCCTTGGTTCGCAGCAAACATGGCACAGAGCATCGTTTTTCGGCGTTCCGTATTGGTTACCAATTGCGTGGGGAATAGGATTTGTGATTATCACACGACTTGGCATTTTCATCCGCGGGATATCCTTGTAGTCCTCCACGCTGGCCTGTCTGCACGAGCTTTGTGTATGAGGTGCGTGCGCGGTATAATCGGTTCGCAATGATAGGTACCATCAATATACTCTTAGGTCTCGGAACCATCGGCTTACAACTCTTCGCCGTTGTTCTTTTTGTGGGTCTCTTCGTCCGCCCGTCACGTTTCTACGATGCTGTTGCAGCGCGCGCCTTCACGATTGGTTTTGCGCTCTCACTTTTCGCCGCTTTGAGCACATTCTATTACTCCGATATCGTCGGTTTCGTTCCGTGTACGTTGTGTTGGTACCAACGATTGGCGCTTTTTCCGCAAATTCTCATTCTTCTGTATGCGGCCTTGAAAAAAGGTGGACGTTTCGTTCGTCCGCTCATCACATTTTTTTCAACCATTGGGCTTCTGTTGGCCGTGTACCATATTTCACTCCCACTGATTACCGACCCACTCTTTTGTGACCCTGCGACATCACTCTGCCTTCAACAATACGTGAGCATCTTCGGGTACATTTCGATTCCAGTGATGTCCGGAAGTCTCTTTGTGGTACTCCTCCTCCTCTCAATTCCTCGAAAAACCGCGATTCCTATGAGCACGGCGGCTCCCGAAGTTGTTGTCTAACTCCAACATCCTCGTGGTACACCCAGAACATACCTTGGAATAAGGGTATGTGCTGGGTATACTAGCCCTATTAGCAGCGCCACTAGGCGATAGTATAGATATGTATGAATAAAAAGACTCTATGGGGGCTCGTTGCTGCCGTTGTTGTCATTCTTCTTGCGATGTGGGCATGGAATGCTCGCACGAACAATTCGGCAGATGATATGGCGACAACAACCGCAAGCACAACTCCCGATGTTGTTGCTGGCGGCACAACACAAACAACAGGAGGAACAAGTGGTGTAAAGAAACCAGGAAATCTTCCGGACGGCAAATACAGCGTTAACGCTGCATCAAGCACGATGACATGGACAGGATCAAAGCCGAGGGTGCTCGGATACGAAGACAGCGGTACGATTAACATTAAAAGCGGCACACTTCGTGTTGCAGACGGACACGTCTTTGAAGGAGACTTTTTCATTGACATGCAGTCAATTAAAGTAACAGAGACAAGCAACACAAAGGCGGGCGCTGACAAACTTGAAAACCACCTTCTCTCAGATGACTTCTTTGCCGCGGAGAAATATCCAAATGCGGAATTTGTCATCAAGAACGTAACCAACGGTGTTGTGACGGGGGATTTGACAATCAAGGCCACAACAAAAACGATTTCGTTCCCAGCAACAATTGTCGCTGAAAGCGACACCCGCCTTGTTGCAGACGCGTCGGTGACACTTAACCGATCACTCTGGGACATTCGCTACGGTTCAGGAACATTCTTTGACGATCTCGGTGACAGCTTGATTGCAGACGAGATGAAACTCACGTTCCACTTGATTGCAGAAAAATAATAGACGCGGATAAACCCACCGACCATGCCTACGGCAGGTAAACAGGCGGGCGCGGATGAACGCAGATAACACCAATCTTATTCCTATGAATAAGACTGGTGTTTCGTATTATTGACAAAGTCGTCAAAAACTATAGAGTATCGTCAGCTAAATCCGGTTCTTTGTTGTTTCGAAGAACCAAAACCCCCAGGAGGGAAGTATGAAAGATCTCAAGAAAGATAGCTTCAGGGTGAAGGTTGCATACTACTTTACGAAAGATTCTGAAATCCCTACGCAAGTGAATATCTGTGTCCTTTTCTGGAGATTCGTATCCAACCTGTTGTTCTGCATTCCAGTGGGTTGGGTGGTGTGGATCGCCTTTGAGGTGCTTGGTTCGGTCTCCGCCTTCATGGTTGGTTGGCGATTGAAAACTGAAGCCGAACTGTCCATCGACGACAGTGACAGCTTCACGCGTTGTCATCGTTGGCCAGAAGTTCTTGGGTTCAGGGTGACGGTTGCCAACGTTGCGATACTCATGGCCGCTATCACTGCTCTCGCGCTTTCGGGGCGTGCTCTTTTCCGCACAATCGTTTCCTTGCCCCACTGGTCAATCGGTGCAGCCCTCGCCATCCTGGGGATTTTCCTCCTCATCCTTTTTCAGAAGAAGACCGGAGCGCTCTCTCTGATCTGGGCGTATCTCAAGGCCAAGAAGCAGAAGGTTTGTCCAATCATCACCATCGTCGACGGGCCGGTATCCTCGTAGGGTCTCATACTCGAAACACGAAACCGCGCGCTATTCCGAAAAGGAAGGTGCGCGGTGTTTCTTTTTATAAATATTCACTGTCTGTAACTATTGGCCAGAAACAGTTGTTTCGAATGTCGCCATAACCTCCCACAGTTTTTGCAATCCTTCCTGATCATTCTTTTCAATCAATACAATCTCAAGATCGGCGAAGTATGCACGCGCGTCATTAATCGCTTTCTCCGTTTCCTCTGAATATGTTGGCGTGACCGGAGCCGGTGCATCGAGCGCAAATGTTGCCATCATCATGGTGTCCGCCGTAGGAGCGGGTGCCATTTTTGCAGACATCGCCGAGTCATCAGCTACTATTTCACTAGATTGCTCTATGCTCGGAGCTTCATGTGCGACAAGCAGTGCAATTTCGTCGCCACGCTCTTCTGCTTGTGAGAGGAGAACACGATTGTGTGTCCCGTCCGGAAGTATTGAAAGGAATGTGCGCTCAAACGAACGATCGAGTGTGTAGAGTGTGTCGCCCGGCACCGCGCGGTCGGTCGCGCGCCCACCGAAGACGATCATGAGCAGTGTGAGTGCAACCGTCGCAAACCCGCGTGCAAAATGCGCAAACGAGAACGGCGATACCGCCGGCGCATTCGCCATCTTCATCGAAATCTGTGCCCACGCGGATGCTCTCTCGCTTTCTAAGAGCGGGCGTATGCGAATCGATGAGAGTTTTTGTTCGAGGTTACTCATGGTGGGGTAGAAGTGACTCGAGTTTTTTAAGTGCCCGATGATGCTTCACGCGTATTGCGGACTCCTCTTTGCCAAGCATTTCCGCGATTTCTCCGAATGAAAATCCAGACCAGTATCGAAGCGTCACCACCTCACGATCATCATCTGAAAGTTTCGGCAGGACGCGTTCAATGGTGTGTATGTCGCCAATCGCACCGAGATCCATGTCGTATCGAGCGTCTTCAGTGATACCTTCAATCAATGCATCCTTTGCGCGTCCTTTGTAGTGTGCAATGAGTGCGCGCCGAGCAATCAAAAAAACAAAACCCCACACCGATGCGTCGCCTCGATACTCGAAACGAAGTCGTGATGACCAGAGACCAAGAAATACATCTTGGAGCACATCGAGCGCATTCTCACGACTACCGGCGCGTGGCATGAGGTACGAGAACACGCGTGGGGAAAGTGCGTTATAGAGTTCGTGGAACGCATCTTCACTTCCGGTGCGCAGTCGTTCGACAATGGTTTTAAAACGTTCGGTGGACTCCATGGGTGGCAGTCCCTACCAGTACATAGCCACACGCGAGGCCTTTGTTACAGCGGGATCTGATACACACAGTATACAGAAGGTCGGCGCGTGTAACGAACAGATGGATATGGGGTATATACTTGGTATAGCGCTACATTGCTATAGCTTTATACATTACCCACTAGCTTTTATTCTATGGATTCACTTACAAAAGAGCGAGCAACAAAAGCGGTTCTCGTACTCGCAATTGTTCTCTCGTGTTACGTCGCATTGCTCGCAATCGCGAAGCTTCGCGAATATCCGTACATCGGTTCACAATACCCAACAGGTAACGTGATCACAGTGTCGGGTGAAGGAGAAGTTTTTGCTGTTGCTGACATCGCAGAGTTCGGTTTCTCGGTTCGTTCGGAAAAGCCAACACTTGCGGAGGCACAACAGGATTCGGCAGAACGCATGAATGCGATTATTGATTATTTGAAAGGACAGGGAGTTGATGAGAAAGACATCAAGACAACGAACTACAGCGCGAACCCGAAATACGAATGGGGCGCGGGCGATGCCGTTCCGTTGAACCAGTATGACGAACGCATGATGTACCCATACCCACAGCCGGGCAATCAAGTACTCGTCGGCTATGAAGTCTATCAATCAATTTCGGTGAAGGTTCGCGACACTGACAAAGCAGGCGAACTCGTCACGGGTGTATCAGAGCTCGGTGCAACCGACTTTTACGGTCCAAACTTCACGATTGATGATCAAGATGAACTTGCGCGGGAGGCACGAAAGGAAGCAATCAAAGATGCTCGTATGAAGGCGAAGCAACTTGCGGATGATCTCGGTGTTCGATTGGTACGTGTCGTATCGTTCTCTGATTACGGCGGCGGGTACTACCCAATGTATTCGAAGGAAGGTATGGGATACGACATGGCGGTTGCTGAATCAGCACCGGTCGCGCCAGAGCTTCCGATGGGGGAGAACTCGGTTATGGCGAATGTGTCGATTACGTACGAAATACGATAGTCGCGGAACTACGCGGACAGAACGCGGAAGAAAACACCCACTGTGCAAATAGTGGGTGTTTTTGGTGCTACAATAAAAACAAATGCGCATCGACAGTACACAACTCGAGTCATTTTTGATCGATACCAAGCTCGTGTCTCGCACGAAGCTTGAAGAACTGCACGAAGAAGCCGAAAAAGGAGAAAAAGATTTTGAGGAGCTCCTTGTTGGAAGTGGTTTGATTGCGGAAGACGATCTCCGTCGTGCCAAAGCACACATTCTCGGTATTCCATTCGTTGATTTGAAAGACCAAAAAATTGAATTCGCGCTTCTCTCCTTGATTCCCGAACCGATTGCGCGCAATAACAATATTGTTGCCTATAGCCAAAGTCCAAAAGGACTTGAGGTCGCAATGCTCGATGTTGATGATCTTCAAGCGATTGACTTCGTAAAGAAGAAAACTGGTCTCACGATTCTCCCACGACTCACCGATACCGAATCGGTGAAGCGAGCCCTGATTCAATATCAAAAATCACTTAAAGCAGAGTTTGGCGACATCATCAGTCAAGAAGCGCAGGCGCTGACTGCGATTGCGGATGTCCCTCTTGATGGAGAGGGGTCGAGCGAAGATTTAAAGAAGCTCGCAGAAGATCTTCCGATTGTGCGCATTGTTGATACGTTGATTAAGCACGCGGTAGTGCAGGGTGCATCCGACATTCATATTGAACCCGCGGAACGACAACTGATGGTGCGCTACCGCATCGACGGACTCTTGCATGACGCGATGACGCTGCCAAAACAAGCGGCGCCCGGCATCGTCGCGCGAATTAAAGTGCTATCGAGTCTCAAACTCGACGAAAAGCGTTTGCCGCAGGACGG
>CAZWLQ010000006.1:14866-39865 GCA_964634615.1 uncultured Candidatus Saccharibacteria bacterium
CGTTTCTATATTGATCTCGATGGTGAAAAAGTTTCCTTTCGTGTCTCAACACTCCCAACCTACTACGGTGAAAAGATTGTCATGCGTATTCTGCGTGAGAGTGGGGGAGGATTCACGCTCGAATCACTTGGTTTTCATGGTGAAGGAATCGAATCGCTCCACTGGTCGGTGAAGCAGGCGACCGGCATGCTTTTGACGACAGGGCCAACAGGTTCGGGAAAAACCACAACGCTCTATACGCTCTTGGATATTTTGAATACGCCGGACGTGAACATCTCGACCATTGAAGATCCGGTGGAGTATCAAATGCCACGCATCAATCAAACCCAAGTGAAGCCAGAAATCGGCATGACGTTTGGTAACGGCCTTCGCGCGCTGGTGCGACAAGACCCCGACATCATCATGGTGGGGGAGATTCGCGACCAAGAAACAGCATCGTTGGCGGTGAACGCGGCGCTCACAGGACACTTGGTGCTCTCGACACTCCACACAAACTCCGCTGCAGGCGCGATTCCTCGCATGATTGATATGGGTGTCGAGCCGTTTCTTCTTGTCTCGACAATCAAAGTAATCATTGGGCAGCGATTGGTGCGAACGCTTGCAAAAGAGAAAGAAGAATATAAACCAACAAAAGACGAATTGAAACTACTCGCGACGCACATTGACATGGATCGCATGCTCGCGTTCTTGAAGGCGGAGAAGATTATTGCGGAGAAAGCGGATTGGAGCGACGTTCCGTTTTATCGTCCAAAAGGCGGCGCTGATTCTGACGATGGATACAAGGGACGACTGGGTATCCATGAGGTGATGCGTATGACACCGACCATCAAAGATTTGATTATCAAGGGAGCGACCGGCGATGCAATTGAGGCGCAAGCAAAGTCTGAAGGAATGATGACGATGCTTGAGGACGGAATCTTCAAAGCGGCACAAGGAACGACGACTCTGGAGGAAGTCCTTCGCGTGGTCTCCGAGTAGCCGCAGATGAACGCAGATAAGAAAGCGCGGATGGGTGCGGATAAAAAAGAGGGCGTCCGCGAGGGACGCCCTTATGCCTAGGCCTGACCCGCCACGACGAGATCGTCAAGGCGGTCTGTTAGTTTTGAAACAGCTTCAACAATGTTCGGGCAGCCTTCGATAGATTCTCCTTTGGTTGAAGGTGCATGAACCGGCACGAACGCCGTCTGCACAGAAGAGCTACTTGGTAAGAATATATCATGCTGCCAAAAACGGGCGAATGAAAAAGAAAACCCGGCCATCCCCGTGAGAGGATGACCGGTGTTGCATGGGTCGACTTAGTGTGCCTCGGAGGGCACGGCGATCCATTTGGAGGAGGACTCGAAGAGTCCTCGTTGGTACTTCGAGCCGGCCACTTCCCGTCTTCCGTAGTATCAAGTCTTCAGGGCACTTCGTGGCGCACTACGTTGCTACTTCGGCGGGCTGTCGTTCACGTTATGAACGATCCTTTCTGCCTTCGGCAGTCTGCGCCTGAGCCAGGGCGCGGTTGCGCGTTGGACGAACCGACCCAAGCAGGTCGTCGTCCCGGAACAGTGACTGACGAAGACTCTATCACTTGAGAAAAAATTCTGCAAGTGTATCCACCACTTACCTTTAACGTATGTGCTGGGTATACTTGAGAGAGTACAACTCTCATGCGTTTTAAATATAAAGCAATCAATACGGCAGGAGTGATTGAGGAGGGCTTCAAAGAGGCCGACGACCAATTTGTGCTGGCAAAAGATCTTTCAAGCGAAGGGAAAACGCTCATCACCGCCGAAGAAGCAAAAAAGAGCGCTGCGCTTTCCAAGTTGAACATATCGTTTGGTGGTGTGAAGCTCGCCGATAAAATTACGTTTGCAAAAAACCTTGCGGCGATGATTGATGCAGGTCTCGCGGTCTCGCGTGCGCTTTCCGTGATGGAGCGCCAGACAAAACATAAGAAATTCAAAGGAATCCTTCACGATCTTGGACTCCAGGTTGAAAAAGGAACATCGCTCTCCGACGGTCTCGCAAAACATCCGAACACCTTCTCCGCACTTTTTGTCTCAATGGTGCGCGCGGGCGAGGAATCGGGGAAGCTTGGTGAATCGCTTCGCATCGTCGCGGATCAAATGGATAGAACATACACACTTGAGCGAAAGGTGCGCGGCGCAATGATGTATCCGGCGATTATCCTCTCGGTGATGGTCATCATCGGTATCCTCATGTTGATTTTTGTTGTGCCGACGCTGACAGCGACGTTTACCGAATTGAATGTGAAGCTTCCGGTGACGACCCGATTTGTTATCGGCACAAGTGAATTTTTGAAACAGCACCCGATTGCGGTGCTCGGTGGGCTCGCGTGTCTGGTTGTGCTTGCAGTGCTTCTTGCGCGAACCAAGCGTGGCAAGCGGGGATTCGAGTGGCTTGTTCTCCACATGCCAATCGTTGGAGGCTTAGTGAAGCAAACGAATACCGCACGTATGGCGCGCACGTTCTCGTCCCTCCTCTCATCAGGCGTTGAAGTGGTCTCATCACTTGCGATTACCGGCGACGTCCTACAGAACTCGTATTACAAAGAGGTGTTTATCGCCGGAGAGCAGGATATTCAAACAGGAGCGCAACTCTCAACTATTTTTGCACGGTACGAAAAACTTTTTCCTCCAATGGTTGAAGAAATGATTGCGGTTGGAGAAGAAACAGGAAAACTTCCAGGGATGTTGATGCAAATCGCTCAATTTTTTGAGTCAGAGGTCGAACAAAAGACAAAGGACATGTCCACAATCATCGAGCCGTTTTTGATGGTGATTATCGGTGCCGCGGTTGGATTCTTTGCTGTTTCGATGATTACGCCAATCTACTCAATTTCGAGTGGAATCTAATAACCGATGGTAAAAAACCAAACTCCAAAATCCAAATTCCAAACAAACTCCAAAATCCAAAGTCCAAATGAGCCACAAAAGAAACCTTGGAACTTGGAATCTGGAACTTGGAATTTCTTCTCTTACCAGAAGAGAAGTCGAGGTGCCAGTTTCATTGACGCGGTTGTCGGAACGGCGCTGATGCTCCTTGTGTTCATCGGTCTCTTTGGTGTCATTCGCATGGCGCTGTTGTCGGTTGGTTTGGGTAAGGCAAAAACAGGTGCAGTTGCGCTAGCAAATGAGCAAGTCGAATACTTGCGTAGTTTGCCCTACAACAGCGTTGCGGTACTTGGTGGTATTCCTGCGGGTGCAATCCCAGCAACAGAAGTCGTCACCTTAAACAACATTGCGTACACGCGCCGCACGTTCGTGCAATTCATAGACTCCCCGGCGGACGGTGTTGGTGCCGCTGACGTAAACGGCATTCAAGCAGACTACAAGGTCGCAAAGGTTGATGTGCTGTGGATGTTTCGAGACATGGAACGGACGGTGTCGCTCATCACGAGCATCGTGCCGAAAGGAATTGAGACGCTCGATGGAGGAGGAACGCTCGTGGTGAATGTTGTTGATGCGGGTGGATTGCCGGTCTCGAGTGCTGATATCACCATTACAAATGATGCGGTGTCGCCGTCGATTAGCATCAGCACATTCTCTGGTGTTGACGGTGTCGCGTACTTCCCAGGCGCGCCAACATCAACCGCGTATCAGATTATCACGACGAAGGATGGCTACAGCACTGATCAGACATATACCGCATCGGTGAGCAATCCGAATCCAAATCCTGGAACACTCACGGTCGTTGGCGATACCATCACATCGTCAACATTTCGCATTGATCGACTCTCTGACCTCACCATTCGTTCATTCGACGAGATTCGAAGCGCAACATGGACCGATACGTTTGCAGACCTCTCGCTGGTTGAAATCGCAAACCAGATAGATATCAGTAGTGGCGATGCGCGTCTGCTGCCTGGCGAGACATATTATTTTTCGCCAGGAACAATCACTGCGACGTCGGTTGCGCCGACGTACCTCGCGGGATGGAACGAGCTGGTGTTTGATACGACAACGCCACTTAATACAAGCGTGGAGGTGAAGCTTTACTACGATACGGGCACGGGGTTTGATCTTGTTCCCGATGCAACGCTTCCAGGGAACGCTGCTGGGTTTACCGTCTCTCCGGTTGCTCTTTCGGCACTTGCAACAAGCACCTATGGACGGCTACAGGCGCGCGCGACACTTTCGAGTAGCGACGGTTTGCTTTCACCAACGCTTGCGGAGTGGCACCTCACCTATGATGAAGGTCCACTACCAAGACCCAACACATCGTTCAGCATCCTTGGAGCAAAAACCATTGGAACCGATGGTGGCGGTGCCCCGATATACAAATATCAAGATACATTTACCACGGACGCCGCTGGAGTCTACGATCTTCCCGGCATCGAATGGGATGTGTATCGAATAACAAAAGGTGCTGCTGAAACCGGCATCATGCTTGCAGAAGCCTGCCCATTCCAACCGTTCGGAGTGAACCCTGGCGTCACACAGACAATTGATTTCATTGTGGCACCGGCGAGCACGCACTCACTTCTTGTATACGTGACAGATGACAGCAATGTGCCACTTGCTGGCGCCACAATCGAGGCGACAAAGACGGGGTATGATGTGACACAGGAATCATCCACCTGCGGACAAACTCTTTTCAGGAACCTTTCGAGCGGAACATACACGTTGACGGTAAGTAAATCGGGATACACGCCACAGACGATTACCGGCGTGGATGTGTCAGGGGCATCAACGTATTCGGTGTTGCTCAACCCGTAACCCGCACCCCACAACACGAAACTGAATCCATGAAACATATGTGTAATAAAAGAATATTGATGCGGGACGCGAGATGCGGGATGCGTGGCCTGACGCTCATCGAGATGATCGTCACCACATCAATTCTGATTATCATTAGTGCTGCGGTGATGGGTTCTATTATGATGCTCTATAAAGGCAACCGCTTTGCGATGGAACAGGCGATTGCGGTTGAGAGTGCGCGACGCGGCGTTGAACAAATGGTTCGCGATGTTCGTGAAGCCTCGTATTCAGATGGCGGCGCATATCCCGTCGTTGCAATCGGCTCAACAACGGTTGCGATTTATACCGATCTCGACCGTGACAGCGATGTTGAGCTTGTCCGATTTTATCTCGAAGGAACATCGTTTAAAAAACGCGTTACAAACCCAAGCGGAACACCCGCGGTGTACAATGAAGCGAATGGAGCCGTACAAATATTGTCAGAAAACGTACGGAACGAAGAACAGAGCACGCCAATTTTCGAATTTTATGACAGCGATGGTGTGATTCTGACCTCATACAGTAGCGTGACACCGGTTTCGTTCGTGAAAGTGAGTTTGGTTGTGAATGTGAATCCGGAGACACTGCCAAACGAGTATGTTCTTCGCTCAAGCGCAACAATCAGAAACTTGAAGATAAACCTATAAAAATTCGAAGCACGAATATCGAAATTCGAGGCAACATCAAAATGTTTAAAAATTTTAAAAACATGAACCCATTTCGGATTTCTGATTTCGGATTTCGTGCTTCCACGACGATGTCAGGACTTCGTCGTGGTTATATCGTCATCTCTGTTGTCGTCTTTGGAAGTGTGTTCTTGATGATTTTGGGCGGCCTCGTTGGTTTCGTGTTTCTCCAGACTCGTGCGCAGGGGATCAAAGAGAATCGAGAAAAAGCGCTGCAAATCGCTGAAGCAGGACTCGATTACTACAAGTGGCACCTCGCACACTATCCGAACGATCTCAATAACGGCGCCGGCACTTCGACCGACCCAATCGTCGTGCCTTTTGAAGACCCAGAAGGAGGTGTCATCGGCGCATTTGAGCTCGATCTTTCAAGCGAACAATATTGCGGACAAACGAACACGGTTGCAATCACGGCGACGGGAACCGTTGATGCGGACCCTTCAGTCAAACGTGTTGTGTATGCTCGTTACGCGCGACCGTCGGTTGCATCATTTGCATACATCATCAACAGCAATGTGTGGGCGGGAAGCGATCGCCAGATTCACGGCAACTATCATGGCAATGGTGGCATTCGCATGGACGGTACAAACGACTCGTTGGTGACATCCGCGGTCTCATCATGGCTGTGTACATCAAGTTTTGGGTGTAGTCCCTCAACAAACCAAAATGGTGTTTGGGGTGCGGGACCAAACCAGACATTATGGGATTACCCACTTCCACAAATCGACTTTGCTGGTATCACGACCGATCTTGCACAAACGAGAACACTGGCACAAACAGAGGGCATCTACATTAATGAAACAAGCGACTCGGATCAGCGTGGTATACGTCTGCATTTTAACGGCGACGGCACGGTGACAAAGTGGGTGGTCAGGCGAACATCGTCGCACCGAAGCCAGCACGTTGACGGTGGGTCAACATGGTTTGATGACTACGACATCATTACGCAGACGCAAAGCCAGCAGACATACACGATTCCTACAGACTGCCCGGTTATTTTTGTTGAAGCAAAAACATGGATTGATGGCGTCGTGGATCAGAAAGTGTTGGTTGCGGCGGACGAAATCACCAACGCGTCCGCACGTGCCGATGTAATTTTAAACGGCAACATCACCTACGGCGATTACACAGGAGGCGACGGACTCACGGTGATTGCGGATCGCTCGGTAATGATTCCGTTCAACTCACCAAACGATATGACATTGAACGGTATCTTCATCGCACAAAACGGTTATTTCGGGAGAAATTATTACCCGTCGTCTGAAGGAACAGGATATTTACGAAACTCGCTCACGGTGAATGGCACGATTGTGTCGAATGCCCGCGAGGGAACCAAATGGTCATCCGGTGGCACGGTTGTTTCCGGCTATCAGAATCGCACCAACACATACGATCAAGACCTCGCGGTTTCTCCACCACCGCTCACTCCAACGGTTTCTGATGAGTTTACGTTTTTGGAGTGGCAGGAAGTTGAGTAAAGACGCGGAACTCGCGGACAGGACGCGGAAAGCGTGGGAGAGTTGACGTGTATCTTGAGCAGGCGTATGGTGTTTCCGTACGTTCTTTTCATCCGCGGCCACTAACGGCAGCGGCAACATGGTCCACCTTCGGGTGACGCCAAGGAGACTCGTCACATGACGACCTTCACCGGAAAACAGGCAGGGAAGTTCATCGAAGTCTTCGAGGAAACGAGTTCGGAACAAGCACAGCGGGTCTTAGGTTCAGGATTGCTTGCTGATGTACGCGATGCGTATGTTGAAAGAGTTAACCGAGACAAGGTACGTAAGGTGCTCGGTCTTCCGGTTCTCGAGACTGCGATTCTCGAATATCAAGGCACTATTCTGGTCCGACCAAGCGCCGAACGATTCGATCCTCTCAAGCACTTTCTGGACAAGAGTAGCGGAGGAATCTTCAAGTTCATCGGGAGCGACTTTATCTCTTGTTTTTGTGACAGCCTCGGAGGAGGGCTTACAAGAGGGAGTGTTTCTCTTGACTACTCGCTTTTGCGACGGGCCGTCTCCAACAGAGAAGTGCTGAAGGATCTTGGCAGTGAGAGGGCTGAAATTAGTCCTTGGGTCATCTTCCGTCTCGCCGAAGCACAGTCTGACGGCGGAGAAGGCCCACTTCTCGTTGACAAAGATTCTGTCAACTTGCTCCATGCAAAACACTGGACTGCACATTTTCACTCAATCATCCTGCATTGGGATGATGGGTGGTGTTTGAACTCGTACGACACGAACAGCGATCGTCGGTGGGGTCTTGCCGCGTGGCGAGTCTTCTCGCTCGACTTCTCAAGGGGTTCGGCTAGGTAACCACCTAACCAAAGGACCTTTCTGCCCCCTCGTTCGCTTCGGCGGGCGAGGGGCTTCTTCATATCTAAAAGCGGACAGAGCGTTGAAATTGACAAAGGAAAGCGGTAGGAGTTTACTGTGGACGGTCTTGTTCAAGTCCTCGGTCAATGCAGACTGAGACAACCGGTCTATGTACCGGAAAGGAGATGTCGTCATGACCAACGTCGCCGACGACGCAGTCTTGGGAAGGTTCGCTCGACAACAGCACGATCTCTTTCGTCGAGTTCGGGAAGGAAGTCTCGATCCGGGATTGGTTGGGAGAGCGATTCAAAACATCATGGAACTCAAGGATCCAACGCTTGAGTCCGTCGAAGAAATACGTCTCTCGTGCGAAATTCCCATCGTCGTCAACTACGCGGAGGACATCGCATCACTGCTTTTAAAGAGTGGTGTTTATATCAACGAAACGGCGACGGGGATCAAAGAAGGGCTGTTTCCTTCTCGTAGGACAAAATTGGGATCCTGTCTCTGTAGGGCGCGACTCTTTTCTCCAGGAAGCAGGAAGTGGAGAAACGCAGAGATGCTCTATCTCATGCGTCAGAGCTCGTTCAGTCCTGCGTCTATTGAAGATCTTCTGGCCTACGGCTTTGCGATGCGACCCCCCAACTTCAGTTTCGCTGTCGTTGCCCTTGGATCTTCGGCAACGTTGAAGGGCCGGTCGGTGATGGCACGTTTGCAGTCTGTTGGGCATGTGTCAGGACCGGCGTCATGGTCTCTTGAGACGTGTTGGGATGGAGGCGACTGGCCTTCAGATAATCGCCCTCTAGGCGTTCAATTCATGACGACAAGCTTGCCTGACCAGTAAGATCGAGCTGACTCATTCTCTTGTGCACACAGCGTCTTCGGACGCTGTATTTCTTTTCTACAGAGCGAGACCCAGTCGTACGGGCGCTCTTTTTGCTACAATAAAGCAACTATGGCGCGTACACGAAAACTGGTGGTTGGGAACTGGAAGATGTACATCGATTCAACCGCGAAAGCAAAAGATTTGATGGGTAAAGTTTCGCGTACCGCATCGCGCCTGAAGCGAACCGACGTGCTTGTGTGTCCGCCCCACGCATTTCTTGGATTATTTGCAGGACGAAGTATTTCACGTGGCGGCCTGTGCCTCGGTGCGCAGGATGTATCGATCGATATCGAAGCAGCTCGAACGGGGGAGAGCTCGGTCTACATGCTCAAGAGTCTCGGTATTGCTCATGTGATTGTTGGTCATTCAGAGCGTCGTGCAAAAGGTGAGAGTGACGCGGTAATCTCTATGAAAATCGCACGCCTCCTTAAGGCGGGTCTCACTCCAATTCTCTGCATCGGCGAGAGCGAACGCGACATGCATGGGGAATATCTCGCGTTTCTTGAACGTGAGATTAGAGAGTCGCTTCGCGGTGTTCCAAAAGCAAAAGCGAAACAGATTATCGTCGCGTATGAACCACTCTGGGCGATTGGAAAATCAGCAGACGATGCGGTGACGCCACAAATTTTGCATGAAACAGCACTCTTCATAAAAAAGATTTTGGTATCGATGTATGGACGAGCGATTGGTGGCGCGGTAAAAATTCTCTACGGCGGGTCGGTTGAATCATCAAATGCCGGCGCGTTGATTGCGGGCGGTACGGTCGATGGTCTGTTGGTTGGACACGCAAGTACCGACGCGGAAGAATTTGCGGGAATTCTCAAATCAGTCGACTCGAATTAATCTTTAGGATGCAAAGTATAACGACGGCACACAATCTCAAGGGCAAGCGCGTGCTTCTTCGCGCTTCGTTAAATGTTCCAATACGTCAGGGTGCAATTCTTGATACGGTGCGTTTGGAACAGGCGCTTCCAACCATCAAGTTTCTTATCGGTGCCGGCGCACGGGTGATTGTGGTAAGTCATCTTTCAAAGGCGGAAGGTACAACACTCCAGCCGGTTTTTCGCTATCTCAAGGAAAAAATTCCGCTGTCGTTCATTGGCAACATCCACAGTGATCGTGCGCAAGACATGATTGCAAAGATGCGCGATGACGATGTGGTTTTGGCAGAGAATCTTCGTGTGTATCCGGAGGAAGAAGCGAATGACCCGGTTTTTGCTCGCACCCTCGCTTCACTCGCGGATATGTATGTGAACGACGACTTCACCGTGTCGCACCGCAAACACGCTTCGATTGTGGGCGTACCAAAGTTTTTGCCAAGCTATATGGGGCTTTCATTCGAGCGCGAATATTCTTTTCTCTCACAGGCGCTTCGTGCACCCACGCCGTCCTTGGCGATTTTGGGTGGCGGAAAACCCGAAACAAAAATTCCACTGATTGCGTCCCTTGCAGAAAAGATGACCGACGTGTTTGTTTGTGGCATATCGGCGAACGTCCTGTGGAAATCACAAGGTTTTGAAATCGGGCTCTCGGTCGCGTCGGCGTTTCCGATTCCTACAACCGAAAAAGTTTTGAAAATGGAAAATATTCGTTTGCCGTCCGATGTGCGTATCAAAGATGCACAGGGTATTGTGCGTGTTGGTTCGCCACAGAGTGTTGACGCAGGAAGTGCGATTGTTGATGCGGGCCCACAAACACTTATTGATATCGAGCAGTTGATTAAACAAGCGTCCTTTGTTTTATGGAACGGCCCACTTGGTGAATATGAAAAGGGCTATACCGAATCAACACACGCATTAGCGCGTCTTTTAGCACAGAGCGGAAAACACGTCATTGTCGGCGGGGGAGACACCGTTGCGGCAATTGCAACGCTAGGGCTTTCTGACAAATTCACGTTTGTCTCATCCGCAGGCGGAGCAATGATCGACTTTTTAGCGCACGAAACGCTCCCGGGTATTGAGGCACTAGGGCGTTCTTGACAAATGGTTTTACTTATGTATAATAGCTTCGGCTTTTGTACATAAACTAAAAACGTAGAAGCGGTGATTAGCCAACTCACTTCTACACAGCGTAGAAGGAGAGAGTCATGGCGGATCAGCCAGTCAACGACAACCCAGTTGTCTCGCCGCAGTCCAGTCCGAAGAACTTTGTGCGCGGCGACCGGTGCTACGGTTGCAGTTACAAGTTCGACGACGCGGACGATATTGCGGAAGTGGTGGGCTGGCGCAAGTACTGTCATCTCTGCGTCTGCTTCCCATGCGGGAATCCGTATTGCACCGGTTGTTACGGTTGCATACCGGATTACTGAGACAACTCCAACCCAAAGGAGAGGGCCCTTGCGAAAGCGGGGCCTTTTAAATTGGAATTTTGTCTGAATTTTTCTTCACACTGCGCAAAATCTTTCATAAAGTAAGATGTTTTCCTAATTCTTGCGTCTAAGGAGTACCTGACGTATCCTCACGGAGGACAATAGCTCACCGAAAGGAGTGCCGAATGCCGGTTTCGCCCGAAGTCCAATCGATCATCACCAAGCACAAAGATGCTCTTGCATTGTTGCGCGAACAAGAGAAGAAGTTGTTCGCTGACAGTGCTACAGAAGTTAGGAGGCTTCGTTGTGTCTGCTCTGCTTGCAAGAAAGAGATGACGGTCGGGGATCTGATTTTCATTCAGGACACCCGCATTACCTCGACACACGGTTGTTTCGGTGGGGGCGACCAGGTGGATTGTGATCCGGGACAGTGCTACATGGCTTGCCCATTCTGCGGTCAACAGCATCGTCTCTACAATCATCCGCGCTGTGACGACATTCATGCATGCATCGAAGCGCTGAAACCCTCCGGTCTCCGCTCGGTCTTCGGAGAGAACATTAAACCGGGACGGTTGCGAAGATAGCGCCCTTTCCCTTGCCACGCCCTTCGGGGCGTTGTGTTTTTATGTGAGTGCCGCACGGATTTTTGCCGCAAGGAGTGCCAGTTCTTTATCATCGGCGCGCTTTCCATCATGACTCGAAATATATCCTTCGTATTTCTTAAAAAAATGATCAATGTTTGATTTTATTGGCTTCCATGTGCCCATGTCTTTTGTTCCGTGCATAGGAAACAATTTTGCATGTACATGATCAATCCCAAAACCTTCAAACACAAGGGCCGTGCGACCAA
Organism: uncultured Candidatus Saccharibacteria bacterium; assembly: GCA_964634615.1. GTDB lineage: Bacteria > Patescibacteriota > Minisyncoccia > Phycocordibacterales > EsbW-18 > EsbW-18. Next base: position 26,654 of record CAZWLQ010000006.1, read on the forward strand.
CGTCATGCAGTGCTTTGTCTAATTTTTCCGCAACTATTTTTGTTGCTTGCATCAAACTTAAGAGCGCGTCGTCGGGTAGTTGAAGTGCGTAACTCGGGTAGTGCTTTTTAGGTATTACAACAGTTGCACCATCTGTATTAGGGAAGATGGTTAAAAATGCAAGATGGGTTTTGCTTTCCCATACTTTGTGTGAGGGAATCTCACCAGCGACGATTTTGCAAAAAATACAGTCGTTCATATCTCTCAAGTATACAACTGTCTTCTGGGTTTCTGCAGAAACCCAGAAGAGTACATAGAGCATTCCTAAACCGTCAATACCGTCGGCCGGTTTTGCGCGCTATAGTAGGTGCTACTCATGACCGACTACGTCCTTAAAGAACGCCCCGGAGAGGGTGCAGTAAAGAATCTCGCGCACTACTCACCCTTGATGCGCCAACTTCTTTCCGCACGTGGTATTGAGTCGGCAGAGGATGCAAGTGCCTTTTTTGCTCCCGATTACGAGCGCGACGTGCATAATCCGTTGTTGCTGTTACACATGGATACGGCAATTGCTCGCATCATCAAAGCGCTCGATGCAGGCGAGCATATCCGCGTGTTCTCCGATTTTGATGCAGATGGGATTCCCGCAGCCGTTTTGATGAATGACCTTTTCAAAAAGCTCACGCATGAAAATTTTTCTGTGAAGATTCCGCACCGCAACACCGAAGGGTTTGGATTGAATGAGCGTGCGGTTGCATCCGCAATCGAAGAGAACGTGAATCTTTTAATCACGCTTGATTGCGGAACGGGGGATGCGACACACGTTGAAGCACTGATGAACGCGGGTATCGATGTCATTATTACCGACCACCACAAGGAAGGTTTAACGGTGCCGAGTGCCTACGCAATTGTGAATCCAAACCAAGAAGGCGACACATATCCAAACAAGGGTCTTTGTGGCGCGGGGGTGGCATTTAAGGTTGCGACGGCACTCATTGCAACGCTTCGTGCAAAGGGTGATGCGCGGGTCAACGATATTCCGATTGGCTGGGAAAAGTGGCTGCTTGATATGGTTGGCATCGCAACACTCTCCGATATGGTGCCGCTCGTGGGAGAGAATCGCGCGCTCGCACACTACGGGCTGATGGTGCTTCGCAAATCGAAGCGCGCGGGTATCGATGCATTGTTTGACGAAGTGCGTGTTCGGAAATCACGCCTCACGGAAGACGATATTGTCTTTTCAATTACACCGCGCATCAACGCAGCGTCTCGCATGGATGAACCAGAAGCAGCGTTTCGCACGCTCGCGACCGGGAGCGAAGCGGAAGCAATTGCGTGCGCAAAGCACTTAACCGAAATCAACAACCAACGAAAGGGTGCTGTTGCACACATGGCGAAAGAAATTAAGGAAAAACTTGAAGGAAGAGATCTCCCAGAAGTGATTGTCGTAGGGAATCCGCACTGGCGCATCGGGCTCTTGGGTCTCGCCGCGAACACCATCGCTGAAACCTATGGCAGGCCTGCGTTTGTGTGGGGTCGCGGAGAAGCCACGGTTATCAAAGGATCGTGTCGTGCAGCAGGACATTTTGATGTGATGCATTTGATGACCGAAACAAAAGAGTATTTTACCGAGTTTGGTGGGCACACGCATTCGGGTGGTTTTTCAACGACGGTCGAGCATGTGGTGACACTCGAAACTGCACTCTCGGATGCTGCACGGAAGCTCGCACTCGGCGCGCAGGACGAAACATTGCTTGTTGATGACGAGTTATCACTCAACGATGTTTCAAAAGACACATATCGGGACATCGCGAAGCTCGCTCCGTTTGGTATGGGAAATCCAAAACCCATCTTCGTGTTTAAGAATGTGTTTGTTGAACGTGCAGAACCGTTTGGAAAAGAGAAGCAACATGTACGTCTCACGCTTGCGAGAGATTTTGGTACGGTATCCGCAATTCAATTCTTTGCGGATGAGCAGTTGAAGGGAATCAAGGCGGGAAGTGCGATAACACTCGCCGCAACACTCGAAGAAGACACGTTTGCGAAAGGAACACCAATCCGACTTCGTATCGTTGACATTTTGTAGGTTCGGAGCGATAGTCGAATCAGATTGCCGGAGCACGGAGCTTCCGGAAGACAAACAGAGGAGGGCATCATGGCCAGTATCGTACAGAGTTTTAGTGCCACCGAGCTCACGCTCGGGCTCGTTCTCGGTCACTTCCGGAACGAGTTCACTGCATCATCGAGAGCGATCTTCGCTGGTGCTCTCGCCGCGATCGTGGGGATCACGGTGTCTGGGGTTGGGGTAAACTTCCTCTCCGACCTGAACGCCATCAGGGGCGGGCTGGTGACCGCGGCTCTCGTGTTCCTCGCCTCACACACACTCCTACGCAAAAGGAATGTGTGAGATCGCCCGCGCGCGTCGGTTCAACCGACGCGCGCTTCTACGTCTGGATTGACTTCATGTCATTCGGAGCGTATAAATCACAGCGGATTAGAACCACGTGAGCGTGGAGAAAGGTAGTGCATGGACGCTAAGCGTCTCGTGGAAGTTTCCAAGTTTGCCGTTCGGGATATGGTGAGTCAGTCGGAGGTGTCTTCGTGGCAAGTCATCGCACGATACACCGCGACGTTCGCGGTGAACTTCACGGATTGGTTGGGGAGAGCGTACCCCTGGGTGCGTCACGAGTTGTCCCAGCATGCTCTCAAGGACAATCTGCGATGCGAGGCGGAGCAGGATCATGTCGAAATGCTTCTCGCTTTCGCGCACTCCTGCGGGGCAGAGCCTACGCCCTTCGAGCATTCGCTGATGAGAGGGCCGTTGAGAGATGTTCGTGCGCTCTTCAAGAAGTCGGAAAACGCGGGTCTCGGTGGGCTTGCGCTCTGCGCAGTGCTCGAGGGCACGTCGGCCATTTTCATTCCGGACTTGGCGAAGCGCGGGGCTGAGCTCGGCTGCAAGAGCTTCGCCTACACGGATGTGCACGGCGAGGCGGACATCGAGCATGCCGACGCATTCACGAAGGCGCTCGAAGCGGAGTGCGGGATGGGGTATAGCAACCCCGAACTGACCTGTCACCGAGGTGCCGAAGCAGCTCTGCGACTCATCAGAGTCATCTACAGTTGAGGTGTGTCGAACAAGGCCGTCCCTTCGGGGCCGGCCGTTTCATTTGGTACACTAGGACTATGTTATTTTATGAAACTCACACAAGAACAGCGGTGAAAACGGTTCTTTGGAGAATTGTGGCAACTCTCATTACATGGGGAACTGTGTACTGGTTTACAGGAGAAATTAAAGAGTCGATCAAAATAACACTCATTGCAGCACTTTTGGGAATGACTGCATATTACTTTTATGAGCGTATTTGGAATGCGATTGGATGGGGAAAGGTAATTAAATAATTGTGACGCAGATAACTATCAACACCGACGGCGGAGCGAGAGGAAACCCAGGACCAGCGGGTATTGGCTACGTGATTGCAAAAGATGGTGCGGTCGTCAAAGAGGTTGGCGAATATATCGGCGAGACAACCAACAATCAGGCAGAATATGAGGCGCTCGTTCGTGCACTTACGACTCTCAAGGAGCTTTTGGGTAGTGACATGGACGCGACGATTGAAGCGCGACTCGACAGCGAGCTTGTAGTAAAACAACTTCGTCGTGAGTACAAAGTGAAAGACGCAGGGTTGAAGACGCAGTTCGCCAAAGTGCAGGAGATTCTTGCGACACTCCCAAAGGTAACGTTTGTGCACGTAATGCGCGAAGAAAACAGCGAAGCGGATGCGTAGGTGAACGAAGCACTCGACGCGCAGAGCGCGAAAATCCAATGATCAAAATCCCTGCCTGCCGGCAGGCAGGCAAATTACAAACAAGGCCCAAAACCCAAGGACTCAAGATTTGGAATTTGTATAATGGATTTTGTTTGAAGCTTGATTATTGGAACTTGGAATTTATTTTATGAAAGATTTTATTCAATTCGTTCGGGAACAAGGAGTCATTGGTCTAGCAATTGGTTTTATTCTCGGTGGTGCAGTGAGCAAGGTCGTTGCATCGTTTGTGACTGACATCATTAACCCGATTATCGGTTTGGTGTTCGGTTCGACCGCAGGACTCGCAGGGCTCCATATCGGACCGGTGTTCTATGGCAGCTTCATTGCGGTCTTGATTGACTTTGCAATTGTTGCGGCAGTTATCTACTTTGGTTTCAAGAAACTAAGACTCGATCGACTGGACGCTGACAAAACAAAAATCCAATAGCCAGAATTCAAAGGAGTCCGTTTGGATTTTGAAACCATGGATTTTGTTTGGAACTTGGTGTTTGGAATTTAGCTCCACTTTATTCTCCGTCACATACACTCCCCACATGCGGGGAGTGTATTTTTATGGGTTCACGGGAGCGCTTGCGGTGGGAGCGGCCACAGCGCTTGTGGGACGGATGACGCTCGCGGGAAGTTCGTTTCTCTTAATTGTGTGTGTTGCTCTCGGTGCGTGGATTGGGTTCAAGAACTCATTTCGAGAATGCGGCGGCATTCTGTGCGCACTGCTCGTTGTCTTTGCTGGTTTTGGTGTCGGTGCGCTTCGAGGAGCACATGCGGTTCAGGCGATTTCCTTTACGGATGAGCGAAATGGAGAGAGCATCACACTTGAAGGCGTGATAGTTGATGAGCCGACGCTCACCGAGAAGAATCAAAAGATAGTCATTGCTCCAACGGGAAGCGAGAACCGGGTGATTATGTTCGCGCCGGTTCACCCGCAGTATGCGTACGGCGATGTGATTCGCGTTTCAGGCACCGTCAAAAAACCAGAAAGCTTCGCGATTGAAGGTGCCGACCGTACATTCAACTATCCTCGCTATCTTGCGAAGCAGGGAATCGGCTCGATTGTCGACAAACCAAACATTGAGCTCATAGAGAAAGGTAAGGGAAATTCGGTTATGGAATGGTTCTTCACGATTCGGCGTGCATTCGTTGGGGGCCTCGAAGCATCGGTTGGAGAACCATATGCGGGATTCGCGTCGGGTGTTGTCCTTGGTGTTGACGGCGCACTTTCAAAACACGATGAAGAATTGTTTCGAAACGCAGGACTGATTCACGTTGTGGTGGTTTCCGGCTACAACATCACGCTGGTTGGCGACATTATCGGTAGAGCGCTCTCGATGTTTGCGCCATTGATTGCGAGCATGGGAAGTCTCCTTGGGATATGTGCGTTCATCTTACTTACCGGCGCGTCACAAACCGCGATTCGTGCGGGAATCATGGCATCGCTCGTGGTTGCCGCGCGACTCACCAAGCGTCACTACGATATGAATCGAGCGCTCGCATTTGCCGCGTGTTTGATGATTTTGCATCAACCACTAATTCTTCTCTATGATCCGTCCTTTCAACTCTCGTTTCTCGCGACGTGGGGACTCTGCAACGTGACGCCAATAACAACCCGCATGCTCCGGTGGATGCCCGAGCGCTTCGGACTCCGCGAAATTGCGGCAACGACACTCGCGACACAATCCGCGGTCACACCACTTCTTTTGTTTATGTCGGGAACCATGAGCATCTTCTCGCTTCCCGCAAACATCATTGTCTTGCCAACTATGCCGGTGTTGATGTTCGCCTCACTCGCGATAGGGGCGCTTGGATTTTTGCCGCCACTTATGCTCTTACCAATTTCTGTTCTTGTCGAGGCAATAAGCGCGTACGCGTTTTCAGTTGTGCACCTGATCGATACAACAGGAGTGAGCAGCATTATGCTTCCGGTATTTTCACTAACGACTCTTTTTCTGCTGTATGGAGCGCTCGCATTGCTCGTGTTGGTATACAAACGAAAGACCCCGCCTAGCGCCATGTCAGCGCCAGACGGGGCAGAAACCATCCGCTAGGCGCGGGCGTTCTCAAACCACTCGTTCGCACGCTCCCAATTGATTGCTGAAAGATACGCCTCAACATATTTTGCCTTTTCTGCCGGTGCGTAGTCGAGAAGAAACGCGTGCTCCCACACATCAAGAGGGAGAATCACCGAGAGCCCCGTCAGGTGTCCTAGGTGCTGCTCATCCACCCACTGGGTGAGGAGGCGGTCGGTTGTTCTGTCGTAGTAGAGGATCGCCCAACCGATGCCACGGGTGAGTGCGATTGCTTTGAAACGTGTGATGAACTCCTCAACAGAGCCCCATTCGGCGGCGAGGGCTTGAGCGAGGGCGCTGCTGTTTGAAAGTGATTTCGGCCCGTCTTCAAGGAGGGTGAAGTAGTACTCATGGTTCCGCATCCCGTCGAACTCAAAGGCAAATCGGCGCTGTAGTTCGCCCAAAGCATAGGCATTGGCCTCGGAATCCTTCGAATAGGCCTCGATCTTCTCAAGAATAAGGTTCGCATGCTTCACATACCCCTCATAGAGCTTCATGTGGGTCGCCATGGTCTTGTCAGAAATGCCCGAAATTGTCGGAATCGAGAACGCTTTTGAAGTGAAGAGCGGGGAGAAAGGAGGTTTTGCCATACCAAAATAGTCTAATGTGGGCTAATAACAATCCAAGTATAGCATAGTGAAAATACGGCTCAACAAGGCCGTTTTTAGAAACCCCTCTTGACGATAAATAATTCATATTGTGGGGTATTGACAAAAAAATACCCGTTGTTATAATGTAGGCATCTTCCTACGGAAGCGCCGTCCCTCGGGGCGGCGTTTTTGTTTGAAGCAAAACTATGAAATTTACACTCAAAGAATCACTTCGAAACCTTGCCCTTAAGGTCGGCCTTACAGCCGTTATGGCCCTTATGGCATTCAGCACCAACATCGTGTTCTTTGCCAACCGCGTAGCTATTGCAGCAACTGTTGATTCTGGCTATGAGCAGGCGAGCGAGGAGATCCTTTGGTTTGCACGTACTATTTATTCTGAAACCAAGAAGGCAGATGAGCAGACGCTCGTTGCATGGGTTATTCGTAACCGTGTTGAGTCAGTATTCTTCCCAGACACCTATAAGGAGGTAGTTCTCCAGAAGGGTCAGTTCTCGGGTATGCATGCGACCGACAAGCAGTATGAGATTAACATCGGCATGGACTACGACGATTCGAGCCCGGCATGGGATAGCGCGCTCGCAATCGCACGTTCAGTCTACTTCGCTGAGTCAATCCTTCGTCCGTTTCCGAAGACTGTGATGCACTTCTTTTCACCAATTTCTGTTGCATCGACCCCTGCATGGGCATCAAAGATTGATCCGGTTCATGAAGTCGTTGACCCCGCAACCAATACGGTTCGATTCGCGTTCTACGCGGACATCATGTAAACCAAGCGCGAATCACGCGAATAAAATCGCACATACACGCGAATAGAAAAACCACCCGCCCTCACATGAGGGCGGGTGGTTTGCGTCTGTGTCACTTTTGTTTCCTCCCACACCACACACTAGGAACGGTATCTTTTTTGTGGTATCACCTCTATGGGTAATATAGTACAAACAACGACAAGAAAGGGAAGGAAATGCTCGACATCAAGAGTGTTGCAGTGCCGACGGGCTTTCCATGCCCTGTTGAAAGTGACAGATTGCCGATGATCAGTCGTGAGGGCTGCCATCAACACTGCGGTTCGTACAGCATCAATCATGACAAGTGTGTGACCCGTTATGGTTGCGAATCGCCCTTCAGACTTTGTCTCGTATGCCTGAAGCTCGGGTTACGAGCAGGGGACGGTGCCTGTGAAGTTTCGGGTCCGCGCAGTACGAAATGCAGCTTTCATGAGAAGCATGGAGACAACGCTCGTCCTCCGATTCAGAAGAAGGAGAAACGGCCCGAGAGATTCCCCACGACACTCGCGCCACCTCCGAGTTCTCGTCCGGTCGCGCCCAAGGTGAGCCCGACATTGCCGAGAACCCCCGAAGTTCCACAAGAGAGAGGGGCTGCCAGCGTTCGTCATGAGTCAGTTGTTCTCGGGCGAGAAATCGAGGTCGATTGTTGGCAGGTTGTTCCACTCACGGATCAGCCACGAACGTACTTCGATGATTCCGACTTCGCTGGGCTCGTTAACTCGATCAGGAGCGCTGGTCAGCTTCAAACGGTGCCCGCCGTATCGTTGCAAAACGGTATGTTCAGAATCAGCGACGGCGAACGACGCTGGCGCGCGTGCAGAGCCCTCGGCAAGAAACTTCGGATCATCATCGTTCCCGAACTCCCTCACGAGGAGGAAATTGAACGCTCGGCGATCTCGAACTTCAACCGACAAGAGCACACGGCGATTGAGAAGGCTCGGATTTTCCTGAGGTTGAAGAACGGCCTCGGTCGCTCTGTCACGGAGATGGCTTCGAAGTTTGGAGTCACCAACCAAACGATTCGCAACTATCTGTTGCTGTTGGAAAAGCTCCATCCCTCGGTGATTGACCTCATGGATCCGGTGCTTCAAGGGAGCAAGACGTTAATCTTGAATCCGACGATCGGCCTCCTGCTGACACCCTTCTTCGAATCGCATCCCGAGGTACAGGTTGAGCTTGCCCAATCGATTTTCTCCAAAAAGCTGAAGGTTCAGCAGGCGAAGAACCTCATTGCTCGCAAGGCAAACGAGCTTGGTGTAAATGCTGGTCGTGGACGTGAGTCGAGGCCGGCGGATCATCGCCGCATCGTCGAGCGCATGTTCGAAAACGTCAGAGCAACACTTGGCCGCTTTGCGGAACTTACGCAAGAGCAGCACCAAGCGATTACTCTTCCGTACACACCGGATGTTCGTGAGAAGAAGCTTCGGGAATTTGCTGACACCGCCGAACATCTGCGAGCGTTCGCAGAGAGACTTCGAGGGTAGTTTCGTTGTTCACCAGCGCTGGAAGGGCCCAACCCCTTTCCGCGCTGTTTTCTTTTTATACAAAATTGAGCAAAGCAGGGTATCGTTGAGTAGTATGCAACGAATGAAATATTTCATAACTCTGGCGCTTCTCTATCTTTTTGTATCGAGCATGGCGTTGTTGTTCTGGCATTCGTATGAGCGTGCGCCAAACGTGCTCACCGTTACATTCTTGGATATTGGTCAGGGTGATGCGATTTATATTGAGAGTCCGACAGGGAAGCAGGTGTTGATTGACGGCGGAATTGATCGGAGCGTACTCGCCGATCTCTCCAAGGTAATGCCACTCTTTGATCGAACACTCGATGTCGTCATTGCAACGCACCCCGATAAAGACCACATTGGTGGATTGCCGTTCGTTTTTTCACGCTATAAAGTTGCACATATTCTTGATCCAGGACTTACTGAAACCACAGACACCTACGAGTTCTACTCCGAAAAAGTCCAAGAAGAAATGAAGGGTAGTTATGCGATTCACCAGGAAGCGCGACGGGGAAGCGTCATTGATCTTGGTGGTGGCGCGGAGTTACGAATTCTGTTTCCCGATCGTGATATGGATGGCGTCACTGACACTAACAATGCATCAGTCGTCGCGCAGCTTGTGTATGGTGAAACCGAAGTGATGCTTACGGGTGACGCACCAAAAAGTGTGGAGGAATATGTGGTGATGCTCGATGGCACCGCACTTCAAAGCGATATTTTAAAAGCAGGACACCATGGCTCGCGTACATCGAGCGGACAAAAATTTATTGATACAGTGAACCCAGAGTACGCGATAATTTCAGCAGGGTGTGATAACTCATACGGCCACCCACACAAAGAAACCATTGAAACACTAACGGCCGCTTCAACAACGATTCTCACCACCTGCGAAGAGGGGACCATCGTTTTTACGTCTGACGGGACATCGTTTACGCGGTTGAAATAAGTGAAGTTATTTCTGAGTGACAACAGTAAATGGAGTTTCCCATCCATTTAGTACCAAAAGCTTTATTTGGGCATCCTCGCTTGCTGGGATGGTGACTGTGATATCGGTCGGTGTTATTGTGCCGAAACATGATTCGGGAGGATCGAATGGGGTAATACCAAGCCATATTTCAACATCATTGGGAGACGACACTTCTTCACTGTGACCTCCCACAAAGTAGTCATCAATTTCGAGCGATTGACACGGTATCGGAATATCAACGGTAACCGTATATGTATGTATATTGTTCTCGAAGGTATCAACAATCAGAACCTCCTTCTTTTTGTTGTACGTGTTTCCTTGAGATACATGAAACTTGGCAAGTTGACCAAAAGAATCTGGGTCACCCGGGTCCGTTAGTAGTCCTAAAAGCGTTTCCTCGATTGCGTCAGTGTACGATCTGAGAAGAAGCTCTTTTCGCACGTTCTCAACTCTCTCTGCACCACGTTTTTTTGAACATCGTGACTTTATAAAATTGACCACAAAGTCAGGCACAGGGCTAAACCCCAGAGCACAATTCAATGTTCCTCTTAGGAGATATGAAAAAGCGCTTTTAACATAGAGATCTTTGTTTTCTTTGTCGTATTCTCCGAGTGAAAGAAAAAAGTCAAAATTTTCGGCAGTAATAGAGTTACTTCCCAGTGAGTTGGAGAGAGCCTCCATTAAATATATTCGGCCACCACCTCCAGTCGCCACTCCTACAAGTGGAATATCTTTATATGCACCACTTTTATACAGCTCTGAAACTTCTTCTTTGAAAATCTCTGTTTGAGTAGGAGAAAGAGAATAAAGATTCAAGTTAAATCCAGCATACGGTCGTCCATTCCAGACTGTTTCATGAATAGCGTCTCTGTCTCTGCTGTACGCTCGGGTTTTTGAGAGTAGATAATATCCTCCCATTAAAATACAGCTTCCTATCAAAACACCAGCAGCTATTCTTGTTACAGAGATTTGCATGAATTGATTGAGAGAAGTTCCTTAGGTTGTTTAGTATGACGTGAGTATAACAGGGCAACCAAAAAACCGCTCGGGATGCGATGGTCATCCGCGTGAGGGAGTGATTGAGCGTTTTAAAACGGCGAGCACAACGATTCTCTCAACGTGCGAAGAGGGGACGATTGTGTTTATTTCTGACGGGAAGACTTTTTCGCGGGGGCGATAGTTGGGAAGAGTCCGTGCTTCTTGTGATAGCTACCAAGAAATGTGTGAAGCGATTTCCAGAGCGCTTCAGCTACGGGGTGATTCTTTACCTTCTCCTTTTTGTAGTCATCGAGTATTTGAAGAGTGATGCGTCGCTTTTTGTAGAGTGCCCGACCCTTGTCTTTATAGAGTGTTGTCACAAATTGTGGTGCGATCTTGTCGAGTGCGTAGACAAATCGTGCCTCCGGATCTTTCCGATGTTCGTACCCTTCAATGAATGCGTGTAATTCCTTGAACTCTGGCACGATCCGTTTCAATTTTTCTTGCGCCGCTTTCTCTCGTCGCTTTTTTGTAGCGACACTCTTTTTGTTTTCTTGTTTCCCGACGGTTGCGGTATCTCCTGCATATACCTCAATTAGATCATGAGCGAGGGCATATTTGAGAACCTTTCCGTGATCGAGCGGGAGTTTTTCGGTTTCCATGATATACCACGCAAGCATTGTGAGAACATAGGAATGTTCAACATCAGTTTCAAGCCGGTTCACATAGGGGATAGGGAGTATACGCTCGACGGTTTGGTAGCGGTGGAGGATGTCCGAAAATGCAAGAATACGTTTAAGTCGTTTATCCATACGAAGGAAAGTATACCCCATGCGAAAGAATCCCCGAGACCAGGGTCTCGGGGATTCGGAGGAAATTCTTAGTACCTAAACCCCCTGCCTGCCGGCAGGTAGTGGCTAGACCCTCACTTACTTGACTGCACCGGCTTTCTTCAACGATGCGTATGCGCCGTTCTTGCGGATGGTCTTCATACCGCGGTTTGAAATGGTTACTTTGACACTCTTGCCGAGTTCAGGGACAAAAATGTTACGGCTCTGGAGGTTAGCCATTTTTCGTACTTTTCCGCGCTTTACGCCAGGGTTAAACTGCGTCGCACGAACGCGATTGCTGTATCGGCCGCCGCCGATTGATGATTTTCCTGTGATAACGCACTCTTTTGCCATATGTTTGCTTCGCAAACCGCGGATGTACGCCGATAACGACGCAGATAAACGCAGATACGATAGTTTCGCTATGCTACCATGATACACAAGGCTTATCAAGCTTCACCAAAGACATGAACGAAACAAAAATATCGAGCGTCGTGTTACTCATTCTCGGCTTTATTGCGCTAGCGTGGTTTTTCTTTTTGTTGAATATCTCTATCAACAACTATAACGTTAGATTCGATAATACTGAACAATATATGACGTTCGTTAGTTTCCTTGCGATGGCTATTTTTGCAGTCGCAGGAAAACCTACCTTCTCTTTGCCAAAAGAAGGAGCGATTAATTCTTTACGATATGTTGTAGTGCTCGGTTTCATTGCAAGTTTTTTGGCGCTTCTGTTTTCATACGGTACTTGGTTTTCCTCGGGTATCAACTAGTTCTCCATGGAAATAGTTTTCGGCATAGCAATTCTTATCCTCTCCATCATCGTGCACGAAGTTGCGCACGGTGTTGCTGCAGATCGTTTGGGTGACCCAACCGCACGCTATGCGGGTCGTCTGACGCTCAACCCAATCCCGCACATCGATCCGATGGGCTCTGTGATTATCCCTTTGGTGACGTATTTCTCCGGTGGATTCATTTTTGGTTGGGCGAAGCCGGTTCCATATAATCCTTTTAACCTTCGCCACGGAACGTGGGGAGAAGCACTGGTTGCACTCGCGGGTCCTGCGTCAAACATCCTAATCGCAACGCTCTTCGGTCTCTTGATTCGTTTCGCACCGCTCTCGGAGAGTTTTGTTGGCATCTCTGCGCTGATTGTTCTCGTGAACATCAACCTGGCGATATTCAACTTAGTGCCGATTCCACCCTTGGACGGTTCAAAAATTCTCTTTGCGCTTTTGCCACTTTCGATGCAGCGCGTTCGCTACTTTCTCGAACAATGGGGCTTCTTCCTGGTCATCATCTTCGTCCTCTTTCTATGGAAGGTGATTGCGCCGGTCGTCGGTATTTTGTTTGCCCTGTTAACAGGGCTCGCTCTCTAACGCCCTTGCACAACAAGGATTTCTATAGTATCTTTGCCTCTCCGCTTCCGAGCGGTTTTTTCAAGCACATGGCAACCGTCAACCAGCTCGTCCGCCGCAATCGCAAGAAAGTGGCAGCAAAAACGAAGACAACAGCGCTTACGCGTGGTTTTAATACATTGACAAACCGTCCTACCTTTTACGCATCTCCCTTCAAGCGTGGTGTCTGCACCCAGGTGAAGACAACAACACCAAAGAAACCGAACTCTGCTATCCGCAAGATTGCTCGTGTTCGTTTGACCAACG
>CAZWLQ010000007.1:0-38032 GCA_964634615.1 uncultured Candidatus Saccharibacteria bacterium
AAAGCTTGCGAAGCAGGCGGTAGAACGAGATATCGGCCGTTCATTGAAAAATCGATAGAAATCACTTTCTATCGATACATATATTGTAAGCAAGACGACCACCAATAGGCGGAAATCCGAAGCACGAATTTCGAAACCCGAAACAAATTTGAATATCGAAATTCAAAATCAAAGACAAACTGTTTCGAGTTTCGTGCTTAGGATTTCGGATTTTCTTCTGCTGGGGGATGTCTTGCTTCGACAATGTGTTCGCTTCTTCTCGTGCGTGACGGGAGCGCGCTACCTTCCTTACGAATGGCGCAACCCAGCTGCAAAATCAGCAATCAAAAGTCCGTTCTTCACAGCACGTGACTTCGACTACGCTTTCGCGTAATCGACGTTTCCACATCTCTCGTTCGATAGAGGTGTGTGGGGCGTAAACCACATCGAACCGCTGTGATCGGAATCGCTTTATCCGATCGCCTAAGACCTTAAGCTTTACATCGTATCGTTTGGTGAATCTTCAAGATACGGTGCGAGACTTCAAGATCCACTAGGTCACGTAGAATCGTTTAGAACAACATATTGGACGCGGTTTCAAAACCGCCATCTCCACATCTTGGGAATCCTTGGTGTGAATCTGCTCAAATAGCCCGATAAGCATTGGCTTTTGAGCGGTTTCAAAACCATCCTTGTGATGGAACGCCAATTTCTCCGCGAAGACTAGTCCTAGGACTAGTCTTTTTGCGTTCATGTATCAGTGATTTCTGAATAAAGCCCGGCAGTTGTATCCAGTACTGTGAAATCAAACTTCTGGAGTATGTCTAGAAGGACTCGTTCCCCCATGTACGCTTCAATTTCATCGCGCGGCATCAATACTCCATCTCTCTTAACAATCTCGGCATCCTTCTCTATCCACTGATCGATGTCTTCTTTTGTTATTGTTCGAACACCGGTATACACCTCCTTCCCTGGTTCTCCTTTCACTTGTTTTTGAGTGAACGATCCAACCTTTTTCAGATCAAGGACAATGGCTTTATTGTGCAGTTCCTCACCTTGCACATAATAAACGTTAATTCCCTTATACGACCCCTGGAAGTCACTCCTGGTGTCTTCATTATTTGGGACAAAATCACGACTCCGGCGAAGATTGTGAATCTTTATCCAATTACCGATAAGAATTACATTAGGCTCATGGCCTGCCTCCTGAAGAATGGAGATCATTGAGTCTATACGGGTCAGTAAGTCTTCGTCTGAAGCTATAGGGTCAGTCGCGCTTATTGCTTCTAGGATAGCTTCTGAGATCTTCGTTGTCTCTCCGCGAACCATTGCAGACGCAAAATGCTCTGGTATTCCGTGAGTAGAGATGTACCAATCCTTTATGAAGTGGTACTTGAAGTCCAAGGTCTTTATTCCAAAGCCTGTTTCGTCTTCATCTGGCTGGTTTGTCAGGTCACTGTAAGTGCCGCTTTCCTTGATGATTCGCTTGAGTGACTTGGCTTCCTCGTACTCTTTCATAAACTCTTCTTGGAATTTCTTCCAGACACCATCGTCAATGGGTGTGGTGGCAAGATACTCAGACTCTTCTTTCTCTCGCTGTTTTACACCCCTCCTGTGTAGCTCCAAAAGGTTCTCTTTCTTCTCAAGATCATCAAAGGCTACTTCTACGCCAGCAACATTTCTCATCTTGTCCGGCAAGACGGGTTTCCAGAAAGCTTTATTCGCGTCGATGTCCTTCAGGTCTTGCTCGACTTCTTTTAGGATTACCTCTAAGTAGCTTGATGAATACTCTTTCAAACCTTCTCCGTACACAAACTGGTCAGCAGTAATCTGGTCCGGCACACGCTTCAGAACAGTGAGCACATAGAAGTATGTAAGCCAATCCATTCGGATAGAGTGAACCTCACCGTCTGCATGTCCCTCCATTTCCCAACTTGTGAGATTGAGGCCGTGGTGTCGGTAATCTTTCTTTATTTCAAAGAAAACATCCGATATGGATTTGAGGCTGTTAAAGCCTTCTTGGAAGAGACTCAGAGCCTGTGCAAAGAACTTCTCGTCTATTTCCTGTCGGCGGTACTGCTCAACCGCCCATGCACCTAGCGCAAATCGCGACATGGTGTCGTTCTTCTCAAGTGTTTCGTTTAGTTCGACGAGGTCGGTGAGGTGGCGAATTTTGTCTTCTTTCTCAGTTGTTGATCCGTTGCTTTCAACATCCATACGGATAATTTCTATCTCGTTGCGGAGAGTTCTCACATCTTGATAACGCTCAAGCGTAGAAGAGACTGTCTTTAGAGTTTTTGAGAAGGCTTTTAGACCTTCGATGTCTTTCCCGTCCAGCGCCACCTTGTTGAGCTCCCTCACAATCCTCTGCGTATCCCGAGCCACACCCATATAGAATTTGGTCTCATTGGGATCATTTGTGGCATCGTGATCCAGTTTCAGTCCATGCTTAAAGAGATCCTGTATCTTACGGTGAATGTTTTGAGCTATGTCTTTACGGGCCCTCTCGCTCATGTTGTCTGAGCGAACAGTAAGGTAGTAGAGGCGCACGTAGCTACCTAAGAACTCTTTGAACAGATAATGATTATGCTGACGAATAGCTGAATTGATTCGATCATCAATGAACGACAGCGTCCGCGTGGCCATTTCAACATTCCCGCTTCTGTAGATTTCCTTGAATATATCGTCGAGGGCGTATACAAGCAGGCCAATACTGCGCCAGTCAAAATGGGTCAAGTGCTGTGACGTTTCGTAGCTGAACTCAATTTGATACTCGCGCATGACTTCTAGCGATTCATCAATCAGTGCGCCCATAAACTCCATCGTTTCGACAGACTTATTTGGGGAAGCCTTCAGATACCCGATCACGCTATCCGTTAGCTCCTTCAGGTTCTCAGCAAATTCATCTCTGCGCTCGAAATCCTTGATTTTGAATACGCCTTGAAAGAGCGCGTTCGTTGATTCGGCCTCTCCCTTGGCCACAAGACCAATTGTTTCCCTTCTTTCAGTAATCGGGGAGTGAAAAGTGAGTCCTTTTAACAGCACCGCCTTGTATGAGTCGGTGGTTCCTTCCGTGGAGTTCTTAACAGGGATAGTCGTCTTGATATGTCTTGCCAGTTTCTCTAGTGAGATAAGGTCAACATCGACAACCAGACCCATTTTTTCTCCTGCGACCGGCCGAGAGAAGTTATCTGCAGAGTCATAACCAACAAAGATCTGCCTTTCTTTCCCAACCTTTTGAAAGAACTGTTCACTTACCTTCGATTTTATTTCAGCACCGAGTGCACTTCTTAGGTTGGCTTTCAATTCTGCCAGGACAAGTCCTCTGAGAAGGTCCAATTCAAAGAGATACTTCATAAAACTCTGGAACAAGTAGATGATCGAGCAAATCAGGAAGAGGAAAGCAAAGATAGTTGCTGACTCCATCCAGGGTGTTGCGGTGGGGATTAGGGCTGTATACCCCACCCATACCGTCAGGAGCGTATTGAAGACTGTAATGCTCTTAAAATGGACTTTATTTGCTAGCCTTTTACCAGCATCTATTTTCTTGTTGAGTTCGTCTGCACTAAGCAGTCCTATCAAGAAAGAAAGAGTGACGAACACCAGACCTAGAATAGACGCGTGTATCTGCCACAGGAGACCGAAGTCATTATTTGCGTCACTGTGCTCGATTGGCGGGAACAACCCCTTAGACAACAGTCCGTAATGTACCAGTGCCAAGATGAGCGCGATCAAGACCGGCACATAAGGATATGTTTGGACTTTCTCCCATAGACGTCGAAGCAGATAGAGTTCGTAAGTCTTGTGCCTCCATTCTTCCATACCCATAGTGGCGTAGAAGGTTACGAAACGAGATTGGTTTCTAAAGAAGAAGTACGCGCCGCAAGCAACCAGCGCGGACCCGCTCGCAACGAGATTCCAGATTATGAGGTCTCCGAAGTAGGAGCGGTAGCTTAGATTCAGAACCAACTGACAAAGCACCCCTAATACAATTGGGGCGTAGAAGAGAGATCTGTAGCTCTCCAGTTTGTAGGCTGTTTCAGACTTAATCGTCACTTCACTATTATACTTTTTTGTAGCCTAAATTGCCCGCCAGCCCTTTCTTTATAGCTTGGTTCTGTTACCAGTATGTGAGAATACGCGACCATTTCCCTAGGCACCAGCAGAATGCCGGAGCCTTTTATGAGCTCGTACGAGCGCAGGACATAGCTTTCGAGCTGGTTCCAAATTGCCGACAAGGTGTCCACCACAATCAGAAAACCGCCCTTTGGGCGGTTTTCGTTTTACTCCCCCGCTATTTTTACTAGCTCATCAATTACCTGCGACGGAAGGAGTGACGCTTTGACGATAAATTTATAGACACCAAATTCTTTTGCTTCAGCAACCGTCACATCATCCGTTGTGTTTGAGAGAAATATCACTTTTGCTTCGGGCGCCAAATTGTGACTCTTAATTTCCTTCAGGATATCCAAGCCCGTCATGCCAGCCATACTCATATCAAGCGCGATGACTTTTGGTTGAAACCCTTCTTTCAAAATGGTGATTGCCTCATCGCCTGAAAGCGCCGTCTTCAAATCCAACCCTTCCTCTTCTGCTTTCTTTTTATAGAGCGTAATCAAGAACGAGTCGTCATCAACGATCATTGCGGCAAGTTTTTGTGGTGCGGTATCCATATATAAAATAAAAATCCCAACCTAAGCGGCGGAATTGCTTTCGCTCTCTCCATTAAACGCTGACCAGTCAGTACCGAACCCTTTTACGACGTGCTCAAGCACTTGAGAAGGCAAGAAGAATGATTTCGCGACGAATCGTTGAATACCTAATTTTCTAAACTCTTCTTCATGCTCGGCCTGATGGACGTTCGAGAGAATCGTGATGTCTGCATTCGGCACCAATTTTTCCTCCCGAAGTTTTGCCAGTGTCTCTACCCCGCTCATTCCCGGCATCGTTATATCAAGCAATATATTGTCTGGGACGAATCCTTCACGAAGAATCTTTAACCCCTCTTCACCGGAGAAGGCAACGCGGAGCTCGACGGGATGTTGCGTCGCGTTCTTTAAATAGAGCTGCGCAAGAAACTGGTCGTCGTCTATAAGGAGTACTTTCTTTTTCTGCTCGGTTTCCATACAAGAGTTAATATGAGTGTAGGCGTCTTTAACGCTTGTATACAAGTATAGCAAATAGATTGACCTTTTTACTGTACCATAGGAGTCATGAGCCATGAGCAAATTGCCATCCTTTCTTTTTGTATCATAACCGCAAGTATTATTCCCTACGCCTGGAGAATATCTACAGGTAGGGCACATACCTCAATTACTGGTTGGGCTGTGAGTACTGTGACAGGATTTGTCACTTTTCTTACTTACAAAGGAATTGGAGCCACGGGGAACATCTGGATTGCAGCCGTAGAGCTCATAGACCCCCTCCTTATTGTTGTTGCTGCCGTAATCGGTCGAAATATTTGGGACCACATTGATAGGCACGAAAAGGCTATTTTAGTGGTAGCAATTGTTGCCTTAATACTACATGTTCTTGCTGATAGCAGAGGCGCCGCACAGTTTGCTTATGCCTGCGCAATGCTTGCGGACGTTCTGGGGGCATGGGCTGTTGTACGATTTTCATGGAAACAACCCCGCAAGGAACAGCCCCTCGCATGGTCACTGAGCATTGTTGGCGTCATCCTTTCGTTCTTTTCTATCGAAAATTTAACATTAGACCAAGTGAGTCTCCCTCTCTACCAGCTTCTCTTTTGTATTTTAATACTTATCCCAACGCTCCGTTACCACATAAAGCAGAAAATACCTCTTCGGCATTGGATGTAGCTCCTCAATCACACTGATCCGCGTGGTATACTTTTATTACTAACCCCCTTAGACAATGGTTGTTTCAGGACATTTTGGAGAACATTTGATGATTGACGGCTATCGTGGAAACGAGACCAAGCTTAATGACAAAGGGCTTATTCTTTCTTGCCTCGAAGAACTTCCGGCACTTCTTGACATGAAAAAATTATCAGAACCCTCTGTATTCCTTGCACCAGAAAACCACGTGAAAGATCCGGGAGGATGGAGTGGTTTCGTGGTTATTTTAGAGAGCCATATAAGTATCCACACATTTCCGAAAAGACGCTTTGTAAGTATTGATGTTTATACATGCAAGGCGGGTATGGATACCGCTTTCATATCTAATTTTTTTAAGAACAAGTTTGATCTTGAGGATGTTGAAGAGAATTTTATAAAACGTGGTACGCGGTATCCTACCGAAAACCTCCATGGCTAATCTGGAAACAAAAATTCTTCTGGCTCTGCTCTCGGGATTGATTGTTCTGTCGGTCTATCTTTCTTACCAACGAACTATGATTGAAAGGGACTTTGAGACATTCGATTCTGAAACGGAGATAGCTGAAGATGAATTGAAACCAGAAGAATCAGACGACGAGTCTGCTGTTGAAACTGCAACTAGCACAGATGGTGCGATTCTTTGAAAGATTACTGGTACAAACCACACAGGAAGTTTATGGACGAAACATTCAGTTCAATTGATCTCATTACGGAGTGCCTATCCGATACCGAGCGCACCGCTGCATTAGTTAAGGCAATCGAGCGAGCAGTAAAAACCGGTGATATTGTGCTTGATTGTGGCACTGGCTCTGCAGTGCTTGCACTCGCTGCGGCGCGGGCAGGTGCAAAAAAGGTCATCTCTCTCGAATTCGATCCGTACGTTGCAATGCTTGCTAAAGAAAACGTTAGAAGAAATGGTTTCGAAAATATAATCGAAGTAGTTCTTACAGACGCACGGGCTATAAATTTCCCGGAGGGTACAAGATTTGATGTTGTGATTATGGAAATGCTTACAACAGGAATGGTTGACGAATACCAAGTGTGGGCAATGAATAACCTTTACAGAAACAGCGCTGTTGACCCAGACACGAGATTCATTCCGAACCGCCAAGATACCTATGTTGCACTTTCTAATGAAGACTTCGAAATTGAGGGGTTCAATATGAGAATGGTTCGGCACCTTTGGTCATGGCTTCCCAATAAAAAGATTGCATTCTTTACAAAAAAAGAGCTTTTAAATTCAATTTCCTTTAAAAGAGAGAACGACGTTAATTTCAAGGCGACCCTTTCTTTTCCAGTTATAAAATCAGGAGTTGTAAATAGTATTTATTTATCAAGTGTAACAACCCTCGACGAAAAATCTGAGTTAGGTGACACTCTTGCTCTTAACGCCCCCATCGCCTTTCCTCTTGAGAATGACATCGCGGTTAAGAAGGGTGATACTGTAAAGCTAGAAATCAGTTATGTGTTTGGAAACGGGTATCGCAACTTGAAAGTAGTAATATTATAGGCATGGAAATTCTCTGTCCTTGGGAATCGGCACAGCACCTCATCTTTTCAAGCAATGTTCCTACATTGCTCTACTACTCACACTTTGTAGCAATCCTAGCGGCAGTAATATTCGGATTTGTGCTCTTTTTCAGGGCGCGGCAAACACTTGTAGCAAAAGTCTTCCTTACAACGATCTTATTCTTCATTGGATGGGCAATAATTGATGTTCTCCTCTGGGCAAGTGATGATCCGGGGCTTGTTCTTTTCTATTGGGGCTTACAGATACTTCTCGAGATGCTCTTATACGTAAGTGCGTTCTATTTCGCTTATGTATTTATCGCACAAAAAGACCTTTCGTTGCTGGCAAAAAATCTTCTTGCAATCTTGGTTTTGCCAATTATTGTTCTACTCCCCACCGATCAACTCCTTCCAGCAATTGATATTACATACTGCGATGCAGCTGAAACACCCTTCGTTATTATTTTTACGTATGCAACAGAGATACTGCTTGGCTTCTTAATTCTCTTCTCAAGTTTTAGAAGCATTCATAAGAAAAAAGACCGTCGTAAAGAAATTGCTTTATTTACTCTTGGAACTCTCATCTTTCTCTTTTCATTCTCTTCGGGAAATATTATAGGAAGCATTACCGAAGACTGGGAGCTAGCACAAATGGGCCTATTCGGAATGCCGATCTTTATTGCGCTTCTTGTCTATTCTGTTGTGAGATTCAAGGCATTCAACGTAAAAGCATTCGGTGCTCAAGCATTAGTGGTAACAATTTGGGTTCTTGTGGGATCTCTTTTGTTCCTCAATGACCTTCCAACAATGCGAGTTGTTCTTGCAATTACACTCCTCACCCTTATTCCTTTTGGCATTCTCCTCATCCGCAGTGTTCGCAAAGAAATCGAACTTCGTACACAACTTGAAGAAGCAAACAAGCGTCAGCAAGAAACCCTCCGCTTCATCACTCACGAAGTTAAGGGGTATCTCACCGACGGCGCAGCGGCATTTGATGCCATTCTTACCAACACGTATGGCACGATCAACGATGATATGCGAAGCATGTTGAACGAAGCAATGGTCAAAAACCGAAACGCAATCCGCGAGATTCAGAACTTCCTCCGCATCGCAGACTTCAAAACCGGCAAGGTAAGCTATGCACGAGCGCAATTTGATTTCAAACGTGACCTCGAATCCGCGCTCCATCCGATTGAAGAGCATGCGGTCGCAAAGAATCTCATCTTCAGTAAAGACATCCTTCCTGGTGACTATACGATGGTTGGCGACACCGACCAGCTCTTGAACCACGTTGTTGGAAACCTGGTCAACAACTCGATTAACTACACCCAGACCGGCTCCGTTTCGGTACATCTTGAACGAACGAATGATTCGATTCTCTTCTCTGTGAAAGACACCGGCGTTGGCCTTAGCGACGAAGATAAGGCGGTGCTCTTCACCGAAGGAGGGCATGGGAAGGAGTCTCGCGCGGTGAACCCTCATTCAACCGGCTACGGCCTCTATATCGCCTCACAAATCGTTCTTGCGCATAAGGGACGCATTTGGGCAGAGTCGGGAGGACGAGGCAAAGGATCGACGTTTTTCGTTGAGCTACCCGTTCCCCACATTCCCGAGAACCTCAAGAAATAGGCCGTGCTTCCCTTGTCCAGAGGCAAAAGCTATGGTACATTGTGTCGGTCCCCACTGCGGGGACCGATTTGTAATTCTTCTCTGAACTTTGGGTAAATATAGCAAAGAACCAACGATCCGCGTCCGTATCAACGGCTGGATCACAGCCCCAGAACTTCGCGTCATTGATGCTGAAGGTGGAAACCTGGGTGTGATGTCGCTCGCTGATGCAACAAAAGCGGCGCAAGCGGCAGGACTCGACCTTATCGAGATCTCCCCTACCGCCAACCCGCCCATCGCAAAGATCATGGAGTACGGGAAATACCTGTACGAACAGAAGAAGAAACAGCGTGAAAACAAGGCAAAATCGCACGCCACCGAAACGAAGAGTCTCCAGATGCGCATCGGTACCAGCGAACATAGCTTAGGCATCAAAGCAAAACAAGCATCGGAGTGGCTTTCTGAAGGTCACCGCGTGAAATTCGGTCTCTATCTCCAAGGACGAGCAAAGTATCTTGATAAGAAATTCCTTGAAGAGCGCATGAATCGATTCCTGAAGCTCCTTACCGTCGACTACAAAGTCGCAGAGGCAGCAACGAGCGGGCCAAAAGGCATGACCATCGTTATTGAAAAAGGAAAATCAGACGCAAGCCTAAAAACACAAGCACCAAAAACAAAAGAGTCTCCGGTCAAAACAGCACCCGATACATCAAACCCAACTGTCTAATACTAGTATTATGAAATCGAACAAATCATTTTCAAAACGTCTTCGTGTCACTCGAACCGGCAAAGTACTCGGACGTAAGTCGGGTACCAATCACTACCTTGCAAAGGAGTCACGTTCGACACAACTTAACCGTCGCGGAACACAAGCTGTTACCCTTTCAAAGAAGAATCGCGCACGCTTCCTTCCTGGAACAGCAGGCCGATAATCATTTAATTCTTATACCATGACACGCGTTAAACGAGGAACAATTGCATTGAAACGCCGCCGAAACGTTCTTAAGGCAGCGAAAGGATTCCGTGGCACCCGCGGAACCAAAGAAAAGCTCGCGAAGGAGAACTTGGTGAAGGCCGGTTTGCACGCATTCGCGCACCGCAAAGACAAAAAGAACGACTTCCGTCGTCTCTGGCACGTTCGATTGAACGCCGCCTTGAAGAAGCACGACCTTTCATACAGCAAATTCGCTGGCACATTGAACAAGAAGAACATCGAGATTAACCGAAAGATGCTCGCAACGATGGCACAGGAGCACCCACAAGCATTCGACCGCTTCATCGCAAGCGTCACGAAGTAAACAAAAAACTCCCCGAAGGGAGTTTTTTGTTTCCGCGTCTGTCCGCGTTAGGTCCGCATGTTTTTAACCGCGAACCTGTTCGTCGTCCTCCAGACGGTAGGTATACGTCATCCGATTCTCAAGCTGGTCTTTCTTCACCAACTCAATCACTTTAGCGACCAATTTCTGTGGGTTACTATCGAATACCACTTTATTGAAAGAGCGGTTGCTGCGCTCGAGAATCATTTTAAATGTCTCATCAGTGAGCCACTCCCCTTCAAGAATACCGATTGGCTTGTTGTCTTCGAATGCCACCGTAAATTCGTGAATGGTGCCGATGCGACCACAACCAAAGAGGACGCCATCACATGAGTGCGTGAAGATAAGGTCGCGACCTGAATAGCCAAAGCCCGTATACACAATCAAGCTCATGTAATCAATGGGAAGTCGGTAGGCCTCAATATGCTCTCGTTCGGACGCTGCGGGAGAGAAGCCGATTGTTTGGCCGCCAGCTTCAGATGCCCCAATCACCGCCCACAACGGAAAGCCCGTGGTGGCGCCGGTTACAGTTATTGCACCTTGACGAGCAATCTCGCGCCCAAGCTCTTTGGCGACTTCAAATGCGCGTGGACCGCAGTTGCCGGTCTCCGCAGCACCAGAAATACCGAGCTTAATCTGTTTTTCTTTGCGAGGTTCAGGAGCCATTTGTATAAGTATGACGCGAAACCAGAAGGGAAACAAGTTTCCGTCGAAATTCCAATTTCCAATACTCAAACTCCAAACAAAATCCAAGCTCCAAATTCCAAAAAGGGCAGGGAAAGGGACTACAGCTCGACAGTTTCGCCAAGTGATGGATACACCGCATTCACACCGACATAATCACGGACACGCTGTGCAAAAAACTGTGATGATTTTGGCTCGCCCATGGTCACGAAGAGTTTTTTGAGTGTTTTGTGTGTATTCGTAACGAAAGAAAGTAATCCGTTCACGTCGCGGTGACCAGAAAATCCAAGGATTACTTCGATACGCGCCTTCACTGGAATGTGTTCGTTCTTTATGGTGATTGATGATGCTCCTTCAAGAAGTTGTCTGCCGATTGACCCCGGCGCTTGATAACCAACAATCAAGAGCGTGTTCTTTGAATCGCTCAAATAAAGTCGTTCATGTGAAAGAATTCGCCCACCATGCGACATGCCGGAGCCCGCGATGATGATTTTTGGACCGGGAACATTCTCAAGCGTCTTCGATTCTCTGTTCGATGTTACAAAAGCAAGGTTATCAAATTTAAAAAGGTCATCACCGTGCGCAATCGCTTTTTGGCTCGCATCATTGAAAAGTGGCGTACTTCGCTTGTAGATATCCGTCACCTTAATCGCTAGCGGAGAGTCGAGATACACCGGGACAGCCGGAATACGTTTTCGTTCAACCAAATTGTTGATTTCATAGAGGATCAACTGCGTACGCTCGATTGAAAATGCAGGAATGAGGAGCGTTCCTTGTTGTTTTATGACGGTTTCGATGATGTCTTCGAGGTGTGCGCTTCGATCCCCTTCTGGTTCGTGCGTTCGATCACCATAGACACTCTCAATCACCATGAAGTTCGCGTCGGTAATCGCGTCGGTATCGCGAAGCAAGAGCGATGGCGAGTTGCCAAGGTCACCGGTAAAGACAATCTTCCCTGAAACCGGGTGTGTCGCGACAACAATCGCAGAGCCCAGGATATGACCAGCGTCAAAAAGCTCTATGCTCACGTCCCCGATGGTGAATGGGCTGTAGTATGAAACCTCTTTCCAGTTGGTAAACACCGCTTCGACGTCCTCTGGCGCGTAAGGAGGTGTCGTGCCACACACATGTGCCTCTTCCTCAATCAGTCGTGCAGCATCAGCAAGCATCACCCGTGCAAGCGCCTTCGTTTGTGGTGTTGAATAAATTGTTCCTTTAAATCCATCTTTCACGAGCTTTGGAATGCGGCCAATGTGGTCAATGTGCGCATGCGTGACAATAAGCGCGACCGGTTCTTTCACGTCATAGGGAAACGTATGGTAGTTGCCGTCATCACACATTCGACGACCTTGAAACATACCGCAATCAATCAATATTTTTGTATCACCGGAAGTCAGCATGAAATTCGCACCGGTTACGGATCCGACACCACCGTGGAATGTGAGTTGTGCGCGTGAAGATGTCATACGATGAGCGTGGTATCGCGAAGCGCGTGACGAATAAGTGTTGTTGCGAGCAATGCGCCGAGCGTATCCAGAATAAGATCACATACGGTATCGAAAACGATTCGCGTCTCGCCCACATACATGCCATTCATGTATTCAAAAATTTCCCATCCGATGCCGACAACCATGATTGCTGCGAACACCATCCAAAAAAGTGTTCTTGGAGGTATGTTCGGTTGAAAACGTAGTATGCCCCATGCGGCAAATCCACCGACCGCTGCGCCGGTAATGAAATGCATCATGACGTCATACCACCAGAAAACCCAGAAGAGATAGTAGAGTCCCGCAATGTAGTTCAACACAAAAACGACCGCAGCGAGAGCGGCGAGGCCGAAGAGTATGAGTACGCGTTTGGTCTGCATTGCCCTTAAGTATACCCGCTCGTGAGAGGAGAAACAAAAAAGCCCTCCTTCACGGAGAGATTTTTTGTTGGGGTTATTCCAGACGTGTTACCTAGCGGATGCTAGGTGGGTATCCTCAGTACGTCTGCCAAGGCAAACGGTTTGAAACGATTCGGATTCCCAGAAAAATCAATTTGATCTAGATAAAATCCAAAATAACCCCTACTCCAATGCTACGCCTTTTGTACACGGACACAAGAAAAACTCTAACCTTGATACGCGAATGTTTTTTGTAAACCCACACAGCAAAAAATGCCTCTGATCAGGCATTTTTTGTGTCGGACAATGATAATCTCTCGAATTGAAGAAAAATGATTTTTATTTCTCAATTTTTAAGCATTATAGGCATTTCTACAGCGCTAGTCTTTTTCTGAACGCGTAGCAAGAGTCGAAAACGGGAGATTTAAAGACATAATCTTCTCTGCTTGCTCTATTTCTGTCTTTATTCCTACGTGCGGTAAAGAATCCAGTTCTTCGGGCGTAACCCATTTATAATCAGTGAAGTCATTTTGATCGATAACGACCGATGCCCCTGCCTTTACAACGCAAAGATATGAAAAAACCTTAGCACTCTGTCCGTCTGGGCGAACAAATACCTTGTCTTTGAGCAGAATCTTACCCTCTTCAAGGGTCAGGCCACACTCTTCTTTCACTTCTTGGCGCAACGTCTCCTCTACGGTGTTATTGTCTTCCATTTTTCCGCCAGGAAACGTGTACATGCCTGGGTAGGCGATCTCTCGCTCACTTCGTCTGAGGACGAGATACTTCCCTTCCTCGTTTCTGATGACCGCAACCACCGCAACTATATGGAGTTTATTATTTTTTTCGTACGCCATACAGTGGGATTTTACTAGAGACCGAGCGCCCCGGGCAGTTGTCGTATCAATGCGAGTGCTGCCGGAGGAGCAAGCAAGCTGTAGACCTCAACACCTTCGTCATCTTTAACGCTCCATGGCGCTTCGTGAGTTGTGACGTTTGATCCTTCGTGTGAATACGTGTATTCGGGGGTCAATTCATAGTCATCCACATATTCTTTGGCGACCGCGACAGGAATTGCATTTCGTACCAAGATTTTTGGAATACCATGGAGCGTAAAAAGCTTCTCAATGAGCTCTCCGTCTTTTTTAAGCCGGTCCTTGATAGGAGCAATGCCTGCAGCATCGCCCTCTTTCGGAATCATGCGCTCGTGGTGCTCATCACAAAGGAGGAAATATTCTTTTTTCTCTTCGTCATAGCCAACGTCGCGGGTCGTCAAAAGCTTGGTGCTTCGTGGTACCTGACAAACTGGACAGACCACACGATACTTCATGCGTTCGTCGATGACCGATTCAGGAATGTCGATAGTGATGAAGAGATCTGGATCGTT
Source organism: uncultured Candidatus Saccharibacteria bacterium (assembly GCA_964634615.1). GTDB lineage: Bacteria > Patescibacteriota > Minisyncoccia > Phycocordibacterales > EsbW-18 > EsbW-18. The sequence goes on from CAZWLQ010000007.1 coordinate 14,209, forward strand.
TCGGTAGTCAATCAGTTCGCGAAGGAAGAGTGCGTATGAAATCTGATCAAGCTCACGCGGAAACCCATCAATGAAAATCGTCTTGCGAGGCAGAGCGTGAATCTTCTCTTTGACGAGTGCGAGGATGAATTCTGTCGGCAAAAGCTTTTCCTGGCTTCTACCCAAGAGTGTCTCAACCGCATCTTCAAGAGAGATGTATCCTCGATAAAAAGGTCGAACCGATTCGGTAAACGCCGCCTTGTCCGCTTCTGCTGTCTTGTGTGCATCACGAACCGTATCGCCTACCGAAATATGTTCAATAACGTCAGCGCCGAAAACCTCACGCATGAGTTTGGTGTACGTTCCCTTTCCGGCACTTTTCTTGGCGAGGAGGTATGCAACGAAGGATTTGGTCTTGAAGAATTCTTTGAGCTGCGCAACCTCTTTGCCCGCCTTCGCTTCAAAGTACTCTTTTCTGCCTTCTGGTGTTGAAAGATCGAATTTCTGATCAACGCCAGCTACCTTGGTCTTAAAGAGAGGAAAATCTTTTTCGTATTTCATATAGTGATTAGTGATACAACTACCCCGCCCCCGTTTTATGGCTCTAAATCTAGGTAATATTACCAGACCGTTCTCTACGCAGCAAGCGGCCAACATCGAGTGTTGAGTAACGAATTCACTTTAGCGTGTTTTCGGTCTCATCGACAATACCTCTGAGTTCATCCAGAAGCTCTTTGGCGCCGTCTTCTGTTGTTACAGCAAGTTTGCGGTATGTTCCTTTTCCGAAAACCGCTTCTACCGCTTTCGCCAGGCTAATAGTTTTTTGGTGAATTCGAGCCTCCTCGGCAAGAACATGAAAATCGTGCCCTCTTTTTTCCAGTTCGGCGCGCAGGAATTTCACCAGACGGACGCTGTCTTCATACCATGAAAAGAAATAGTCTATTGCCACATTCTCTGGATTATCCGGCACTGGTGTGATTTCTTTTATAATCAAACACTCTTCGGGGATATCTATATTCTTTGCCGTTTCTTTTATTGTTCTCTTATACCAAGCACCTATCTCCGATGTGTCCAGTAGTGACATGCGGTAACCATGCTCAAATAAAACTGCCAACCCTTCTTCAAGGGCAGGACTTGAATGTTTCCGATCTTTTTGCGGAGAACGAGCGGGATTTTCGGAACGCTTTTTAGTATCAAGACTTTCAGTGGGATAAACAAGACCTGTTCTGCCAAAAGAAAACCTCCATATTCCTTCTTGGTCCTTATCTTTTCTCATTTGTATAATTTGCGCCGCAAGAGAGTGATATTTTTCGTGAGCGACGTATGACTTGACCTCTATCTCCCAAAGCGCTCTTTGTTCAGGGCCTTCAATTCCCTGCCTCGGCACTTTGATAAATATATAGTCAGGAGAACGTTCTCCTCTTATCTCAGGGTTAAGGAGGCTTTTTTTAAGACGAAGGACTGCCTCACCAGCGACATCAAAATAAGCTGACTCATCAAGCTCATCAGCCATAAGATCGTCGGGAGTGAACGTTGCTTCGAGATCCTTCGGAACATCGTCAACTCCTAAATCGCCGTAATACTTTTCAAGATAGTTCGACGGCGCATCTAGAATTGCGTAGAACTCCTCGTGTGAATATCCTGGAATTTTATAAAGCTTTATGTCTGTTAGTGCTAGAGTAACGGCCAGTCGTGCCTCTCGGAGAGTGTCCAAAACACCCCTTGCAACATCTGACTCCTCAGTCGGTAAATCTGGAAACCTTTGCCTATCGACAATAAACCTAGCGTAATCAGTTCGTGTTGGAACACCTCCTGGAAGTTTTTTACGATGTGGAAAACGTTCTTCTGTTCTCGTTTGTAACGATTCGCTAGATTCCGCGGCGGGAGCTTCGAATATCGGCTTGAGTTCAGATTCCATAGTATTATGCTCTCTGGTGGTGAGGTGACTCTTGCGGAGGTGCTAGCAGACCGCTCTCTACGCAGCAAGCGCAGCACCGTATGTTTTTCTAATCTCTGCTTCGACGTCTGCCTTCGGTCGTCCGTATCGTGCGAACGACATCTGCATCAAACGTTCTGCTGTTTCCCGAGAACCCTCGCTCGGCGGGAGTGTCTCGAGTGTAAATGGCCGCTCTGGTCGTCCGCCGTTCAACACTTTCAATCCCGCAACCCTGTTATCGATGTTCATCAAATCCTGCGCAGTGAACACCGGCGCAAATTGCTTCTCTAAATATTCTGCGTCATCGGATCCGATGCGGAATGCGGCAAGGGAGCCAACGTTTCCAAACACCGCGTCCTTAATTTTCTCATCAAGCTGTTTGATGAACTGGTGCGCGACGGTGAGCGAGAGCTTGTATTTGCGTGCCTCCGAGAGAATTGTTGCGATTGAATCAGTGGTGACGTTTTGGAACTCGTCGATATAGAGATAGAAGGGCGGCATACCTCTCGTACCAACCGAATCAACACGCGAGAGCGCTGCCATCAAGATTTTGCCGACAATAATCAGACCAAGTAAGTTCGCATTGATATCGCCCAGTCGTCCTTTTGCAAGGTTGACCAAAAGAATTTTTCGGCCGTCCATTATCTCCCGGAAATCAAAGGTTGATTTTGGCTGCACCACAATCGGACGCATGATGTCGTTCGCCAAGAAGACATCGAATTTGCTGGTGATGTACGGCACGATGTTTGCGAGCGCTCCTTCTCCACCCGCCTTTTCAGCAACGTCTCGCCAGAACTGCACAACCACCGGGTTCTTGCAGCGCGAAAGCTTAAGCGTGCGATAGTCCTTATCCGAGAGCACGCGTGAGACATCGAAGAGTGTGTTGCCGGTTTCTGGATCCTCAATCACCAACATCGTTGCATTACGGAAGTACTGCTCGAACATCGGACCCATCGATTCCGGCACGCTACCGTAAAGTTTTTGGAAAATTGAGAAGAGCTCGTTTACCACGAACGTTTTTTGTTCGGGTTTTGTCACATCATACTCGAGCATGTTCAAGGCCATCGGACGCTCGGTATTCGATGGATCGAAATAAATCACATCCTGTGCACGCTCTGGGGGAATATTTGCAAGCACTTCGATGATGTCCGTGCCGTGTGGATCAATCATGCACACGCCCTCTCCATTCTTGATGTCTTGAATAATCATATTCTTCAAGAGCGTTGTCTTACCGGTTCCTGTCTGACCGATGACATAAAGATGGCGCAACCGATCCTCGGGCGCATAGTGGATTTTTGTTTCAATGCCTCGGTAGCGATTCACACCGAGCACAACACCATCGGTTGGCAAACCGACTGGTGCAGGAGTTCGTGTGGTGGTTGAACGTTTGAGCTCACGAGACGAATCAACGTTGCCCGACGGAAGATGGAATATGGTTGCGAGCTCGCGGAGGTTCAGTGGCATAACGGCATCATCAGAAAAAAGTCGGAAGGTGAAGTTATGGACGAGCGATTTCCCTGCAGCACCTTTGATGCGCTTAAACGCGAGTGAGTTCCCTGCGGCCGATTCAAATTGCTTGAAGGTCGCTTCGAGATCCGCCAAGACACCGAGTGCCCGCGCTTCGGTCTTTGCTGAGACAATAAGACGAATGTTTGCTTCGATAATAGGATGCGCCGCCTTTGTGGTGACACTTTCGATTGTTCGCTCATCAATCGGTTTTGGCTCATTCTTCTTTTTTTCTTCGTCATCTTTTTTCTTTGACGAGCCCAGGAAATCCTTGAATCCCTTACCAATATCGCCGAGGATCGATTCTTCTTTGAGCGCCTCTTTTGGCGACATCCCTTTGTGGAGGTTATTGATGGCCTTCGTGAAGTGTTTGATATAGGAGTCGCCGGTCGGACGAAGCAGAATTTGGAGTGCTGCACCTTCACCAGAAGCAGCGAGCTTTGCGAATGCAGAGAGTGTGATGTTCAGCGGGTCGTAATCAAAATCGTCGTAGGTCTTGAGCGCGTACGCAGACTCGCGTGCAAGCGTGGCAACAGCGCCCACGGTTGCTCCATCCTCGATGAAAACGTTGTAGTCGTTTTTCATCTCGGCGAGATGCGCGTGAGGAAATATTGAAAGCACCTGCTTCTCGAAGAGTTCTTGTTTCTCTCGCGGAATCGAGCAATATATCGTTGCGTGCTCACCCCTTCCTTCAACGGCAAGTTCAAATCCAAAATATGCTTTTTGTTTTTTGTCTCCCAACGCAACACCCGAGAGCCCCGCATAAAGTTGCTCCATTGATGAAAGAAGTTCCTTCAAGGGCTTCTCGCGATTTTCTTTTTCAGAAAATGGGAGTGTGATTGCAAACAACACCATGTGAAGCGCCTGCCAAAGCGGACCCGCTTCACTGATGCCGGTCGCTGTGTAACCCTCTTTCAAATATTCGGCGAGAAAGCGGTGGAAGTCGTCTTCGACATGCGGGTTGCCGAGTTTTTCAACAACCGACAAGGCGTTTTTGATGCCACGTTCTTGGAGAAGTGCCAGAAGTTCGCTCATTTGCGTGTCGTGCTCTTCGGGCGCCAAGTCGAGGACCACTGCGTCAATTTCGTGCTTCAACATCTCATGCCCTTTCGCCAGGGTTTTTTCTGGCGCGGTCTTTCGGTATGCGTCAATCACACGGGCAGGTGCGTCCGGCATCGATTCGCCCTTTTTTGCAATCGAGCTTTCAAGCTCCGCGAGGCGTTCTTTGAGAAATGAAAGTTCCTCGTGCGGTGTGCGCAACTTTGATTCAGGCGTAACGCTAAAGCGTTCCATATACACTCAAGTATATCCAGCGCACACCGTTATACCAAGGTGTGTGCTGGATATATCGTATGGGATTTTAGGAGCGAGGGTTCTTATCCGCAAAAATCTTTTCGGTCGCGTGCACGCCGAATTGCTCAACGGTTTCATTTCGTCGTAAAAGACCATGTCGTGGTTTGAGTCCGCTTTCCGCGGCAATCCCTTGCAGGTATTTCTGCACCCTAGACTCGAGAGGTGTTCTTGGTTGCTGTGTCAAAACACGGTTCGCCCCTATTTCACGAAGCGTAAGCCATTCGGCCACATCCTCGTTAGTTTTACAAAAACGAGCCACTTGCTTGTCCAACTCTTCTGCCAATGAGGCCGCCCCGGCATTTTCGTAGACGAAATCTTCTGTTTCTTGTATTTCTGGAGACACAACGGAGGAGCCGATTTTCTCTGGGGTGCTTTCCTCGTGAGTCATGCCTGACTCTGTCGGTTCTGGATTATCGCTCACTACGACAGAAGCATCTTCATTGGCGGGTACAACTTTCTTTTTGGGAAATGTCGCCTTCTTTCGTTTTGTCGTAAGTCTTTTGATACCTTCCTTTAGATTTCGCTCAAGTTCTGCTCGATCAACGGGCGAGACCTCTCCTTCAGCATGGAGAGCGTTTGCCGATTGCGTTACTTTTTCGAGCACGTTTCGAAGTGCCTGTCGTTCTGCTTCGGTGCGAAGCTCGGGAGCAACCGCAAGTTCAGTTGCCTTCTCTGTTATGTACTCTTCGAGGTCTTCTTTGTTTCCTATAATAGCTTCGGCGACTTCTCTGGCTTCCTCGTGGCGCACAAGATTGCGATGAGAACGACGCTTGGGTTTCTCGTCGCGACCAATCAAGCCGGATTCTGCCGCCTTGATAAGACCCTCCTTGAGAGCTTCGTCTGATATTTCTCCTCCACCGGTCTCAGGCACTACTGCGCCGTTTTCGAATTCATCTGGAAGATTAAATGCTTCTGCTCGTCGTCCCATAGTTTTGAAAAAATTAAAGTGTCGTAAGTATCTCGCTCCCGCTCTCTGTTATCACTATTGTATGCTCGAATTGCGCGGTACGCGAGCCGTCGGCTGTACGGTACGTATAGCCGTCCGGATCAAGCACAATATCGGTACTGCCTTCTGAAATCGTTGGCTCAATCGTAATCACCATGCCCGCAATGAGCTTATCGCCCGTACCATGAATGCCCGTATGAAAGATATGTGGCGCTTCGTGTACCTTATTGCCCACACCGTGGCCCCCAAGGTCTTCAACGACACCAAAACTCGTACCGTGAAGCGAGAGTTCGATTGCCGCACCAATGTCGCCTAGGTGCGCGCCCGCCTTACACACCGCTACCCCCGCATCGCGCGCACGTTCTGCCGCAGCAATTAAATCAAGTCCTTTCTCATCGACACTCCCAACAGGAACCGTGATACATGCATCAGCGATCATACCGTCGTGGGTCAATCCTGCGTCCAAGCTCACAATATCTCCTTCCTGTAGGATATAGTCGCTTTCCGTAGGAATACCGTGCACCGCGGCATCATTTACCGACACGCAGAGTGTTGCCGGAAATCCGCGTTTTGCTCCGGCGGGTTTGTAGTTAAGAAATGATGGCGTGTCACCAGCATCGCGAATCAGTTTTTCAGCAAGCACATCGAGCTCGCGAACCGATGTGCCCGGAAGTGCGGCACGACCAACAGTATCAAGCACATGTGCAAGACGTTTGCCTGCAACACGGAGCTTCTCAATCTCATCCGGGGTCTTTATTTTTCCCATGACCTAAGTGTTCTTGAGTTCTTTGGTAAATGCTTCCTGCACGCGTGTCTCAACGTCTTCAATAGATCCTTCTCCTGGAATTGTTATCAGCGTTCCTTGTTCTCTAAAAAATGTGAGTGCGGGCTCGGTGTGTTCGGTGTATTCACGCATGCGCTGTGCAAGCGACTCTTCGTTATCATCGGTTCTGTTCTCAATCGTCGCACGCTTCTTGATGCGCGAACGCATTTCTTCTTCGGTCACATCAAGGAAAAATACGCGATATGGACGCTCAAACCACGTCGCAACTTCACTGAAGAGCTTCGCCTCTTCACCACGACGAACAGCGCCATCAATAATGATGCCTTCTGATTCCTTGTGTGAAAGAATGTCGCCCAACCAGAGGTGCATCACAAGCCAGTATGGGACAAGGTCGCCCTGTGTCATCGCCGAGACAATTTTCTCACCCACATGCGCTCGCTCAGTTGCAAGCGAACGGAGTCCGCCACTGGTCTTAAAAAGAGAAAAACCCGTCTTTTTGGCGAGCAATTCGGCCTGTGTTCCCTTTCCAGCACCGGGCTTTCCGAGGAAGAGTATGAGAGGGGCGTTCATGGAATGAGTATACCACGGCTTTATGGGGCTGTTTTGAGTACTTGACATATCTGGATAACGGGTGTATAATGTGTCCAGAAAATCCCGCTACACCTGCTGGAACTAACCAGCAACGTGATACCGGGAAATGAGGTGAGTATGTCGAATCGAGACCTGCAAGTGGCCGGATTTGAGGTCTTCCCCGAGCGTAAGTGGAGGGATGGAATCCTCTACTTCGTGAATGGAATGCTCAGGGACAAACCGGGAGTGACGGATCGTCCGAAGATACATCTCGGGGATCTGACCATTCGGTTGGACCGCGAGAACAACTGCTACTACGCCTACGGCGTAGGAGCAGACGGACACCCGCCTCTCGATGATCTTGGGTGGCATGGAGTTGGGTGTAGTCGAGTCGAAGTGGAGCACGGACTCTTGTCGTTCGTCATGAACAACAGGATCAAGGTGCTCTGGATTGACTTCGATCCCAACTTCGCTGGCGGTGCCGTTGTTGCCCTCTGGAAACAGAAGGAGCGAGGCACGTACCGAATCTTCACGCGAGGCATTCCGCGATCGTGTGGAGGACTCGGTCCCGCCTAGTACAAGGTTTAACAGCCACCTCCAAGCGCTGCCATCGGCTCCGTCACTTCATTGTGTCGGAGCTTCTTTGCGTCTCACTACCCGCTGTTATAAAAAAGAAGAGCCACCCGAGAGCATGGGTAGCTCTGGGTGGCGGGTTGATACCCTAAAGTTCTTGGTCAGGTGACCGACTCCTCGTTACTTCGGGAGACCGAGATCGGAAATCCCGTTTCCTTCAGGATCGCATCTACTCCTGACGTGATCCATCATGCTCGCATGGTCGGAAAACTCGCGCTGACAGCACGGACACTTCTCCTTCTGTTGCTCTTGTCCTGAATTCTCTCCTTGAGACGTCTGATCGGTTTGTTGACCCTGACTGGCCATCGATCCTTCTCCTTTGGGTGTCATCCGGCGACAGTATATCAGTCCTGTTTTGTGATAGAAACACCCCGCGTGTCGGGGTGTTTTATCCGCGCTTGCCTGCCGGCAGGCAGGTTTATCTGCGGCTTAGTCCGCGTACTGTCCGCGTGTTCCGCGTCTCTTAGTATTCGCGAAGCGAGAGCTGCGCATCAATCTTCTTCAAGAGATCAACAATCACCGAGATAACGATGAGGAGTCCTGTACCACCGATTGCGAGCGCTGTGATACCCGTCACCGACTGCATGATGAGTGGAAGGATTGCGATGATACCAAGGAAGAGCGCGCCGAACATCGTCAAACGAGTAAGGATATTGCCGATGTGCTCTGCGGTTGACTGACCTGGGCGAACACCAGGGATGAACGCACCGCTTCGTTGAAGGTTCTTGCTGATAGCGTCTGGATCAAATGTGACCGCAGTGTAGAAGTACGTGAAGAGGAACACCAACACGAAGTAGATAATCGTGTAGACGGTGTTATTCGCAAAAATCGTCAGGAGAAAGCTTGAAACCTTGAGGGCAATCGCGTTTGTTGATGCTGCAAGGAAGTTCCCGATCATCTGCGGAAAGAGCAGAATTGAGAGTGCGAAAATAATTGGCATCACGCCCGCCTGGTTCAAGCGAAGTGGCAAGTACGTCGAAACGCCACCATAGACTTTGTTGCCGCGGATCTGACGTGCGTACGTGATTGGAATCGGACGCTCTGCTTCAGTGATGACCACCACTCCCATAACAACGAGAAGTGAAAGGAGTCCGAAACCGATATACATCGGAAGCTGGTCTGGCGTGAAGGTAAGGGAGAGTTGTTCTACTGCACCAGGGATACCGGCAACGATGCCCGCAAAGATGATGATTGAGACGCCGTTACCGATGCCAAACTCGTTAATCATTTCGCCAATCCAGGTGAGCAAGACCGAGCCACCCGTGATAACGACGATTGAAGTGATTAACTGCATCGATGTGAGATCTGGAATGATGCCGTTCTTTTGGAAGAGCGTGATGAATGCGAATGCCTGAAGCGCTGCCAGGGGCACCATCAAGAGGCGTGAGTATTGAGAAATCTTCTGGCGACCTGCCTCGCCCTCTTCGCTGTACATCGCTTTCAACTTTGGCGAGAGGATGGTCATGAGTTGAACAATAATCGATGCGGTGATGAATGGACCAACACCGAGCATCACGATTGAAAGCCCTGACAAACCACCTCCTGAAAAGATGTTCAAGAGGCCGAAGAATTGGTTGTCACCGAAAAATTGTGCGAGTGCTTCAACGTTGATTGATGGAATTGGAATCGCGGCGAGCAATCGAGTCACAACAAGCGCGCCGAGCACGAAGAGAATTCGCTTTCGGAGCTGTGCGTCTGCAAAGAGTGTATTTAGTTTTTGGAGAAATACCTGCATAGAGTTTCTTCGTTTGTTCGTTGGTTAGTTTTTTGAACGACGCGCGGAGCGAGACTAGCAAACGAACAGACCAGCAAACTATTCCGCGAGTCCGAGCTTCTTGCCTGCTTTCAATGACAGCGTAACACCTTCAAACGTAAGTTTCTTGGTGTATGCTCCGCCACCGAGAATTTTGACCTTCGGCATCGCGTTTCGACGCTTGCGGATCAATCCCTTCTCGAGGAGTGTTGCTGGTGTGACCTTATCACCGTCGTTGAAGTGCTTTGAGACCAGCGAGAGATTCAAGACAACCGGAATAACCTGTGAGTTGTTTACGCTGTCTGCACGGTGCTTACCGTATCCACGACGCTTTGGAATCTTCTTGATGATATCGCGTGCCTCTGGACGCATGCGGTGACCTGAACGTGCTTTCTGACCCTTGGTACCACGACCAGATGTCTTACCACGCTTACCGCCACGACCAACACGCTTTTTGGTCTTGCTTGTTCCTGCTCGTTTGAGATTGTGAAGCTGCATAACGGATAGATTACTTTGAAGGTTTTCGTTCAACGCGGCGGCTCTGTGGCATCAAAAGTCCGAGCGCCTTGATTGCTGCCTGTGCGTTGTTCAACTTGTTCTTTGATGGTGAGAGGATCTTTGCACCGATGTCTTTCACACCTGCGAGCTCGAGTACGTCACGAACCGAACCTCCGGCAACCAATCCTCGGCCAGGAAGCGGGTAGAGCATCACGCGACCTGATGAGTATTTTGCTTCAACGTCGTGCGCGATTGAGCTTGTTTCGGTCAAAGGAATTTGGATTTTGTGCTTCACTGCGGTGCGGTATGCCTTTTCAACAGCAAGTGCGGTGTCTCCAGCTTTTCCTGTACCAACACCAACGGCACCCTTGTGGTTACCTGCAACAACAACAACGCTGAAACTAAATCGGCGACCTCCGGCGACCACACGGGTCACGCGACGGATTCCGATGATGCGCTGATCGTATTCAGACTTTGGACGCTCTGCGCGGGGACGACCCTTGCGACGTGGGTTCTTTGAAAAACCACCACGGTCACCTCCTCGATCACCTCCGCGTGAAGGACGCTCGGTTGCTGGTGCGACCGGTGTTGGTGTTTCTGTTGTTACTTCTGGTGTTGGGTTCTGTGTATCCATAAAACTAAAATGTGAGTCCGCCGTCACGTGCGCCTGTCGCCAAGCTTTCAATCGTACCGCTGTAGGTGAAACCACCTCGGTCAAAGACAACAGTTGCGATACCCTGCTCCTTTGCGGTCTTTGCGATAGCAGCACCAACCTTCACAGCACTTTCACGCATTCCACCTTTCATGCCACGTGATGTTGCTGATGCAATCGTGACGCCCTTGGTGTCATCAATAAGCTGGGCTGAAATGTAGCGGTTGCTGCGGAAGACCGCGAGACGTGGACGCTCCGTTGTTCCTGCGATTTTCGCGCGGATACGATTGTGTCGTCGGATTCGTCCTTCTTTTTTTGAGAGTGTTGCCATAGCTGTTGTGTTTCGTTTGATGTCAGACGTTATGCGGCTCGCTTACCTTCCTTGCGGCGGATCGTCTCATCGTCGTAACGGAAGCCCTTACCCTTGTATGGTTCAGGTTTCTTTTGATCACGGAGGCGTGCTGCGAACTGACCGACCAACTCTTTGTCGATGCCAGTGATTGTCACAACGTTCTTTTCAACAAGGACATTCAAACCTTCCGGAATATCCATAATGACCGGGTGTGAGAATCCGAGCTGCATAACGAGTTGTTTGCCCTTCAATTCAACACGGAAACCAACACCGTCGATGAGAAGTTTTTTCTGGTAGAGCGTGTTCACGCCAGCAACCATGTTTGCGATGTGCGCTGCGTACGTACCCCAAAGCGCGTGAATTTCTTGAACGTCTTTGATGGGAGCAAGTGTCACCACGTTGTCGTTGATAGAAATTGTGATATCTGATTTGAATGAGCGCGAGAGTTGCCCCAATGGCCCCTTCACACTAAAAACGCCGTCCGCGATGGTTGCGGTGGTGTTTGCGGGAAGCGTAATGTGTTGTTTGCCGATTCGTGACATATGATTACCAGATTTCAAAAAGGACTTCGCCACCGACTTTTGCTTTTCGTGCTGCGTCGCCAGTCATGATGCCTTCCGGTGTCGAGATAATCACGCGACCATAGCCATGACGAACCGAGGTGATTTCTTTTGCGCCTTTGTAGACGCGCTTTGAAGGTTTTGAAATGCGCTTTACGCCGTGAACACGAGGACCCGCTTCGTCGTACATAACTGATACTTCGAGATACTTCTGTCCGGTCTTCTTTCCTTTCTTGGTGAGGTTCTCGATGTAGCCTTCAGCCGCAAGAACTTCAGCGATTGACTGCTTCATGACTGAAAATGGTACGCGCACAACCTCTTTGCCGACAGCTGCGGCATTTGAAAGAGACGTGATGAAGTTTGAAATAGGATCGGTTACCATGATGCTTTCTTAATACCTGGGATCATTCCCTTGTTAGCAAGTTCACGAAAACAAATACGGCAGAGTCCGAAATCGCGCATGTATCCGCGAGGACGGCCACACTTAAAACAGCGGTTCTTCGCTCGAACCGGGGATGCATTCTTTTTGAGACCTTGGAGTGCTTCGTAGGCGTGTGCCTCCTTGAGCGCAGTTCGTTTTGCCTTGCCTGCGGCAATGAGTTTTGCTCGTTTTCGGTCTCGCGCAATGATTGCTGTTCGTGCCATTTGTAAGGTTTATATAAAAACAAAACACCTGCCTTTCTTAGTACCCATGGGCATGGAAGATTTCCATGTCGGCTGGCACCTGAAGGCGGATAGTCTCTGCCGGAGGCAGACAAGCTTCCGTATGAAAGCCCGGTTATACTAGCAAAAATAAGCTCCTCTGTCAAAAGACGTACGGACGCCCCGACCGCGTGCTGTGCGGTCGGGGCGATTGTGCCCTTCACTTGAGTTTGCCAATCCAGTGCTCATCCGTTCTGAAGCGTGGATTCGGGGAAGAACTGAAAGCGGAGATATATTTCCTTCCGCTCCGATTGACAGAGAACTCGAAGCAGCGCTCTCGTCTGAGAGGATCTTCGCAGAAGACTCGAGTTCGCTCTTCTGTCGATCGCTCATAGTGAAGAAGTCGCGCCACAAACACTTCGCTCAAGGAAAGTGGCCCTAGCCCCTTCTCTTTTGCCGCTCCTTCCTCGAGAGACTTGTAGCTCCACATTCCCTCGTGGGAAACGAGGTGTCTCCCGGCAACTCTGTCGAAAGACACGCGCCTCGGCCGAACCTCTCTGCTCGGCAGCTTGAGGAGATGCTGAATGAGTTCAAGCGCATCTGGACTAATGAGGCAAACTCGCCTGACGCGTTCGAAGTACTCCTCTGGAGTGAGGACGAGGGTTGCTGTTGGCCAAACCTCGCTCGGCAACTGTGCTGAAAGCGCATCCAGCATTCCTCTTCCTTTCCTGCGCACGACGTCGGCGCGGTTATTTGTTCATCTCGCGACATACTACCCGCCGCACAACATTTTGTACAGAAATAGAAACGGCCTCGTTCTGCCTCCCCTGAAAGGGTTACAAAACGAGGCCGGGATTGCCTACCTACTTATTTTCGATCTGCGCGAGGCGGGCTCGGAGTTGCCCTGCTTCTTCCTCCCTTGCTCGTTCCGCCGCAACCCGCTTGTCATAGCGAGCTCGAGCGTCGAGTAGGAGGTACGCCCTCACGACTTGCGAGTGTCCCTTCGCCGCGGCCTCATCGAGAGAATCATACTCCTTGGAGGTTTTCCAGCTCTCGGCAAGAGCGATGTGACGAATGATGGCGAGGTGATCTTCGGGACACCTGTTCCCATAGTGATCGAGCAGAACATCCGTGGCACCGGTAGCGCAGAGGATCCGCAAGAGTGACGGTAGAAACTCGTGATATGCGTCCTCTGAAAACCATGCTCTATCCTCGACATCCAAACCAGCACTGGGATCTTCTCTGAAGGCGAGCCCGGCGAGCATCTTTGCGCACATGACCCGAAGGAACCTGAAGAGCACCTCCTTCTTGTGGTCGCTTAGCCAGGTAAACCCGTAGGAGGGCCGAATAGGAAGGTTGAATCCTCCGCGCTGATGTGGGTCGAAGAACCAGAGAACCTTCCGAGTAGCGGTCTCGTTATCGAGGACCCAATCCCAACTCGGCACCGAACCTCCCTTGTTCTGATTGGTGAACAGATCCGCCAGGAGCATGTCGAAGGCCTTTCTGGCAACTCGTTCTCGGCGTTCCCAGAATGCCAATCCTCTGCCCCTCCTTAGAGAAGACTCGTTCGGATGGCACAGGAATCTATCCGCCTCACCGCAACCATCCGCTAGGTCAAAATAGAAACAGACCATGTCGGAGGGAGAGAATGTTAGATCCGTGCTGAAGTGCGAGATTTCCCACATCTCTTTGAGACCCGAAAAAAGAAGTCCTTCAAGCTCGCCGAGTGTTCTCTCCGGTTGATCGAACACGTCTTTCCAGTGTCGGAGACTTTTCATGACCGGAATCACCGGGCGCAAAAGCAAGGGGTGAATGTGAGGCGCTTTGCTCTTCGACTGTTCGCTCATTTCCTACTCCTTCATCTATGCCCAGTCATTTAGGGCGTTATGGAGAACATTCTCCGCCTTGCTTTATACGCTTCCTAAACCAACGAGTCAACCAAAACAACAAAGACCCTCATGGGTCCTTGGTTTTTATCTGCGTACATCCGCGTGAATTTTATCTGCGCCTGCCTGCCGGCAGGCAGGTATATCCGCGTCCTAGCGTTTTTTCTTCCCCTCGCTCTCTTTCTTAAACGGTACGCCGATGTATTCGAAGAATTTGGTTGCAATGTCGCGGTTCTTTGCGGTTGTAACAATCGTAATTGCAAGACCGAACACATCCTTTGCTTCTTCATCTGCGGTTTCAGGGAAGATTGAATGCTCCTTGATACCAATCGTGAGGTTTCCCATTGGGTCAACCGACTCGCGCGCAATACCGCGGAAGTCACGAGTTCGTGCAAGTGAAATATTAAACAAGCGGTCGAGGAAGTCGAACATGCGCTGGCCGCGGAGCGTCGTCTGGTAGCCGATCACTGTGCCTTCACGGAGCTTGAACGATGCGATTGATTTCTTTGCGGCGCGTGCTGCTGCTTTCTGGCCGGTGATTTTCATCAACCTGTCCTCGATGATTTCGATACGCTTCTTGTCCTTGACTGAACCGGTACCAACCGAGATAACCACCTTGGTGACCTTTGGCATGGCAACCTTGTTCGTAATACCAAGCACCTCGGAAAGGTTCTTGTATGCTGTATCCTGTTTTTCTTTGACTGACGTAATCATATTCTAGGGTTTAGGGTATGGGGTATAGGGTATGAAAAAATCCGTAGCAATTATTTCTTTGCGACGTTACTGACGTGAATTGGCATAGTCTTGTCGAGAATCTGACCTTTCTTTGCACCCTTACCGCGCGCCTTTTGGTGGCGCTTCACGACATTCACGCCCTCAACAATAACCATGTTGGTTTTTGGGAACGCACGAAGAATTGCACCTTCGGCGCCTTTGTCCTTGCCTGCGAGCACTATTACTTTGTCTCCTTTTTTGACGTGCATATTTTTTAAATCTTAAATCCGAATTTCGAAACTGTTTTATTCTTGAGAGTTTTAAACATTTGAGTTTGCTTCGTGCTTCGAAATTCGTATTTCGTGCTTTTCCTCTAGACGACTTCAGGTGCGAGTGACACGATCTTCTGATAACCGCGCTCACCGAGTTCGCGTGGGATTGGACCAAAGATTCGGTTTGCCTTTGGTTCTGGCTTCACCTTATCAACCAACACAACTGCGTTCTCATCGAAACGAACATATGAACCGTCCTTGCGACGGAACGCTTTCGTCTGACGAACAACAATCGCGTGAACGACATCCTTCTTCTTTACGGCCTTGCGAGGCTGTGCAACCTGAATTGAAATAACAACCTTGTCGCCGATTTCTGCATAGCGGCGCTTTGAACCACCGAGCACTTTGAAAACACGTCCGACGGTTCCTCCGGAGTTATCTGCGATGACGACGATTGAGCGTGGCTGGATCATATACAATTATGCGGCAAGCGTGAAATACTTGTCCTTTGAGATTGGACGCGTCTCCTTGATGGTAACGGTGTCTCCAACCTTTGCGGTGTTACCTGCATCGTGCACTTTGTAGCGCTTTCGTGTCTGCACAAACTTGCCGTACTTTGGGTGCTTTACGTAGCGCTTCACCACGACAACAATCGTGTCTTTCATTTTTGATGATGCGACGACACCTTTGAGTGTTTTAATTTTTTTAGTTGCAGTAGTCATAGGAATATTATGCACGAGACTTAAGAGCCGTGAGCGCGCGAGCGATGTCTTTCTTTGATTCGCGAATCAACTTCACGTTCCTGCCCTTGCTACCTGCGACAGCAAAGCGCTCCTGGCGGAGTGCCTCGCGCTTCTCCTTCACGAGTGAAGAGAGATCCTGATCGTTTTTCTTTTGTAGCTCGGTCATCTTTGTCATAGTGATTGTAGACTATACGGAAACGGCGCTTATTTAGCAAGCCCTACCCTACCGGCAGGCAGGTTATGCTCGCTCAACAATTTTTGTCTTAACCGGCATCTTTGCCCCACCCTTGCGAAGTGCTTCCTTAGCAATTTCCGCGCTCACACCATCAATCTCGAACAACATGCGACCAGGACCAACCGGTGCAACGAATCCTTGCGGATCACCCTTACCCTTACCCATACCGACTTCGGCTGGCTTTGCGGTGAAAGGACGATCAGGGAAGATGCGTGTCCAGATGTTGCCGTTCTTTCCCAAGTGACGACGCATAACGCGACGCGATGCCTCAATCTGATTGCTCGTGATGCGACCTGCCGCCATAGACTTCAAGCCGTATGCGCCGAACGCAAGCGTGATGCCGCGCGTTGCAACAGCCGGACGCTTTGGATTGCGTCGGTCAGTGTGCCACTTTCGGAATTTAACTTTTTTAGGAAACAACATACTCGTTTTTATTTGTCTTCAAACACATCGCCACGGTAAATCCACACGCGGATACCAATCTGACCCTGTGGAATGTGTGCTTCAACATGCGCGTAGTCAATGTCGGCGCGGAAAGTCTGGAGTGGGATTCGTCCTTTCTTGATTGCCTCACGACGTGCCATGTCGGCACCTGCCAAACGACCCGAGAGGTTGATGCGCATTCCCTGCACATCGCGGTTCGCCATGACCTTGTCTGCGGTCTGCTTCAACACACGACGAAACGGCATACGCTTCTCAATACCTTCGCGAACCATTGCGCCAACGATTGCAGCGTGTGATTCAGGCGACTTCACTTCCTCAACATCGAGTTTGAGCGAATCAACACCCGCGAGTTTGTTTGCTGCAACAAAGCTATCGAGGTTCTTTTTCAACTTGCTGATACCTTCACCTGAACGACCAATGATCAAACCTGGTCGTGACGTCTTGATGACGATTTTCAATTTTGTCCCCTGTCGTTCCATCTCAACGCCAGACACATACATGTCGCGGAGTACCTTGTCGAGGTGCTTACGAATCAACACGTCGCTTCGGAGGAATGCTTGGTAGTCGTTGCCACGAGCGAACCAGCGTGACTGCCAGTCACGAAGAATGCCGAGGCGGTGTGCAAATGGATGTACGTGGTGTGTCATAAAAATACAGGGTGTAAGGTCTGGGGTTTAGGGTTTAGGTGTTACAACCTTCTTAGCTGTTGTGGGTTTCGTGTTGCGGGATGCGCGCTTCTTGTCTTTCTTTGCGACAGGCGCCTTGCTCTCAAGAACCAAGATCACATTGCTTGAGTGCTTGTCGTATGCCGTTGCACGACCTTGTGCCTTTGGCATGTAGCGACGCATCGTGAGTCCTTTATCAACGCGGATTTCCTTGATGAAAAGAGTGTCGGCAGCAATGCCATCTTTGTTCTTCGCATTTGCGACGGCAGAGTTGACGAGGTTTGAAAGCTGGCGAGTTGCACGCTTTGCTGTGGTATTCAAAATGAGAAGCGCGCGGTCAACCGATTTGCCCTTAATCAAGTTCGCAACAAGGCGGACCTTTCGTGGAGACTGACGATAATTTTTAAGATACGCCTTCATAGATTATTTTTTGGTTGCGGCGGTATCTGCTGCGCCCTTTGCTGATTTTGCTGCTGCGATTTCTGCTTCCTTCTTTGCGGTATCAAGTGCCTTCTGCATCTGACCACCGTGACGACGGAATGTGCGCGTTGGTGAAAATTCGCCAAGTTTGTGACCAACCATTTCTTCAACCACGAACACGTCAATGAACTTGTTACCGTTGTGTACCGCAAACGTATACCCCACCATTTCAGGTGCGATAACACTTGCACGTGCCCACGTCTTGATAGCCGGTCCGCCCGCTTTCTGGGCTGCGACCTTCTTCATGAGTTTGACGTCCAAATATGGGCCTTTCTTGAGTGATCGTGTCATGGTGATTCTCGTGTGTGGGAAGCGTTTCGCGTTTCCGCGAAGAAAAAGAGCCCCTCGGCTCGATGACGTATCATAGCAAAAATACATAGGTTGTAAAGGCGCTTCGCGCCTTTCTGGCTCCTCGGGTCGAAAATGGGGTGGTGTCCGGATAATTCCATCTTCCTTGCTCTATGCCACCAATACATTCCCGCCGAGCTTTTTCGAGGTTCAACTCCAAAGTGCCACGCTCACTTGCCTCTTTCGTAAAAAGGGGTACAATCCAAATCCGCTGTACCTTTTAGTGTGTTTTCCTTTCCAGGTGCGACGCCTGGAAGGTTACGAGGAGGAAGTTCTCGCATGACGCAGGAAAAGAGGAAGCTGACGGCCGAAGATGTCAAGCGACTGCCGAACCCTTCGTTGGACAACCAGGGCCCTCTCTGCGAAGTCAACTTCTACAACTGGAGGGCTCGAAGGAACGAAGTCTGCCAGGGCGTCGCCCAACGAAGTTCGTTCCGAGACAGAGTCTGCGTGAGATTCCTCACGGGCTCTCAAGTCGGCAACTTTCACGACTATCTGCCGGAATTCGTGACCATTCACGAGCCGTTGCCCGCGATCGCTTCGGTCGCCGAGCCCGACTCGGCCAGCCCCGGCGAGCTCTCACTCGCTCCCGCCTGACACCCTGCCCCCAAGAGCCCCATCGCACACCCTGTGCGGTCGGGGCTCTTTCACTTTTTCACCTTGTTGTGCTTTGCCCTTGCATAATTTTAGAATCAGCGTAGAATTCGAAATCAGGTAGTTCTTCCTGTTGTTTTTGGCTTCGTGAGCATGGGGCTCTGAAGTATATGGAAGTGGAGAGCAAGAAATGCGTGCAAAGAAGAGCGCAGGCAGTTGGGTCGACGAGCTCCCCAAGAGTGGCCAAGAGGGACCTAAAGTCCAGATCCCCGCACGATGCCCGAAGACGGGGCACGTGCAAACCTTCCTGGCGCGGCTGTTCAACCCGAACCGCGTCGGCTCCGTCGGAGTTTTCTTCCTCAACGGAAGCCGCGAGGGCGAGACCGCTTTCTTCAACCCGAACAAGGTTCCCCGCCCCGCCTAGACGGACACGCTCCGTCGACCAGACCCGCACCACCAAAGGACCGTACGCTTTCGCGCTACGGTCCTTTTCACATACACAAAACCACCTCCGGGATGCGGAGGTGATTCGTTTTTGTTCTACCCTTTTCGCTGTTTGCCGACTTTGCGACGGAGAGCGATAAGGTGGTTTGAGTATTTCTTTGGCTTGCGCGTCTTGTGTCCCTTTCCGGTATTCTTTCCGTGACGTGTTCGTGCACGACGGTGACCGCGACCTTGCACACCTTCACCACCACCGTGTGGGTGGTCAACCGGGTTCATGGCAGTACCACGAACTTTCGGTCGGATACCGCGCCATCGTGACTTTCCTGCCTTACCAAGATTCTGGAGGCGGTATTCAGGGTTTGATACTTCACCGATTGATGCCCATGCATCTTCAGGAACACGACGAATTTCGGTTGATGGCATCTTCAAGAGCGTGTAGCCACTGTCGTGCGCAACAACTTCTGCGAAGTTACCTGCTGAACGAGAAAGCTTTGCGCCACCACGAGCTTTGATCTCGATGTTGTAGACGAATGTACCAACAGGGATTTTTGCGAGTGGAAGACGGTTGCCTGCGGTCAATGGTGCTTTTTCTGATGTGAGGAGTGTCGTACCTACAACAACTGATTGTGGTGCGAGAATGTATCGGCGTTCACCATCGGCGTAGCAGAGAAGTGCAATGAATCCTGTTCGGTTTGGATCGTATTCAATCGATTCAACGCGTGCTGGGATGTCCAACTTGCCGTACATGAAGTCAACCGCGCGGAAGCTGCGCTTGTGTCCGCCACCGGTTGAGCGTGTCGTGAGACGACCGAATGAGTTGCGTCCAACCGCAGGAGAGAATCCTTTTGTGAGCGGTTTGTGCGGACGTGCTCCGGCAGTCAACGTTTTTCGGTATGAAACGACTGACATTCCTCGACGGCCGTTTGATGTTGGTTTGTACTTTTTCATAAATAGTCTGTGATCCTTATACGAGTTCAATCGTGTCTCCCTTCTTCAAGGTGACGTACGCCTTCTTGCCGCCCTTTGATGTTCCGTGAACACCTTTTCGTGAGACAACACTCTTTGCGGGAATCGTGACAACGCGAACTTTGATTGGTGTCACTTTGTACACGTCCTTCATTGCAGAGATAATCTGTGGCTTGTTTGCTGTCGTTGCAACATCAAAGGTGTAGACGTTGTTCACTGACACGTTGGTCGCTTTCTCAGTGATGCGTGGGCGACGGAGGATGTTTGGGCTTACGCGACCGAGAGCTATTGATGCCTTGAGTGTTTTTGTCGCGCTGTGACGGCCAGCAGATTCGCGAGGCGCGTTTTGCTCATCCGCAATTTTTTCAAGCGCATCGGCCTTCTTCGTTTTTGATGCGAAGAGTTCTGTTTTGGCTTTTGCCCCGTCGTTTGCGTCTTTTTTCTTGAATAACATATGCGTGGAGTTATGAAAGCTTAGCGGAGAGTGTTGCAATCGATACGGCAGGGTTCTCAATGATCAAGTATGCCGATGAGAGTGCGTCGACCACGTTGACGTTTCGTGCTTCTTCAACATTGATGTTGCCGAAGTTGCGGAAGCTCTTCTTGACGTTCACATCGTTCGATGAGAGTGCCAAGAGTGCTGCGTTTGATTTCTTGTTCAAGCGTTCAAATCCCTTAACGCCTGCGAGCGCAGTGAGAATCGTCTTTGCGGTTGCAGTTTTTGGTGCATCAAAGGTAATTGAA
This sequence comes from uncultured Candidatus Saccharibacteria bacterium, assembly GCA_964634615.1. GTDB lineage: Bacteria > Patescibacteriota > Minisyncoccia > Phycocordibacterales > EsbW-18 > EsbW-18. Next base: position 34,908 of record CAZWLQ010000007.1, read on the forward strand.
TCGATGAAGAGAATTTCGCCGTCGCGAAGTTTCTGTGAGAGAACGCTGCGGAGTGCTGCGATACGCATCTTGCGAGGAATTTGCTTCTCGTAGTTCTTGTCGCTTCGTGGTCCGTGTGTGATACCTCCACCGACCCAGAGTGGTGAGCGGCTTGAGCCGTGACGTGCACGACCGGTTCCCTTCTGTTTCCATGGTTTCTTACCACCACCGCGTACTTCACCGCGATCTTTCGTGTGTGCGAGTCCGCGTCCGGCACGTGCGTTTGCCTGCATCGACACTGCGACTTGGTGCACGAGGTTGTTGTTCCATGCGCTGCCGAAGAGTGCTTCGGGAAGCGTAAACGTGCTGACTTCTTTTCCAGAAATGTTGTAGACAGGAACTGAAAGCGAGCTAGCGGCAACAGGAGCTGCAACTTTCTTCTCCTTCACAACCTTTGCAGCTGCTTTTTTTGCCTCGCCCGTGGTCGTGCTACGACCGAGGGGAGCGGCCTTTCGGACGACTGTCTTTACTGTATTCTTTTGTGCTTTTGCGGGTGCCATAAATATGAAACTAGTTTGTCGCTCCGAGAATTTCGATTTGTGTTCCGCGACGACCTGGGATAGCCCCCGAAACAACGAGGAATCCGTTTGCTGCGTCAACCTGAAGAATCTGAAGGTTCTTCACCGTAATGCGGTCTCCGCCCATGCGTCCTGCCATGCGCATTCCTTTCACGACACGACCACCCGCACGACCACCACCACCGATTGAACCAGGTTCTCGTTCAGAGTGCTTCTGACCGTGCGTGCGACGACCTCCGTGGAAACCGTGGCGCTTCACCGCACCTTGAAAACCTTTTGCCTTGCTCACGCCTGAAATAGTGACGTTGTCACCTTCTGCGAAGGCGGATGCATCAATCACGTTGCTGACTTCCATCGGAGAGTCCGTGCGAAGCTCAATGAAGTGTGTAAAGTTGCCTTTTCCTTTCTGTGGTTTTGAAACGCGTGATTCTTTCTTTTCACCAAATCCAAACTGCACGGCTGCGTAGCCGTCTTTCTCTTTGGTCTTGATTTGGGTGACCGTCAAAGGTGACGTTGCCACGATTGTAGCCGGGTGGACGCGTCCATCCGCCGTGAAGACCTGTGTCATTTCTTGTTTTGTTCCAACGATGAATTTAGTCATGAATGAATGCGGACCAACGCGCCTGCCTGCCGGCAGGCAGGAACCGTACGCGGAAAGGCCTCGGCAGGACATCTGTCCAGCCGAGGCCGAAGGAGAATGTCCAGTGGTCCCACAACGTATGCTTGGGGACATGGCGCTTTCTGTATTGAACAAAGAGAGTATACCCAGCACTCACAGTTTTTGCAAGTTTTTTAGAATTCGTGAGTGCTCGGGTATACATGGACGGGAAATTTGTGCAAGACCCTCGACGCGAGCTACTTGACTTCACATATATTAGATTGTATAAAGAATACAGACGCAGTAAAAACCTGAAAGGATTCGGCATGAAACCGAGCACGAAGAATGCCCTGTCTCAGATCCCTTCAATCGCTTTCTTTCTTCTCTTTGGCCTCATGGCGGCGGGTTGGGCGGTCAAGCTCTACCTTAAACTTAGCCCCTTCGATCCCATCGTGAAGAAGGAGCAAGTCGTCCGACTCGTCTTCTGCCCCGGCTACGAAGCCGAGTACTTCGGACCGACGATCGATCCTCGGGTGCGAGCCATCGACTTCCACAGCGTGGTGGTCCGTTTCAACAAGATGTTGCTCAAGATCGGCGCCGAAGGCGCGGTTCGAGTCGTTGGAGAAGGACCAGCCGATTCAGAGTATCGGATCGGCCTAGGATCCATCCCCGTTAAATCCTGTGACGACGAGAACTTGCTCCTCCCTCTTCATCCAGATTGCTTGGATGGAACAACGTCCTGCTCAAAAGGAGCGACTTTCTAATCCTCACCGGCGCCACTGCATCTCGCAGTCGGCGCCATTGGTTTTTATAAACAGAAGGTGTATGGTCTATTCGGACAAACGGGCTACGAGCCCAGGAGGTTTTATGATCCTACCGTCGACGTATGACCGCTCCCACGAAGAACTGGTTGACGAAGTGATTCGTGTCGCCGGTGTGACAGGAGGCCGGAAAGCCACAGGAGAAGTTGACCTTGGCCACCGCGGTCAACTGGAGTACTTTCGAGGAGTCCTCTTGGCACGATTGAATGGTGCCGAACCGCCATTCAAGAAAGGTCAGACTCTTCGAGTACGTGACGGGGATCCGGGCAGGCTGGTGAATCACCTAAGATCAAGGGGTGTCCTGATCGTCGAGCGGGTTCAGTACGAAGAAGACCGACCCCAGAAGTGGTGGGTGAGTTTCGAAGGAGTCTGGGACGTGGGATTCAAGGGTTCCTACCCTCACGAACACTTCGAGGCCGTGGGCTCGTGAGCACGCCGAACTTTGATGGTGAGGACAAGACCACCACGACCAAGAAAAGCGTGTGGGGTTGTGTGATTTGGCTTCTTTTCATCTTCGTTGTGTTTGCCCTCGCCAAGTACTTTCCTTAACCTCGTTCTTCGCTCGCTTCATGGCGCCGCTGCATTTGCAGTCGGCGCCATTGGTTTTTGTAAACAGAAGGTGTATGGTTCTTTTCAGAACAATGACCGAGGTGTTCTGCCTCAGAAGGAGAACTCGTGAACAGTGATCGCAAGACGTTCTGGAAAGGTGCGTTGTGGGCGCTTCGTGTCTTTTCCGTTCCATCTCTCGTAGGAGTGGTGGGTGGGCTGGCTGGCAGTCTTTTGGGATGGATTGCTGGCGCATTCGTCTGGAGCATGTGGATCAACAATTGGGCGTGGCCAGTGCCCAATTACGGAGTACCAATCGGTTTCGTGCTTGGAGCATTCATCTCAGTAGGAATTTTCCTCTTGTGTGAATTCGAAGAGCTGGCTAAGCAATCGGCCACGACGCAGTAAGTTCTCTTCCGGCGCTCAGCAGATTTTTGCTGGAGCGCCTGTTGTTTTATGTAACAAAAATCGTGTGTCTGTTGACGCCTCGTGAAATGAATGCTATTAATCTCTCTGGAAAGTTGAAGTGGAGTCGGGGAGAATTTCCTTCCTGACGCATCACTTCTGAGATGAAACGAACTCAACACACCCATGGGACTATAG
>CAZWLQ010000008.1:0-36310 GCA_964634615.1 uncultured Candidatus Saccharibacteria bacterium
GGCCGCCGCTAAGGAGGCCGCAGCGGAGGCCGTGGCGGACACGGAGGACCTCAACGCCGACCACGCACACAGCCAGCACATACTAAATTCGAGCGACCATCCGATGGCGTCGTTATTCCATCGCCAGAGGAGGGTGTTTTGCGTTTTATCCCGCTGGGTGGGGTCGAAGAAATTGGCCGCAACATGACCGCGATTGAATACGGTGACGAGATTATCGTAATTGATGCCGGTCTCCAGTTCGGTGAAGTCGAAACCCCGGGCGTTGATTTTATTCTTCCCGATGTTACGTATCTTCGTGAACGAAAAGAAAAAATCCTTGGTGTCTTCATCACACACGGTCACCTCGACCACATCGGTGCAATTCCCTACGTCATGGAAGATATGGGCAACCCCCCACTCTATTCGCGCGCGTTTGGTTCATTGATGATCCAAAAACGGCAGTCGGAATTTCCTCACGTCCCTGCACTCAACATCAAAACTGTCCGTGGCGACGAACGAATGCAGGTTGGAAAGCACTTCACCATCAACTTCTTCCCTATCTCACACGCGATTCCAGATTCAATGGGTATCCTTATCGATACACCTGTTGGTACTGTTGCGTTTATCGAAGACGTGCGCGTTGACCACGTCGACGGCGTCGCCACATCAAAAGAAATCGAGCACTACGCACGTTTCAAAGACAAAAAGATGCTCTTGCTCACACTCGACTCCACGTCTGTCGAAAAGCCAGGGTTCTCTATTCCTGAATCGTACGCAATCGAAACCATCGACAAGATTATGGGCGAAGTCTCTGGACGCTTGATCATCGGCACTTTTGCATCAAACGTCGAACGTATCATCCAGATGGTAAAAGCAACCAACAAATACAACAAAAAACTTGTTGTTGATGGTCGCTCAATGAAATCGAATCTTGAAATTGTGAAGCAGCTCGACCTTGTGCCCTTGGACAATTTGATTCCAATTGAAGAAATGGCTGATCACCCACCGGGAAAGATTGTCATCATCGCAACCGGCGCACAGGGCGAAGAGTATGCCGTGTTCGATCGCATTGCGAACAAGACCCACAAGTACATCACCCTAAACCCGACAGACACCGTGCTGTTCTCGTCATCGGTTATTCCAGGAAACGAAATGGCGGTGCAGAAATTGAAAGACCATTTGTACCGACAGGACGCAAAGATTATTACCTACCTCGACACGTCAGTGCACGCATCAGGCCACGGCAACCGCGAAGAACTTGGTTGGATTCACGACCAAATCAACTACAAATACTTTGTTCCACTCCACGGTCACCACTACATGTTGAAGATTCACGCTGACTTGTCGGAATCAAAAGGCACTCCGCGCGAGAACATCATCGTGCCTGACGATGGTTCTATCATCGAATTCTACGACGGAGGAGAAAAAGTGCGTGTTCGAAAAGAAAAAGCGCCTTCCGACCCAATTATGGTGGATGGATTCTCTGTCGGCGGCCAACAGGAAGTTGTCCTTCGTGACCGCCAGACGCTCGCAGAAGATGGTATCTTCATGATTGTCGTCTCGGTGAACCCAAAAACCGGCAAGCTCCGCAAATCTCCCGATATTATTTCGCGTGGATTCGTTTATCTCAAAGAACAGCAAGACCTCATCAACGACGCTCGTTCATTGGTGACCCGCTCGGTTGAGATGAACACCCGCGGCATGCAACCAATTAACTTCGATATCGTCAAAAACATGGTCACAGACGATGTACGCAAGTTTCTCTTCCAAAAGACCGGTAAGAATCCGATTGTTATTCCTGTGGTGATTGGAGTCTAGGTAGCCACTGGGGTTTGGGACATAGAATGTATGGTTTGGAGTTTCTATGAAGTGGCGATACCCTGATAGGTATACCCTTCATGCAGAAACGCCACTTGCTCCACATCACGTACTTCCTCAACTTCTTTTTTGGGTTGCACGCCTTCGCGCTCCTCTATGTGCACTCAAGTGTATTATCACGCGCTGTTGGCGAACAGTCGGTCGGCCTCGTTTATGCGCTTGCCGCCCTTTCGGCCATTATTGTTTTATCATTCGTTCCAACAATCCTGAAGAGGGTTGGAGACGTACGATTCGTCTTTTTCTGCGTTGTAGCGGAGATTGTAGCCGCGTTAGGAATTGCATTCACCGGAGAACCTTTGTTGATTGTGCTTCTCTTCATCGTTCACTCTGTCGCCTATCGAGCAATATTGGTTGATCTCGATATTTTTCTTGAAAGTGCCTCAACCGAAGATACCACCGGGGTTGTGCGTGGAAGCTTCCTGACGGTTGGCAATATCGCCCTCGTGATTGCTCCTGTGCTCGTTGGTTTACTGCTTGGTTCAACAGAACTCTACAGCAAGGTTTATCTCTTCGCATCACTCATTCTTCTCCCCGCAGCACTCCTTTTGCTCCTCTCGTTTCGACATTTCAAAGACCCTCGTTATGTCCGAGCATCACTCCTGCAAACATTCAAAAAAATCTGGGCGCGTCCGGCGCTTCGCCGCATCACACTGATTGATTTTCTCTTGCGATTCTTCTATGCGTGGATGGTGATTTACATGCCATTGTACCTCCACACCTACATCGGCCTTCCGTGGGATCGTATCGGCGTTATCTTTACCATCATGCTGGTTCCATTTGCACTTTTTGAACTTCCCCTAGGAACGCTTGCTGATAAGGTGTTCGGTGAAAAAGAGCTTTTAATTATTGGCCTTTCAATCATGGGTGGTACGACCCTCGTGCTTGCATTCATCAACTCGACGTCCTTTTTGGTCTGGACCATCGCGCTCTTTGCGACACGCGTTGGTGCATCGATGGTTGAAATCATGTCTGAAACTTACTTTTTCAAAAACGTTGAACGTCACGAAGCGGATCTGATGGAATATTTCAGAAGCGTTGAACCAATGGCCTATATCGTTGCTCCAGTGCTTGCAAGCTTGCTCCTGTTGGTTGCTTCTATGCCCCTTCTTTTCATCCTCTTGGGATGTATTATGCTTGGTGGCATTCCGATTGCTGTGACACTCCGCGATACACGATAATACCAACTTGCACCGCGGGCGCGCTTTCGCGTACAATACGACGACTACTACGTAACCCCACGCTTCATGGAAACACCTGCCATCGTCATTTATTCAACGCCAACATGCCACTTTTGCCACATGGCGAAAGAGATGCTTACGAAGTACGCTATTCCTTTCACTGACTACAACGTTGGAGCGGACCTCGAAAAACGTAAAGAGATGGTTGATAAGACCGGGCAGATGGGCGTTCCTGTCATTAGCGTGACACCAAAGGGAGGTGCCGAAGAGGTGCTTATCGGTTTCGATGAAGAACGGTTGAAAACGCTGCTGAATATTCACTAAACAAAAAACCCGCCACACGCGGGTTTTTTGTTTTTATTGAGTCTCAACCGGTCCATCCACTGGTTGCTCGTCGGTCGGAGCAAGTATGCTTGCCTCATCGGTTGCTCCTTCAGCGCTTTCGTCAAGAATAATTGGACCAACATTAATCAAACGGTCACCTTCAGGATCATAGAGAATTGCCTTTGAGATACTTGGATAGATAAACAATATGTCTCCATTATCTGCTCCTTGATAGAACGGCTGCGTTGCAACCAACATATCGATATCTGCGATTGTCGCAACCAACGGCTCTTCGTCTGGAAGATACATGTGCCGTCCGACCGCTTGAATAAGAGATTTGACTTCTGTATCCGACAACGTTTGATTTGCTTCAAAAACACTGTGCGACGCTTTATAGTACGCGAAGCCAAGGCCGGCGATTATGACAAGGACAATAAGAATACCTAGAAGTTTTTTATGCATAGAATGCTATGTGCTATGTCTCTAGTATATCGCTAGATTGATGTTGCGGGAAGAATACGTGCAAGAGACTCGACTCGACCAGCAAACACGAGTGTTGGAAGACCGAGAAAACAATTCTCCGTGATTGAGATTGCTGCGCCCCCTGAATTACCTTTATCGATTTTCGCTGATGTCGTGTAGTAGTCTTCGTCAAACCCCGCAATGATACCTTCGGTCGCCGTGACGCTTTCTTGAGCGCCAATCGATGGGTACCCCAAGATAACGACCTTTTCACCTATTTCTGGCTCACCTGGACAGACCTGTGCCATTGGCATTCCCGGGGGTGTTTCGTCAAGAAATCCAAAAGCGGCGTCGTGCTCTTCCGACAAGGTGATGCGTGAAGCAGGAATGGTGTACTCGGTTACAGAATTTGGTCGGTCAAGTTCACACTTTGTGAGCGTCTCTCCCTCGGTAACAAGTATGTGGCGACTCGTTACAAAACGAACACCCTTCTCTGTTTGCTGCAAAACCGCGGAACCGCTCGACTCTGAGTTTTTTGCACCGCCATCAAACTTGCACGTGATGTCGTAGACGAATGGGCTCCATTCAGCAATGAGTCCACTCACATCGCTGGCCTTCGAGAGCGTATCGAGCTCGTTTTCCTGTGCCGAGACGGACCCCTCTAGTTTTGCGAGTGCCTCTGTGAGCGCCTCCTTTTCTACGCTCTGTGTTTCTGCATAGGTCTCTTGCCCCGTACGGAGATCAGCGGTGTCCTTCGCAAGCAAAAGCAGCGTTGCTTCAAGATCACCGATGCGAGTGGTGAGAATTTTGTTTGATTCTTCCGAGGCAGTTTGTACTGCAAGCACGCGATCCGTACCCGTTTTAAAACCCGCATATGCTCCGCCAGCGGCAACAAAGACAAGAACGACGCATGTGATGAGAAGTCTCTGCATGATTCTTTTATGATAGCACGTCGGGCAATGATCCTGGCTTATAGAAACGAAGTGGTTCGTTCACCAGAACTTTGCGAGCTTCGTCGGTGAAAGCCCACGCAGCCATGATTTCTTCTCGTGAGACGAATCGAGAAGAATCATTTCGATATGCATCAAATAACACCCTGTCATACGCGCGGTCGGTGTAAACATCTTTAAAACTCTCCGCAAACGAGAATGTTAACGAATGACGCGTGAGTGCCGAGAGAACGCCGGGCTTCTTTCCCCACACATGAAGGTTTGTGCGTTCTTCGGGAGCCAAAAGAAATTCGAATGTATCCTCGTGCGAACACTCTTCATCAAAGCAGATCCTCGCACCTGACTGCTTCAATCCTATCTGTACGCCACCACGATGCAGAGGAAGACCCTTTCCGGCTTCAATGATAATCGGCACACCCTGCCACTCCGGATGATCAAAAGAGAGATTTAATTTCACATATGTCTCGGTCTCAGAGTCTCGTCTAACGCCAGGAATATCTCGATACCCTTCGTATTGAGCACGGATATTTCCTTGTGATGTAAGACGAAGCTTGCTAAAAACAGCCGTTCTGGCTTGACGCGTCTTTTCTGCTGAAAACTCTTTTGGGTTATCCATCAGTGTTGCTGCAAGAAGTTCGAGAGCGTGATTCTGGACGACGTCATCCAACGCGCCCGTTGCATCGTAAAACTCTCCTCGTCCTGTTATCAACGTGTTCTCAAGAATGAACACCTTAACATTTGAGGTCGACCTTCCGTTCCACACCGTGCTGAGCAATTCATTTGAAAAACGATACGCGAGAATGTTTTGTACCGACTCTTTTTGAATGTAGTGATCTATTCTTAAAACCCTTTCCTCACCAAGAGTTTCGTCAATACGAGCATTGAGCAGAGCAGCTTCTTCTGTATTTCGCCCGAATGGTTTTTCGATGAGTACCCGACCGAAAGAGCTTCCCCTTCCAAGAAGCGAGAGTGTGGCATGAATTGTCTGTATGCCCGCATCGTAGAGTGTTGGTGTGAGCGCAAGATAAAAAATCGGCTCTGAATCTCTTAGTGCCTTCGCAAGTAAAGCAGGGAGTTCAACATCGTTCACATCCCCCGTAACAAACGAGATGGATTCGCGAGGAATATGTGAGGTACCCCCCACAACGCGGTCTCTAAACTCCTCGTCAGTCCACGGCTTTCGCGAGACGCCAATCACCCGCGTATCTTTTGGAAGCATCCCCTCAACAAAAAGTCGAGAGAGCGCAGGAACTATTTTTTTTGCAAATAAATCGCCGGAAGCGCCGAAAAAGACGAATGTATGCATGCACCAGTGTAGCGTCCTTATCGTTTCTTTGACAAACTTTTCTTCCGTTCTGGCGTATAGTGCCACCATGGACGCGGGGACTCACCACTCATGAATCGGGTCACCGCAATAAAGACATCGAGAAGGCAGGGATCGTGGCGAACCTTTGTTTTTGTACACAAGCGTTCATAGAGCGCATAGGGGTCCTTGCCCACAAGTTCTTTTGGTTCTGTAAATCCAAGCGTTTGAAAATCACGAGCGACACGTGGCCCGACGTTCGGAATCTGTTCAAAACGCTTGACGTATCTATGGTCAAGCACCTTCTTCATATTAGTGGTGGTGCTCTTCTGCGGCCATCGCTTCGGCTTTCGTTGCGTGCACAGTGCCCGCAGGATGGTTTGCGGGAGAATAGATGGTGTAGAGTTTCAAAGATTCTCCTGCCGTATTGACGATGTTGTGTTCAGTACCAGCGGGAATCACGAGCGCGGTTCCATCGGTAAGCGGATACTCGACGCCAGCAATAATTGCTTTTCCTTCGCCAGATTCAATGCGAAAGAATTGATCAACGTCATTGTGAACTTCCATCCCAATATCTTCACCGGCAGCAAGCGACATCAACACAAGTTGGCTATGCGCACCGGTGAAAAGAACTTTGCGGAAATTTTCGTTTCCTTTCGCTGCTTCTTCAATATTGCCGTGATAGGGTTGCATATTAGTTAATTGCAAGAAGTTCTACGTCAAAAAGAAGTGTCGCATTTGGTGGAATCAAACCGCCCGCTGCGCCTGCTTGTCCATATCCGAGTTCTGCCGGAATGTTTAAGCTTCGTTTTTCCCCTATCTGCATACCGAGGACGCCCTGCTCCCATCCAGCAATCACACGGTTCTCTCCGAGTGTAAATGTGAATGGTTGCCCGCGATCAACACTCGAATCGAATTTTGTACCATTCTCAAGCGTGCCCGTGTAGTGAACAGTCACGGTATCTCCGACGTCGGCAGCCAAACCTGAACCTTTGGTAACAATCTTAATACCCAATCCTGCCGCATTCATATTCCATTCAGCACTTTCTGTGTTCATAGATTTTTCTGTTATGGTTTGTTCTGTAATTGTCTTTTCTCCCTCCATCGTATAGATACCAAATCCGATAAGCGCTAACGCAATGATACTAAGAATTGCTGTTGATGTTTTCATATACATGTCAGTATACATCAGGCACACCGTGAAAAAAAACCTAGTCTCCTATTGGTACGAATTGAAATTGAAAACGATACTCTGATACCGGAACAGCACTACTCGATGTTGGGTAGGGAGAAGCGTCTAAAAAATCAACTTCCATTCCGCCGTCGGATACGGCAACAATCTCTAAATCGTTTGGTCTAAAGATTTTTGTTTTTGTTTCTTTTTCTGATTGAATGATTACTTGCACCTCAACAGTGCCTGCCCAAATGCACTGGACGTCTTTTGGACAACGCGAATCACTGACGAGTTCGGTCGGAGTTATCGTGACATTATTGAAAGTTCCGCTTTCACCAAGTGCAAGAGTGACTACCGACCCATCCTCTTTATCAGTCGGCTTTGGAAGATTCCTGATACCATCAGGGCCACTTGGAGTAACATCCTCTGGTTTTGTATTGTCTTCGTGTCGAACAATCGCATAGCCGCCACCAACGAAACCGGCGATGACAATTAAAATAGCAAGGAAAAGTGACATTGGGTTAGAATTGTTTTGTTAGTAGGCGGGTAATAAAGATTGAAATCGGCAGAAGGATTGTCATTTCTAGTATCGGCGATAGACCAACTTCAAGCAACGGAATGAGCGGCATCGAGGGTAGGTATTCCCACCGGCCGAGATAGAGGCCTTTATATTCAACCATAAGTGCTATGAGGAAACCGATAGCAGCAAGAGAAAAGTAGCGGATCTTTGAAAAATCCTTTTCAAACCACTGCATGTCGTGCGAGATTGCCCCCACAAGCACAACGGCGAGAAGTGTATACACAAGATCTCCAATGGTCGCAAACGCCCATACGGGAACTATTCCCTCGAGAGCTTCGTATCCTGTGTAGAGTGCGATGTGTGCATGCTCCCAAATTCCGTGGAGGAGCAGTGTTACGAGCGCGAGGAAAGTAAAAAATAGCGTGTTTCGCATGCCGCTCTATTATTCATCACCCTCGTACATAATTCGGTAGATGATTCCTGATTTGTCATCGCTCACGTATACAACGCCATTGGGTTGTACAAGGATCGCCGATGGCCTGCCGATGACCGTGCCCGCTTCGGTGAGAAACCCTTCCATGAACGGACGAATCGACCCCGTGCGTCGCCCTTTTTTGTCGAGCGGAACACGCATTACCTCATATCCAGAGAGTACATTTTGATAGACCGACCCTCGATACGCGATGAGAAGATCATACCAATACTCTTCCGGCCATCCTTCTTCGGGAATAAACCCGAGACCGTTTGGCGTGACGTGCGCAGGAAGAGAAATACGCGCAGGAGTCATGAGGGGTTCTTTGCAGGGGTTCTTCGAGTCCGGATCAAAAAGTGTGTCATGAATATTGTCGCCATAGCACAGCGGCCATCCATAGTCGTTGCCTTCTTCGATGATGTTCACCTCATCTGGAGGCAAGTCGTCACCAAGACCTTCGCGACCTACGTCACTCCCCCAAATCGCTCCCGTTTCTGGGTGCACCTTCATAAAAAGTGTATTGCGAAGGCCTGTTGCAAAGGTTGAAAGATCATTTGTCTCGAGGTCAAGAGCAAGTATCGCACCATACCGCGAGTCTTCTTCAAAACATGAATCACATGATGACCCTATTGATACGAGAAGACGCTTTCCATCAGGATGAAGAATGAGGCCCCTTCGCACACGAGCGCTCCCTGCTCCATCAGGTAACGATGCAAGATTTTTTGGTTCTCTGATACTGTATGTCTCTGGATAATATGCGAACGAGCGCACCGCGTCTGTTTCGGCGACATAGAGCCGACACTCCTCTCCTTCTTCGTTGCAGTGTATGACGGTTCCTTTTGGGTTTATGAGACCATTGGTAACGGTAATGGTGGCGTCCGCTTCGTTGTCATTGTTTTCATCAGGAAGAGCGATAATTTTTCCCTCACCAGAGAGTGTGGCGATGATGGTTCCGCGAGGGTCTTCTATGAGGTTTCTCACATCGGGTACATTTTCGGCAAACGTTGAGATAGTGAAACCCTTCGGCACACGGAACTGTGAAAATCGCGCCCCCTCTACGCTTCCTTCCCGCAAAAATGCCACGATTGGCAAGCGTATTTCTGGTATCGATATTGCAACAATCAAAATCGCTCCTGTAAGGATTGAGAGGAATAGGTGCTCTCTCTTCATATTCTAGGAGTATACCAGGAAGCGCGTTCTTATGCCCCCACCGCTCGAGATTATTCCTCTGTTGCTTCGTCTGGTGTCTCTGCCGTATCAATTGCTTCTGACGGGGTTCCGTTGTCGATTGGAGCGACTTCAATAACTTTCTTTGCTTCTGGGTCGTAGAGTATTGCGCGACCCGCCTGTGAGTAGATCAAAACCTTGTAACCTTTTTTGGCATTCTTGAAGAACGCCTGACCCTTGAGCAGTTCTGGATCAGAGACCGTGGCGATGGTTGGAACTTCATCCTCCGGGACCATCATAATCTTTCCAACTTCAAGCGAAAGTTCAACCGCCTCGGCCTCGCTGATGGCGTTTGGGTTTTCCTTGAGCTCTTGATACTTCGTGAAGAAATAATACGCCGCGACAGCAAGAACGAGGATGAGCAATGTTACGACGAGACGTCCCTTGCGACTCTGTCGAGGTCGCATCGTCGGTACTGACGTCATGGTTTCTACTGGTTTTGGTTGTGATACTCGTGATGCCATATATTTTAGATAAATGATACGTCTAGTATACGTCTGAATGAAAGAAACTAAAGGGAGATATCAACACTACCGGTATTGTTCATCGATTTTTCCATACACAAATTCAGTGGTCTCTTTGATTGCACCGATGAGGGAGTTTGCGTCGTTGCCTCGTGTCATAACGCACAGCAAGAACGGGTGATTCGGATAGTACACGATGCCGCAGTCATGAAATTGTTGCAGATCGTTTGCTATCTTTCTCTCGCCGAATTTGTGCGCGACGACAATATCCTGAGGAACGCCCGCACGAAGCCCGTCCACAAACGTGGTCTTTGCGAGGAGTTCAAGCGCATATTCAGAATTGGTACGGGAAAGGAATGACGCATTGAAGAGAATTCTGAAGAAAATGCTGTATTGCTTCACTGTGAGCGTTGCTACAGGGTCAGTGATAAGCGCGGTATCAACACCGAGAAGCGTATAGAGCTCTTTTTGGTACTCTTCGGGCAAACGCTCAAAAAGTATCACGAGTGCTTGGTTGTCAGAATAGATGACCATGCGTTCAAGAAGCGTGCGAATGGAATACGTCGTGCCCGCTTCAAGAGGCATACTTGGTGCGAATTGCTGTTGATACCCAACATCAACAGCTCCCTCAAAACGCACCTGCTCATCAAGAACGCTTGGTAGTGTTTCACTCCACGAAAGATATGCAATCATGAGCGGAATCTTTAAAAGACTTGCCGGTGCAAAGGGGATGTTTTGATTGATACCGATGACTGGACCGTTGTTGAGATCGCGATAGTACACAGCGATTTCAGAGACATCCCCGCGATCTTTGAGCGATTCGGTGAATTCGACAAGATCAGGAGTAAAATCTTCTTTTCGACTACCAATGGTCGTTTCTCCAAGATCACACTCAAGCAAAGGATTTGTGAGTGACGATGAACCAAGGCGTAGTTCGCTCGAAGGCTCTTCGTCGGTATTCGATCGCGGTACAAAAAAACCGATTAAAAAGCCGACCACAAGAACAGCAAAGAGAATGAGAATGCTTTTTTTGTTTGTAGAGAGAAATGATTTCATAGACTATAGCTCTTCTGATTGTTCTGGTGCCGGTTCAGGTTCTTCGTGAGAAGCATCTCCCGGCGTCTCTTCCTCTGGTTCGTTCTCCGGCTCTGCTTCTGTCTCCTCCTCTCCTTCGGTCGCAGGCTCGCCTTGAGGATCTTGGGGAAGCACTTCGTCGACTTGTGGTTCTGTCTCAGGAACAACCTCTGGTTCTGATTCAGTCAGCGGTTCTTCCTCTGCTGGGGACGATTCTGCAATTTCATCCGTTACCGGTTCTTCTACAGGAGGTTCTGAAACCTCTTCTTCTGGTTCATCTTCAATCACCGTTTCTCCAGGGACTGACGTCGTCGTATCATCGGTCGGATATGAGTCAACGATAAGCCAGTCGAAGTAGATATCAAGTGCGGCGGGCGCAATCATCGAAACAGTGAATCCGATGCCTGGCCGTTTGAGTGTGACGATGAGTGGGTGTTCCGCGAGCGACAGCGGTGTTATGAAAATCTTGCTTGTTGAGAGTGTTGCGCTGTTTTCCACAACAACACTCGTTTCGCCAGCTGGGATGCGTCCGGTTCCGGCAATCTGATCCTTCCCTGCCGGTACCGCAAGACGCCCTTCTGGAACAATGGTAATCACTGCAGCAAACATGTTCTTTGTATAGAGCGTCACCACCGCAAATGAGCGCGCGGCCGCAGATCGAATTAAAGCAATGGCATTCAGTACACGTTCCCCGATTGACTCAATGAATGATGCTGGGGTATCTTCTGTCTCTTCACTTGTTGTTGTAGAAGTACCACCAAACACGAATCCTCCCGCACTGATCGTTCCAGAAAATACGGCGTTCCCCTCTGCGTCAAAAGTCACCAGAGCAGAGGTTGTTGCAGAAGAATCTTCGGGGTCGGCTTTTGTACGTATTTCAAAGCGCCCATCATCACCAAGAACAAGCGATACCACTCCGTCATCTAATGATGACTCGATTGAAGCAACTGAAAGCTTGTCCGTGAAAACGCGTGGAGTGATGATATCGAGCGCTGCTGACAGTCGCCCCGTGAATATTTCCGAATCAAACGCTCTACTGTTGCCAGTTTCCAATCCTTCTTTCAAGAAGGAGAGAATCTCAAGCCCATCAATAGACTCGGGCGCATCTTCCTGGAGACCGTTGATTAAGACTTCTGATGCGGGAATAAGTGTTTCCCCTTCCGCACAGGTGCCAAGCGCACCGGTCGATGTCGCATTACCATCACTGTCGATACACGATGGAACTGAGGATAGTGTAGTAATTCCATTGTCTGCTTCCTGCGCAAGTAACGATACTGACATACCAGAGTAATCAACGAGATTCACAAATACGAGTATCTCTCCGCACTGTAGTGAGTCATCGCTATCGCTTGGACAGGACGCAATGTTGTCTGCATCCAGACTTTCAAGCGCGGTACCCAAGACACGCCCTGCCTGTGTTGCGCGCATACCATACCCATCGGTCGGAGATGCTGCGATACGATCCCCTGCCCTGATCATGCCATTTTCTGTCGTGACCTTTACCGGCACGCGACCGACGAGCGCAATCGGGTATGTTGTTGAGGCAGTGCTCGGTCCGAGCACCAGTCCCGGGCGTGTTGCAACGATACCGACAACGTCGCGCTGATATGCAGCAGTTGAACGAACGACGTTTTCAAGGATCGCAGGATCAAGCGCGACGATTTCGCCCGCTTGGAGATCTTCTGTTGAACCATAGAGCTCGGCAAGGTCGGCACCACCAGCGGTAAGTGCACCTGCCTGAAGCCCATCTGCCAACAATTCTTGGCGCACCGTTGCCAGACTGTTCAAGAGTAAATCCATGCTTTGTTCAAGCGCGCGATCGTCTTTCTTGGTCCACAGGTTTCCTGTTGAACCGAGCGCGGTGATCCCAGAACGAATATCAATCGACATCATGTTGTCAAAGCCGCTTCCACTCCACGCGGTTCCAATATCGTCCGTGAGTCCGGCATCGGCGTGATAGACGTCACTTATAGTTGGTGTGTCAAAACCGGACAGAACCGTCACACCACCACCGTCACTTCCGTTGCTTGCACCAATCAAAAGGGTCCGGCTCGTGTTGAGCGGATCGGTATCGGTGATACCGACTGATGTAACACTGTTTGAGGCACCGTAAATCTGCTCGGCGACAACTTCGTAGTCAGAAGTCGTGTCGGGTGTGACGGTCCAGTTCGGCGTGACGGTGAACGTTGTTGTGGTGTTCGAAACGATCTTGCGCGTCTGCCCGGCACCCGTACCACCGGTAATCTCAACAATCTGACCGACGAATTCATTTGGCAGATACGCAGCACCCGAGTCTCCGATGGTGTTCGACGATACGGTTGTAGCGTCGGCTATCTGCGTCGAGGGACGGAGCATCGCGGCTTTACCTTCAGCATACTTACGCGCAATTGCTCCGGCAGCTGCGTTCGGGCTGTCCGATGTGGTGACACCGTTCATCGAGATATACACGTCATCAATCTGACCGTCCCAGAAGTTTGCTCCTGTCGAACAGTTAGCGCCGACCGAACAATCAGCACCAATCGCCAACGGAACGCTTGCAGCAGTGAGCGTTCCTGTTGCGGCGATTGTGTTGTCAGATGCAACTCTGACACCGTCGATATAAAGATAAATACCCACCGCCATTGGTGCGTTTGGAGAGGCATATGCAGTGCTTACACGCTCGAAGACGAGATGGTGCCATTGACCATCCGCGTAGCTTTTACCTGCTGGCGATGAAAGCGGATCCTCGTCACCGAACGTCGCGTCGTCATCAATACGCGCTTGGATCAGGCCCGACGCATCCATCCACACACGGTAACCACCTACCGAGGCTGCGGGAACCGTCGTGAAGGAGTGGTCGATCAGCGTATCGATTCCCGAAATAGATGTTGAGTGTTTAAACCAAAGCTCAATCGTGAACCCAAGGAGACCCGCATCGAAGTCCGTATCTTGATCACAGGTAGCGTCGTTGTTGGTGTCAGAACACGCGTACTGGCTCGTACCGTTGAAACTCATACCAAAGTCGTGGACACCGTTTACGCGATATGTTGGTGTTCCCTTTGCTTCAAGAACGTTGTTTCTGATTGTCGCATCAGTGATATCACCCGACGCGTCGTTCATCATGAACATCGCTCGGGGCGTACCGTTCATGAGCGATGTCACACCCGTCGTTGAGTAAAACTTTGACCATCCGAGGACAGCGGTTGATGGGATACCAACCGTATGAAGCTCCGAGAGACCTTGGCTGTGACCGACATAGAGCACATCACCTCCTGGAAGCGAGTTCACCACACCGAGCGCAAGCTGGTTTTGTGCATCAGCAAAGCTCTCGCGTTCGAGCACGTGAAGTGCGTCGGGCGATGTTGAAAACGTCGGTGCCGTCTTTGCGAGGTTCGGTTGGTTTCCTGTTTGTTCGTCGTAGATGTCATCTGGTGTTGCTTGGTCGACGGTATCGGCGTCAATAGCGGTGTAGAGCTCTACTTGAGAGAGCGTTTCGTTCGTCAAGTACAAACGTCCACGGCTCGTGAGCCATACTTGGTTGATGTCGTCCGTGGTCGTATCACCATAGTCAATCGTTCGAGCACCATTGATACTAATCACCGATGCCGAAGCATCGGTAGCGGCAACGACAAATGTCTTTCCTGTGATTGTACCGTTGTTCGCAGCAGAGGCACCGCTTTGCGACAAGACAGTCGCATGGACGTCGTTCACAAGATTGTTCGCGATCGCAAACGACGTTTGGTTATCGGTTGCATATACGACTGCCGTGTTACGGTTCGCGATGTTCTTATCTCCTTGCGAACGGTCGGTTGTGTCGTAGTTGTAGAGTCGATCGTTGGCAAAATCAAAAGCATAAAGACCGGTACCCGACGCTCCGTTCGTTCCGACATAGATCGTTCCGTTCAACGCACCGATACCCGATGGATTGTTGTTAGTATCAACACCGAGCGCATATCCGGCGGCATTCTGGCTAAATTTCATCCACATCGAGTTCGTATTCGCATCAAAGATATAAACGCTATCCGCCGTTGACACAATGATTGCTTTTGCAGGAAATTCTGACGAACCACAGCGGTCGTCTGTTGCAGGGACACACGCATCACCAATCGCATCATCTTTTGCTTCGGTATACCAGCTCTTAAAATCTGTATTCAAACCCAACCGCCATCTGCCCGCATCAGAGTCACGTGTTGTGTCATAAACAAACACATCAATAATACCTGCAAGACCCAAAGATCTTTTATATCCTTTGTTCGTGAGCTCTCCAAAAATATCAACCCCAGTGCGAGCAGAAGCACTACCGATTGTCACACCTCCACTTTCGGCAACGGCGAAGAGATCCACCCCAGCGTCATCTTCGATAAGAATCGGATACCCTGTCACCTGCGATTGATCGATAACCATGTGAAGACCGTTTCCTGTGTTGCTGTTTGCATCAGCGCCGTCGAGTGTAATTTGGAGAGCGTCGCCAGAGAATGTGCCGCCTGTCGTCGAGCTTGCCGTAAGTTGTAGGAGGTCGTGCGTCATCGCAGAGCCGGCCGTCTCGGTGATGACAACAGGTGTCCCCGCTGCGGTCTCGATCGTTGCGCCGGTGTCATAGGTTTCCTGGAGTGTTGCTGCGCCACCAGGACCTCCCGAAATACCGAGCGATGATGTTGCAACCCATGCAACGCCGGAACCAGTCGTTTGCAACACCATACCGCTGGTTCCCTGCGTTGCGTTGGTGTCATAAAAACCGCCCGTAAGAGCGAAGTCACCAGCAACGGAGAGTTTTGCGTAGGGCGATGTTGTTCCAATGCCCACATTGCCGTTACTGTAGAGAATGGAGAGACGATCGACACTGTTCGTGCGAAACACCATACGTCCGGTTGTTGTTTCAAACGGCATGATGTAGTTGCTATTGTCCTGGTACGATGTGAGATAGTTCGATGCACCAATCGCAATATTGCCGGCAATATTCAGTTTTTGGTTTACCTCCGTTGTATCGATACTGATTGTGCCATCGTCACGTACCACAAACTTTTCTGCACCGGATGAATTGGCTACTGTAAGCGCCTTCCCTGTTCCCGTGCCAAATCCAGCAATACCCAAACGTCCTTGGGGTGTCGTGGTACCAATTCCAAGACCTCCCGCAAACGTGGATGTTGCGGTCGTTGTTGTTGCGGTGAAAAAGTTTGCCTTAAGCGACCCTCCCCCCGTGCCTCCATCAGTGACCCGAAGTACACCTGCACTATCACGAGCAAGTCCCGTATCGCGAGAGTTATCGACAGCATTGGTTGTTGAGTTGACCCATCCGAGAACAAAATCCGAGCTTAGGTTAAGTCGTTTATTTGATGCATCAAAAACTGCGGGGATGTTTGTCCCATCCCCACTTACCTTAAACGAATTCGCAAGAACCGCACCGGTATTGCCTCCACTTCCACTAAAAAAATGTGTCTCTGCGGTTCCCGAGTTGTTGACGATTTTCAAACCGACGCCCGTTCCATCCGTAGCATCGCCTTCAAGATAAATCCGTCCTTTTGTACCATTCGTTGTTGAGCGAAGCGTCAACGATCCGCTTGCGGTTGAGGTGCCGATGATGACGGGCGACGTCGTTGTGCCAATCACATCTAGGAATGTTGTGGTTGCATTCGTGGCATCAAGTGAGAGCGCCTTTTTTGCAATGTATGCCGACGGGACCGATGTGAGTTTCTTGCGCGGACTCATTTCACCGTCCCACGATGGAGTTCCTGTGCCACCGATGTTGATTGAAAGCCAGAGGTCTTGATTGAAATCGATTGATGCAAGCGATGTGGTGGTACCAAGCTCAACACTAAAGAGACCGTCTGCAACATCAACCTTATTGCTACCGCTCCATGTTTCTGTCCATGCGGGACTACCGCCTGATGCGACGGTATAGAGTTTGAACTCCATGTTGTACAGACCATCAGCGACAGTAACCCCCGCCTCATCAGCGAGCTTTCCCTGGTAATTTATACGCTCCGTAAACGCTGCCGAAACATGGGAAATCGGCAAAAGAGTGAAGAAGAGAACAGCGAGTACGGCACAAACCGCACCCATGGTACGCATGAACGTACGGGCCATTTTCATGGCTTTAATTATAGCAAAAACCAAATGACTCGGACGATTAAGATGGTGATAAGTGTGCCCAAAACAGCGAAGCCAAAAGCTGATGCGCTCGACATCGTTTTAGAGACACCCGCCGGACTTGCAAGGAGAGAGTTCTTGACGAGCACCAGCTGTGGGTCAGCATAACTTCCGTCATCTTCGCGAACAAAAAGCGCGTAGTAGAGATTTTCCGCAATTGTGTTTAAGGAGTCCTCAAAAAAACCGGTTGTGCCTTCAAAAATTAAAGTGCCGCCCTCAAACGGACTTTGAGGAAACTGTTCTGGACTTCGGAGAATGCGCACCGCCTGGCCTCGATTCCAGAGAAAAACCACTCCATCGCTGTCTTCTTGTGTCGCGATACGAAGCCCGCCTTCACCATACACGCCACCACTACTGTTTCTTCGCGGCGAACGCGCAAATCGATCAAGCACACGGGAAACACTTGAAGTGCACGACTCTCCGTCGCACTGCACTGTTTCTTCAAAAGTTGCCTGCAGAGGAGCAGGCGGGGCAAACGGTACAAATATATCGATAATCTGACTAATGATGGATGGGCGAGCTCCTGATGATGTTTGTGGTTCTTCTTCTGGCACTGTTTCTGGCGTTGTAGTCGCAGGAGCATCACAGTCAGATGGACATGCCGTGTAATTTTCCTCTGCATCACAGAGTAAATCGTGATTACAGAATGCGACTTCAATAGTAACAATTGAGGTATCACTCACAGCAAAAAGCGCGCTCGGGAAAAGACACGTCACTATCGCACCGATGAACGCCAAACGTATGTACATGAGAGTATTATTGCGCGATTGCCGTCACAATGACAGTTGCCTGATAGGTTCCTGAATCTTGTATCTTTGAAGCACCGACTCCTGCCGCGAACCGCGCCGTTGTTTCTGTTCCTCCGGGAGCATTCGCCGACTGACTACTTGCAACCGTCTGCGGTGTCGTTGAAAGTCCAGCATAACAGCGGTCGCTGGTGTCCCCTGCGCCTGTATTACATACAGATCCGTTATCCTTAAAACGTGATGTGATGTGTGTTCCTTCTGGCGAGAACCCGAATGTCGAGCTTGCCGCGTTCACCGCAAAAACAAAATCAGGGTCTGCGTTTGCGGTTACGTAGTCTCCAAACGATGCCCCCGAGGAACTCTTGAGAGCTGGCGATGTCGTTGCCTCGATAGTAAGAATATATCCCGCGCTGTTATCAGTTATGACTGTCCACGACGATGTCGCTTTGGCAGTTCCTCCTGCAAGTCCCGAAATCGATGCAAGTGATACGTCGGTGCCTGATGAAATTGAAATTGACGAGCCCGTTGCATCAAGCTGTTGGTACCCCGCGTGCACTGTATAATTTGTGCTTGTCGAAAATCCTGTCGCCTGCTCACCGACCGTGCTCTCTGTTTGATAATTGGTACTCGTACCAAAACCACCACCGCTATTCAGACTGTCGGAGACAATCTGATAGTTCGTGCTCTGCCGTATCTGGCCGAAGGCTAAGAACGGAATACACGCGAGGAGCGATATGAAGATGGTATTCCTTCCGATCTTCATGATAATTATTGTTTTCGTCTAATCTCAAATCGGTTCGCGAGGAAGCGACGGGCAAAGAGTACGAATGCGATAATCGCAAGAATGCTGATGATGTACGCGAGTGGTAGATAGATGAAGGATGCCGAGAGTGTGTCGATCTTTTCTTCAGCGCGATACC
Organism: uncultured Candidatus Saccharibacteria bacterium; assembly: GCA_964634615.1. Taxonomy (GTDB): domain Bacteria; phylum Patescibacteriota; class Minisyncoccia; order Phycocordibacterales; family EsbW-18; genus EsbW-18. The sequence goes on from CAZWLQ010000008.1 coordinate 18,798, forward strand.
CACGATTCAACTCAAGTGTTGCGGTGTAGTATCCAAAAAGAAATGGGGGCTCCCAAAGTACTTCACGGTACCGCTCTGACTGTGGAAGTGCGTAGTACGCGTCAATCGGAATTTGAGCCACAATGCCACCAAAAATATTCTTCACGGTTATATACCCATACGGCGCAAGATGCACGTTGCCGGTATTTTCGAAAAGCACGTTGAACCCGAGGGAGCCACTCACGTGAACAGGGGTTGTGGGTGTCACAACGAATTCTTTCACTTGTCCCGACTCTTCGACTTCGCCATTCACACGCACAAACAGAAGCTGTGCGACACGAGAAACGGTTTTTGCACCAGTTACATCTTCACTTCCCCCTTGCGGCAAATGCGCAATGATAACCGATGTGTAGTAGCCACCCGGTGATGCGTTGGCAGGAACACTGATAGTGATAGGGATTGTTGCCTTTTGACCGAACGTAAGCGAGAGTTCTGATACTTCTGTATCAATATTGTCGCGGAATGAGTAGCGACTGATTTCGCTTCCGAGGAGCTTTACCGCAACTGTTGGGTCGTCTGATCCGACAAAGTCTTCGAGTGCAATCGTAAAATCAGATCGCCCAGGAACGCGATTGATGATGGTAATATTTTTTCGAATCGTCTCTCCCGGGTCAGCGAAAATTTCTATCTTTGCGGGCTCGATAATGAAGTCGTTGGCTTCAATCACATCGACCTTCTCAATGCTGTACGCAAAAACGCTCGCTGGCAGGAGAAGTGCTGCACTCATGATGAGTGCGCCGAGTGTTGGTCGTACAGAGAGTCTCATAGGGCTCTAGTCTACAGGGTGGTCGCTGTTGCGACAATAGTCGCTTGATAGGTTCCTGATGGCGCGTAAAAAGTGTCTTGTTCAACCGCGAAACAAACGGTTGAATCAACTCCTGTGGTTGTTGTAGTTGCAGCTGATGTCGCAAGGGTGATATCTGACGTATCAAAGTCTCGATATTTAAGACCAGCGGAGGGAACGTTTGCGCCGGCAAGACAGTCTGAATCGGTTCCCCACGTACCGGTTGAAATATGGCTACCAAAGCCTGAGAAGCCAAATTCAGCGGTGCCTGATGGAACACTCCATGTTTCAGGTGTCGCAGCAACAGCAGGTGTGTAGTCTGCAATAGTATTGCTGCCCGATTCAAGTGCTGGCGATGTTGTCGCCTTAAGCGCGAGTGTATATCCTGCCGAGTTGTTGGTTTTAACATTCCAAACTGCACTCCCCACAGCGGTGTCCGCAGACACACCAAGGTTTTGGCTCATAGAAACGTCCGATGGACTGGTGATCGAGATGCCAGCGGTAACGTTCAGGGTAACAATCACGTTATCGCTTGCTGTCGCCGCATTCACAATATCTCCTTCAATCAATGGATAGATGATTGGGAAGAAGAGCGCGAGACCCGCAACAAGTGACAGAACGCTCCGACTTACAGTAGAGATGGTCATGCTAAGAAAATAAGATATATAAATCTGTACAAGGAAAAGTATAGCATGGACAATTGGCTGCAACGGCTTGGTGGGGAAAACACTACATGTGTACGGAGCAGCAGGTACTGGGGCGTTCGGGCTTTTTTTCTTGATTTGATGCTACACTGACCTCGTTATGAATCCATCAAGAAGAAACGTTTATCGTCCCCAAAAAAGCGAGGCAAAGCGCCCCTTTAAGCCAAAAAACGTCTACGGCAAAGGAAAAAAGCCCATACCTGTGGCTGGACCCTTGTGGCCAATGCGTATCAATAAGTACTTGGCGCTCAAAAACTACGCAACCCGTCGAGGTGCGGACGAGATGATTGAGAAAGGGCAAGTATTTCTCAATGGCAAACGTGCAGTTTTGGGAGACAAGGTGAAAGAGAGCGATGTGGTTGAAGTGAAGTTTCGTGGCAAGATGCCGGACTACGTCTACCTCGCCTACAACAAGCCACGCGGTATCGTCACACACTCCGCACAGAAAGGCGAAAAAGATATCAAGCACGTATCGCTTTTGAAAGGAGTGTTCCCTGTCGGCCGACTAGATAAAGATTCTCACGGATTGATTATTCTTACGAACGACGGTCGCGTTACCGATCGATTACTCTCACCACGTTTCGAACACGACAAAGAATACCTTGTGACGACCAAACAACCACTCCGCTCGAGCTTTAAGCAAAAAATGGAAGCTGGTGTGCAGATCGAGGACGGAAAGACCAAACCATGCAAAGTCGAGATTATTGATGAGAACACCTTCAGCGTCACGCTAACCGAAGGAAAGAAACACCAAATTCGTCGTATGTGCGTTGCGCTTTTCCAAGATGTTGACCAACTGATGCGTATCCGTGTGATGAATATCGAACTAGGAGAATTGGCGGAAGGATCCTACCGAAAAATCGAGGGGCAAGAATTGAAAACATTTCTTCACTCACTCGGACTTGCATAACATATCCCGCGTCTGCGGGATATGTTATTTTTTCGTCTTCTCAAGATCGAGCGTTTCGTCGATTCTAATCTGCTCAACGAACTCTGGCACGTGGGAGACCAGCACCATCGCGCCTTGGTAGGCATCGAGTGCTTTTGCGATTTCTGGGATGTGACGGAAGTTGATGTGGTTCGTTGGCTCATCCAAAATCAAGAGTCCTGGACGCTCAAGCACGAGTTGTGCAAACGCGACCAATCCTTTTTGTCCTTCCGACAGCGCACCGATTTTTGTACCAACGACATCTCCTGTCAGTAAAAATCCTGCTGCGAGACTTCGCATTCCCTCTTCATCCTTTTTGTCCATCACCGACATCAGGGATTCGCGGACGGTCTTATCGAAATCCAATGTTGAAAAGTCCTGTCGATAGTAGCCGACTTTGACGCCAGGGCCGATTGCGGCACCGGTTGCGACACCTTTTGCAATTGATTCAAGGAGCGTTGATTTGCCGATACCGTTCGGGCCCTTGAGCAACAAGTGATTTCCGCGTTTAAGCACGACGTTTGCTTTCCGAGCGACTGGCTTGTGGGTTTTTGGATCAATCACCGAAAGCGATGTGATGGTGAGAATATCTCCTGTGACATTTTCTTGCACAGGAATAGTGAATGGTCGGATGGTTTTATCTTCTTTTCGCACATCAACTTTCTCCTCCTCAAGTTCTTCTGCTTCCTCACGCATACGCTTAGCGACCAAACGCATCTTTCCTCCCTTGTGCGCAAAGAAGTTTGCTTTGTCTTTGTTGTCTTGAATTTTCTTCGCAAGCTGTGCGTTCTTTCGATTCTCTTTTTCGATTCGTGCAGAAATCTGTTCAACCACGTCAAAATAGTTTCCTGAATATTGTTCAACTTTCCGTGTGTGAACGTCGAGATACAAAACCGTATCGGTAAACGCATTCAAAAAGTCTGCATCGTGGGAAATAACAACCACTGTTTTTTTGTAGTTCACAATGAACTGTGTGAGGTGCTCGATTCCCGCTTTATCAAGATTATTGGTCGGCTCATCGAGAAGAAGTAGGTCGGGGTCTTGAATCAACGCGGATGCCAACAACAAACGTGCCTGTTGTCCGCCAGAGAATGTTTTGATGATGCGATCGTGCAACTTTTCATGTCCCTTCAAATTCACCACTTCGAGCACATCATCAATCTTTGGATCGAGATCATACACTTTCTTTGGAAATCGTCGGGCGAAAAAATCCCGAACCGTGAGTTCAAGTTCATCGCGAGGAATAACTTGTCGTGAAAGTGCGATTGAAAGCCCAGGAACAATCGTCATATCTCCCGACTCAAGCTCGAGCGCACCGGTGATTAACTGAAAGATTGTGCTCTTGCCTGCACCATTCTGACCCATGAACGTGCTCTTGGTTCCACGGCGTATAGAAAAACTTACCTCATCGAGAATGGGTTTGAGCGCGCTGTATTCAAATGATGCTTTATCGAAGGTGACGATTGTTTCGTTTTTGATCATGGACGTATTCTACGTGTGACTTTCGCTTTAAGAAAATCGCCCCGCCCTCATCCGAGGGCGGGGCGATTGTTCTCGTGGGTAGGTTATGCGCGAGAAACGTTCGTCGCAGCAGGTCCCTTTTCACCGTTGATGACCTCAAACGTGACCGCGTCACCTTCCTTGAGTTCTTCAAACGTGACACCATTCAACTCCGAAGAGTGAAAGAAGAGGTCCTTCTCCTCGCCATCGCGTGAGATGAAACCAAATCCCTTTGTGGTGAGAGTCTTGATTATTCCGTTCATATTTTGTGTCTATGATTGTTTATGACGCAGAACCCGACTTCGTTCACGTGCAATAATGCGTCTACTATACCACGCTCTTCGATTTTTTGGAAGAGGGTCGCGCCTTACTTGCCTTCTGTCCTGATTTAATGAGGAGGAGCTTCATGTTTCGTGGCAACCGCTTGATTTCTGCCTCTCGCTTTGATGCCGTGCTCCTATTCTTTTTCCGTTCGATGTGCACGATCTTCCCTGCTCCTTTTGCCCGCGTATAGCGCCCGCCAGTCCCTTTTTGATGCTCTGCAAGCCGTCGCTTTATGTCCGTTGTAATGCCGGTGTAAAGCGTCTTGTCAGCACAGCGGAGGATGTAAACAAAGTAAGACACGCGACTATGCTTTTTGAAGCTTGAAAATAATGAATGGAGGTATAGACCGGGTTGCTCCAAGATGCTCTGGATATTCCGAGACATCCTCCTCCGTTGGTTGTGGTTCGATGATTTGAGTCACCACAAAACCTTTCGTAATCCACGGATTGATAAAATCCTCAAGCGTTCTGTGGTAATTGGTCCACGAAACGTCTGTATCACCAATCTTGATCGTTACGTGTTGTGGCGTGAGTGAATCAAAATATGAAGGTTCCGCGTCGTACGAAAGTAAATAGTGCGCCGAAGTATTCTTTCGATTGAAGTTTGCTGGATGACCCTTTGAAACCAGAATGACTCCTCCCTTTTTGAGTATGCGAAAGACTTCTCCAATACTTTTTATATATGCCTCCTGTGTTGGTATCGTGACAAATACCATATCTGCAATCGCCATATCAATGCTCTCATCCGGAAGAAACGGCATTGACGCGATATTTCCCTGCACATAGGTAACCCCGAGAGGATTCTCTGCCTCGCGTTGTTTGGCGAGGTCAATAAACGTCTCAGAGAAGTCGACTCCTGTCACCGTCGCTCCTTTTTCTGCAAAAAGGCGCGAATAATAACCGTCCCCACACCCGAGGTCGAGCAGATGCTTTCCGGCCACGTTACCGAAGGATTGCAAAAAGGCGGGCATGCGAATCGTCACTTTTCGTATGTGCGGCGTACTGTAACCTCCCGCTGCTTTGTTCCACTCGTCTTTTTCGGTCATGCGCCCAGTATACCAAAAATAAAGGGCAGCTTGACGCAATCAAGCTGCCCTACATATTACTTTTTTCGAGAACCATTTCTCATAACCAACAAGGTCGAGGTGAGGAGGAGCAGACCGGAAAGACTCCATGTGATAGGAATGCCTGCGCGCTCTGCAAGAAGTCCGCTTGCAAGAAGTCCAATCATTCCTCCACCGTGATGCGCGATTGATTCAAAGGACACAATCGTCGCTCGCTCCTTAGACGGGATGTTGTCGTGTAAGTAGACATCCTTGAGCGGCTTGAACATCCCCCGAGCAATCTCATGGAAGAGAAACGCGCTCACCGCAAGAGGAAATATTCCCACCATCACACTTCCTGCGATTCCGATGCCAACCATCGCCTGCACAAGCGCAAGTGCTCGTTTTTCGTCATGCACCATTCTCAACATAGGTCGTGCAAGTCCTGCTCCAACCATGAGGGACAGCGCCATGCCCATCCAGAGAAATCCGAACGAGCTGATACCACCCTTCAAGAATTGTGAGAAGTACGGTTGCCATTGCATGTTGGGCGCTTGGAGTGCGACGAACTGCACGATTCCGATAATCAGAATAAATCTAATCGCTTTATTCTGCGCCCCGTAGCGAATGCTTGCCGATGTCACATTCTTCATCGACGCAAGTCCCGCTCTGAAAGAAAGTTTCTCTCGTACAAAGTATTCTTCTTTCATCCAGAGCGACGCGACGATGCCTGTTAAAAGCACAACTCCACCCGCAACGAGCCACGGCAAAGCAATCGAGATGTCCGCGAGCAGTGCACCAGAGATTCCTCCGACAATTCCAACGCCCTGCATCACCTGCTGCTCTCTCGTAAAGAGCGTGGTGAAACTCCCTTCATAGCCATGATGCTTGAGTGTGTCTACCACCCAGGCCTGGAACGCGCCGCTCGCAAATGTGGCGCCGATTGCACCGATAATTTCCGCGAGAGCAAAACCCCAAAACGAGCTCGATGCGAAGTACACCATCATACTCAATGCTGTGAGAAAACAGGATGTAACGAATGACGCCTTTCGCCCAAAGACATCTGCAAATGCCCCTGTGGGAATCTCGCATATGAAGAGCGTGGTGAAAAAGATGAAGTTGACCAAATTGACCTCGAAGAGGTTAAGACCCTTTGAGAGCAGGAAGGTCGCATACATCGCAGCGATGAAGCTGATGCCAAACTTCCACATTCCCACCAGAACGAGATACTGACGCATCGTCGACGTGATCATGGTTGCATTCTCCTTGTTAGTTATGTGTAAAGAACATCTGAACGAAAAAACCGGCTTTCGTTCAGCCGGAATCTTTCTAAGGAGGAGTGATACGTTCGAGCGTATTACATATTAGAACTATTGCGGCTGAATATAAGCGCATTCTCTTTTGAGACGGCAAAAGGAATGAGACCCCAGTTTCGGTGGGTCATGAATGCGATATTCTCGATGCAATATTTCTTAGTCATACAATATTCTTTATACATTAATCAGCATGCACTGTCAAGATGCCACAAATCCTCTCAATTGGTGCTCTCCGCTATACTGTTTATATGCGATGTTTTCCATTCTCGGACATTCCCGAGTTCGGCGTATTCAAAAAACTCACAACGCCTTCGAAGGTGCAAGATTTTGTGAATACACTTCCGATGAATTTTGAGAAACACGGTGAGACATGCCACTCACCTCTTCAGGTTCTCATGCAAAGAAGCGCACAGTGTCTTGAGGGCGCGCTGCTCGCGGCGGGCGCTCTTTGGTACCACGGCCGACCACCCCTTCTCTTGGACCTTGAGACAGACGATTCCGATGAATCGCATGTGGTTGCACTGTTCAAAGAAAACGGATACTGGGGTGCAATCAGCAAAACCAACCATGGTGTGCTCCGCTATCGCGACCCGATATACAAAACCATTCGTGAGTTAGCACTTTCCTACTTCAACGAATACTTTTTACATAACGGAAAAAAGACACTCCGAACATTTTCAAAACGTCCATTCTCACTCCTCGACTTCGAAGACGAGTGGCTCATCGCCGATTATCCTGTATGGAATGTGCACGACGAATTGATTGACGCACCGCATGAAAAAATAGCACCCGACGCGGTGATGCGAAACCTGCGACGCGCCGACATAATTGAAATTAAAGCAGGAAAATTAATCGAGCAACGCGACCGCTAATGTAGTTTGTTATTCGTTCGCGAGAATATATGCGCGCGTTTTTGGCCCGAAGTAGCCCGATGCAGGAATAATGCCGTGGGCAACCTGGTACTCGATAAGCGCACGCTGTGTCATGGGACCGAAGTAGCCGGTTGCTCCGGCTCCGGCAAGTGCGCGTGCGGCAACCCCCGTATCTTTTGCGATAAGGAACGATTGGAGCGTCGTGACGAGTGGCCCTTGTGAATCGAGTGTGAGATCGCCAGGTGCGGTTGCGCCGGATGGAGTAGTTGTAGGAATATCCTCAAGTTCATCCTCGATATCTTCGGGCAAATCGATACCTGCGTTCTTTGCCTGCCACAGCTCGCTTTGATAGTTTTTAGCAACAAATTCAATAAGATCATCTTCATCGTCGACATCTCTGATCGCTTTCTCAAGAAAATCTATTTTGTCTTCAAGTGAGAGTTCCTTCGTGATGCGGGGATACGGATCGGTCGCTTCACGTCCATCACGGATCTCGAAGTGGAGGTGTGCCGGACCGCCTTTTGCGTTACCAGTATCTCCAACAAGACCGATCAAATCTCCCACGTCGAGCTCATCGCCAGATTTGACGGATGTTTCACTCAAGTGCATGTACACAAAACGCTCACCGCCGGGGTTCGCGGTCGAAACATATTTTCCTGATCCAGAGCCGTTGCCCGTACTCGTCACCACCGCTTTTGTTGGTGAGATGATTGGCGCACCTTCGGGTGCCATGATATCGAGACCTTCGTGCTGTCGGCTTCCGCCATCACGATCATCACCAAAATTCGGCCAGATTACTCCGAGTGTAACGCCAAAAAGAATCGGAACCGGAATGTCATCAACGGGATCGTCGTCGAGTTTGTTGATTTTTGTGCGGTACGAGCTTCCGCCACGTCCACCATACTGTGCATCAACTGAAAGTGGCGCAAACGTACTGATAAGACAAAAAACGAGACAAAGAGCAGCCCCGGAGGGTATTATTTTCATACCTTCAGTTTAGCACGCAAGTATGACCCCTAGTGTTCTGCCAAACCTTTCAACACCTCAAGCGCTTTTGGCCAGGCGTCAGAAAACATATCTGCAAACTCCTCATTCGAATCCATCTCGACACGAAGTTCGGTTCCTCCGTCCTTGTCAATAAACGTATAGTTTTCAAACGCAGGCACCCATGCCTTCACAGCATCGCTGGTCGTATCAGCGACACCATTCTGTATGAGTCCGATGTGTTCAATGGAGAGAAATTCATGCAAACGATTTTCTTTAATACGCGAAAGCATGCCACCGACTTCGGACCCATCCTGTGACGGACCAAGGAAACGTATCTCCGCGCCCTCGTCCCAGCTTCCCTCATAGTATGAACCACCAGGATTAAACGGTGCGGTCCATTGTCGGTACGTTGCATCATCAAGCATGGTGTTCCAAACCTTCTCTCGCGGGGCGTTGATGAGAATAGAAAAATGTAGTTTTTTCATAGAGATATGAATATTACAGAGAACCTTACGAATACAGTTGCGTGTTGTATTCTTTCATAATAAACCGACCGTCCGACCCTTGTGCTGGGTCACCTTGATATATCGTCATCCCACAATTGATTGGCGTCTCTGTTCGATCGACACGAATAAACTCATCTTTATCCCACCGCTCAAGGTTTGCACGTAATGATAGGAGTGTCAGGTGATGTGATACCACAAGGACATTCTGTTCAGCGTGTTCACGGATTAATGTCGTGATAAAGCTACGAGCGCGCTCTCGCACATCCGATTTATTTTCGCCGTTCAAAAAACGATACTCGTAATCGCCGTTCCGTTTGAACAACACGGCTTGCGCAGGATTGTAGACGAGATAAATTCTCCAATCGTTATAGATAGTGGACAAGCCATGCTCCTGTTCACGAATGCGCTCTTCAAAAACCACCCTACACTGCGCGAGCGCTGGACATCCACGCACAAGCCCGGCAAACGTCTGACGTGTTCTGAGATAGGGTGACACATACACAATGTCGGGAAGAGTGATGTGCTCAAGGAGATGTGTGCCGGTTTCTTCTGCTTGTCGTTCTCCTGCCTCGGTCAGCGGAGTACTATAGTCCCCCTTTGAAAATGTATCAATGAGCTCCTTGCGTGCCAGTTCAGCAAGTTGTTTGAGCTCAGTACTTACCCACGTTTCATCATGTAGTGCTTCGTATTCTTTCCAAAATTGCGTCTCAAACTTTGCAAATGCTGACCCATCGTCTTTTTTAATTTTCTTTAAGACGTTATACGCGGATTCCCCATGCCGTATGAATGTCATCGATTGTGGCCACTTCATATACCCTTGATTCGATAGTTTTCAGTAAACTGTTGAGTTATTACTTTATCTTGATTGGCTTTGATTCCACTTGTGCACACACATTCAAGCACGTTCCATCGTTTGTCGTCTGAATGATTTCAACGGTATATGTCCCCTTTTTAATATCTTCGGGCACGTCAAACACAAAGCTCTGCTTACCGTCCTTGTCCGCTTTTTCTTCACCAAGCAAGGTGAGTATCGCGGAACCCTTAGCGGGATAGAGGAGGTTTACTGTGTATAATTCTCCTTCTTTTGCACCGGAGAAAGAAACTTTCATTTCGCTTCCTCGCTTAAATTGTTTGCCTCCCTTAGGGGCAGCGATCTTCAACGTCGGTGTATCGCCATAAATCTCGACATCAAAGGTATCGCACGACCTATCGATTTTCTTCGTTTTTGCAGGACAAACAGCGATTGTGTGTCTGCCATTCTTTATATCCAGATCCCACTCCGTATAAGCATCTCCTGTCGCCCACCAAAAGTCGCCGGTGTTCGGATACTCTTTCGCAAATTGATATTTCTTATTCTTGACGATGAGATACACATCAACCTTTGGAGTGTCTTTGAGTGACAGCCATGTCCACGCTAGTTCAGTATTCCTTTTTGAACTCACCTCAGCAGGAGAGGTGATCATAATGTTCGGCGTGCCAGTGTCATAGATTACTTTTGCATGCGATATGTGAGCATTCGACAAAAGTATGAAAGCGATTATGAACGACAGGAGTATTGATTTCATATGTGCGATAATTAATCCTACCTATCGAAGAACTTGATCAAGTATTTGTCGATGTCGCGCTGATCCATATCGTAAAAGCCGATTTTCTCTTTGCGCAAATCCTCCGCAAGGTCTTTGCCGACAAATCGCCAGTGCCACGGCTCGAAGACGTAGTACGCGTTATTTTCCGGATATGAGAGAACAAACCCATATTTATAGGCGTTCGCGAGAAGCCATGTGTATGCGGGTGTATTGTTGAATCCATCAAGTGCGCCGAGTGATGCAACAGTTGTGAAGTCAACCGTCGTTCCCAGCTGGTGTTCGGAATATCCTTGGTCTGCCGAAAATGCGTTCGCGCTTCCAGCGCCATACGTCACCGAGTATTGGGATTTCAACGATGACTGCTCTGTAAATGAACGAAATCCGGATGTAACACGTAGATCAACTTTCGCTTTCTTTGCAGCATCAAGCATGTCTTCCAAAAATGGATTGACACGCTTGTGAATGTTCACGATACGATCTTCTGGATAACGATACTTACGCTCAATTTCTGAAAATGCCACCGGAGCATAGTGTTCGTTCAAAAAGAATACCTTGGAATATTTTTGGAGAAGTTCGGGATCAATTTTTGCGAGTTTCTCAAGATCGTCAACCGTATCTTCGATATCTTCGAGCTCCTCTTCGAGGTTGCGATTTTTCTGCTGTTCCGAATACAACGCTTCCGACAACACCCGAGCTTCTTCTTCTTTTTCGGAAAACTTTGATTGCAGTTCGTCACCGCGAGCAAGGGCATCCGAGAGGTCGCCCTTCGCGCTCGTCAATTGAAACGCAAGGACACTCACTCCCACGACACCGACAACCGCGATGATGTATGCGGCACTGACACTCCATGTTTCCTGTGGTGACATATCGTTCATAGGTCTATGGTAACAGAATTACTTCGCGTATGTGGTGAGGAGCGCTTTCGTACCCGCAAGATTTTTCTCCCACTCGATTGTTTCGTGCGTCGAGAGCTCCACGGTAATCGCAGGAATGCCAATTGATGCGAGCCACCCTTCTGCATCGCCGGTTATTTCGTAGCTGTCGAATGTATCCACCGCAGGATATCCTGCCGCAGACGAATAGGTGTTCATCAGCGTGCGCGTGCCGGGTAGAATCCCCGCTTCACACTCCGACGCATACACCGCATTCGCTTGGCTGTGCCAGAAAATAACCGCTGAGGGCTTCTTCATCAGAACGACATCGCGTATTGCTTGCGCCTCCGGTTCTGAGAATGCTGTACTGCCCGCAGAGACGAGATTCCCCCGCCACATACTCGTGGATTTCCATTTGCAATCAAAGTTGCGGTTCAAGTCAACATCGTTCGCGTTGAAACGTCCGAGAGAATCATCTCCCGCGGGAACATCCGCACGAGTAAACCGCCCTTCTTTGCCAATGATTTTGAAAACGCCATCGGGGTTTGCGGATGGCACAATCGTTACTGTGAGGTTTGCCGGAATCGAATCGGGGTTCGCTGCAAGATAGTCCATCATCTCATAGGCAAGCAGTACGCTGTTCCACTCGTATCCGCCGTGAATACCACCGACAAACAAGAGGTGTGTGTCGCCCGTGCCGTAGGACACCGCTTCAATCGCTCGGCCTTGAACTGACTTCCCGATGACCGCACGAGAAACCGCAGGCGTTGTGGTCGCTTGGTCAACAGGAGCTTCCGCCTCCTTGCGCAAGAGAAAGAACGCGCCGAGGGCAATGGCGATAATCAGAAGAACGCCAACAAGAATCTTTGCTCGAATAGACATTAGTCTGCGACCGCTTCAAGAAGCGCCTCGATACCCTTTCGGTTCTTTTCCCACTCGGTATTCTTGTGATCGGTCAACAGAACGCTGATTGCTGGAATCTTCTCTTTTGCGAGCCAGTTCACCATGTCGCCGGTGATTTCGTAGAAATCAAATTCTTCAGATGCCGGGTAGCCCGATGCCTTCGCATAGGTGTTTGTAAGCTTGAGTGTTTCAGGAAGAACGCCATCGTGACAGTTTGATGCGTAGACGCCGCCCGCTGCGCTGTAGTACACAACAACCGCTTCTGGATCATGTGCGTTGATGTAGTCACGCATTGCCTGGCTCTCTGCCTCAGAGAATGCTGATGTTCCGCCGGATACTTTCGTTTGGCGCCACATACCCGATGCTTGCCAGTCACAGTCGAAGTTACGGTTCAAGTCAACGTCGTTCGCGTTGAAACGTCCAGGGATTGTTTCGCTTTCAGCCGCTGGAACATCGCTTGCGACGAAGCGTCCTTCTTTGCCGATAACATTGTACAAACCGTCTGGGTTCAACACAGGAATCACTGATACTTTCACACCGTCAGGAATTGCATCAGGATTCTCGTCGAGATAATCCATAAGCTCGTATGCAAGGAGTGAGGTGTTCCATTCGTATCCGCCGTGAATACCACCAACAACGAGAACTTCTTTGTCGCCTTCGCCATAGTGCGCGATAGAAATCTTACGACCTTCTTCCGACATACCGATTGATGTCTCGTCTACGGTCACGACCGGTGTGGTCGTTGTTGCAGGTGTTGTGGTTGCCTGATCAACAGGAGCTTCCACTGTCTGCTTTGTAAAGTAATAGAGACCGACGCCAATAATGATGATAACAACGAGTGCAATGATGGTCTTTTTCATGCCCCCATTTTACCACACTCCAAATCTTGACGGTTCACCGTTTTGTATCAAAAAAAAGACGCATGACTTCGTTTTTCGTCTTTTATCGATGATTACAGCCGGCCCAACAACACGGCCTTCGCATTCCCCCCTTGAGCTTCGAGATGGCCTTTGTGATACGAATATCCCTTGTTTCCGCCTTCTTGCCAGATATCACCCAACAGATCCACTCGTTACGTGCGAGCGGGGTTATATCGTCCCAGATGGCTTGTGCAGCAGGTACAGAGGCGATGGCTTTTTTGAGATCACTGGGAAGTGTGTGTGCCATATCTATCACGAGGAGCTTTTAAGGACACCTTGAGCGGTCCTTAGACCGCTTTCAAGCGCTCCCTCCACTGTTGCCGTTGCGGTGTTTGAAAGAGCTTCCCCAGCAAAAAATATTTTATCCTCGAACGGTTCGTTGAGTTTTTCGTATGCGTCTCGTGTGTCCACCGTGGTGTAACTATACGCACCTTTTGTAAAAGGGTCTTTTGACCAGTTCACGACCTGATGACTGACGACCTCACTCTCGAGAAGCGTTTTTTCTATTTTGAATATGCGCGACAGGTCGGCAAGAGCGATATCGAAAATCTCCTCATCCGTATTGGTGAGATAATTTTTTGCTTCCGGTCCAGCCATCCACCCAGTGAAGACATTGGTTATTTCAGGATACTGATTCCACCATGTAAGAAATCGCTCATTGCTGAGCATGAAAGCCATTGTACTCAAATCTGTATCAAGCGCGTGTTCCCACCAACGAGTTTTGAATCTGATGAGCACCTTGATGACATTCCCAAAACCGATTCGTGATGTTAATTCCTGCTTTTCTTTTAATGCAGCCGGTAGTTCAAGATCTCTGATGATTGGAAGCGGGACCGTTACAATGATTTGAGATGCGATGAATGTCTTGCCATTATCACAGGAGACTTCGACACCTTTGCCCGCCATCTCTATCTTTGTGACGATACTGTTGAATTCAAACCTTACTCCGTTATTCGTGCACTCTTTTTCGAGAAAGGCGATGAGAGCGCCGTATCCCTCCTTGATGCGGTGATCATCCATGATTTCCATCACCTCTTTTTTTGTTAACCACTCGTCCCGCAACATAAACGTACTAACCTTGTCGGTGTCAGCGGCATCATATCCCTCAACCGCACGGAGGATTGAGTTTCTCAAAGAAGCATGCTCTGCTCCAGAAAAGTTTTTCTCAAGAAAATCATTAATAGGAATATCTTCCGTAAGTTCCTTGAGCTTTTCTTGGAGTAGCGGGTCATCCTGAACAAATGAGTTTTGCTGAACAAGTTCTCCGCCTCGAATGCTCCAAATCTGTCCAGCTTCGGGGATTAGTGTTAATCCAGCTTCTTTAACCAACGCTTTTGTGACTGGAGCCGCACCGTGCACCCACTCCGCTCCACCCTCGGCCGGATAGCCAAATATCGCCTCATCAAGCGGCATGATTCTCCCGCCGATTCTGTCCCGCGCTTCGAGCACGAGGACACTCTTCCCTGCTCTGGAAAGCTCACGTGCCGCCATCAGCCCCGATGCTCCCGCTCCGATGATTATGATTTCTGAATGCATATGTTGGCTATCTGACCTTTCGTTTAATAAACATCGTCATAACCGTATTCGTACAAATCATCGCAATCGAATGGATTGTTGTGGCGATATTATACGTCTGCAAAGAAAAGAGCGTGAGGATGTGGCGCGCGACATTCATTGTGTACAAAACCGGCTGTTCAGTCTCGGGATGACGCCACGTCTTCCGCAGAGTCGGCATGAACGCGACGAGATCGATGAGAACGACAACAATCACCGAGATGGTCGGGTCTTTGGTGAGCGCCCATGGAATAAGACCGAGCAGGGCGATAGCAAGAAAATAGTGGTCTATCGTTCGTATGTGCTCCGTGTTGCCTCGGAGAAGATCTCGTAACGAGAAAAAGAATATGATGATCGTGAACGCTTCGGCAACGCCGGTCGGCAGTGCACCAATCCCCGCCCCTTTGGCAAGCCCGCCAAAAAAGGTTGTCATCGACACAATCGACCAAATGAACCATGTGTACGGATGTGGCTTCACCCTCCCTTTGAACACATCTTTGAGATATGAGATATTGCCGACGAAGGCAAGGATGGAGGCGACAATCGCAATGAGTACTCGAGGATCAAGCATTTGAATTATGAGGAGTGGCTATCTGGGACGATGGTGGAATTATTGTATCAAATACCCCGTTACGGCTTCTTGTTAAATAAAGTCACTTGAAACGTGCTTGATCCTATATTTCTCAATCTTTCGCCAATAACTCTTTGTGCTTAGAAAGAACAGAGGCGCACAGCTAATCTCCATTCCAGCTTTCTCTACCCTATCGATTATCTTTTTATGTATCTGGAAGGGGAAAACAACTTCAAGATACTTAAATCCTTGCCTTTTGAGTTTCTTCAAATCATAGAAACTGCAAAAGATGTTCCCGTTCAATATTTTCACAAAACTTTCTGGCATACCAGAAAATTTCTGCAATAAAGAAGATGATTTATTTCCCAAGACTATTTCTTTAAAAACTTTCCCCTTGAAAGAATCTAGGACATCCTCTTTCGTAATTGAGTCATCTTTGATATCTAGGAAAACTATTTTATCTGGAGTGATTACATTTAAAATTTCTTTAAGGGTATGTACTCCGTACTTTTCTTGCAATCTTTTCAACGACCTTGGAAATCGTAGTGTAACGTTGTATTGAAAAAGGTTTCCATGAAAGCAGTAAAGTATTCCATCACTCGATTTTCTGACGTCTAACTCAATAACCCCAATATATTCCCTCTTACTGGACGCTTCACATACTTCTTTTGAGTTCTGTCGATAGGTTGTGGCGCAATTCTTATCAAAACAGCCACCATGAGCCCAGACAGTTTTGTTACTAAGATTCATGATGTATTGGATATGTGGCCAGCCGGCAGGCAGGGATGATGTTGGAACCATAATAACAGAATATAATTATGTTTGACTTAAGTAATATTGTGATGTAATGTGCAAAAAGGTCATCAACAACCTACCCTTAAGGAGGGTACGGCATGGAAGTAATCGTCATTCTTTCCGTCCTTGGAACCTTCGTCGTTCTTTATCTTCGACGAAACAGGAGGAAGAAGGGGTCGTATCGTCCGCCTGGAGCGTTCATGGAGCTCACAAGCCCGGAAGATCTTTCGTTCGCAGAGGTAGCCCAGGGGGCGAGAGTCAATCAGACAATATTGCCATCCGGTTACACGACTCCTCCCCGCGATCTGTTCATCCACGGCAAGTGGCTTACCGAAGTTCGTCCCAACTAGGATCAAAGTAGCGGAATCACAAAAGCCGTAGTCCGTTGCAGGTTCATCACCAGCAACGGACTTTTGTATATCCTAAATTACATGTTGGCTATCTGGCCTGCCTGCCGGCAGGCAGGGACGATGTTGGAACTAATCTGAAATCCCTCTAGAGCAAGAAAAATCCGATAAGGACCGAAGCAACCCAGCCGATTCCTGAAAGCGCGCCCGAGGTCATGAGTGTTCGCTTGTCAGAGAGCGAGAGTGACGCATACGGCACGCGGGTCGCTGTTGTCATGAGCTTTTGAATAAAGAGTCCGTTGATGAGAAGCGTGACGACGAATCCGAGCTTCACGTAGAATGCTGGCTTTGCGAACCACACTTCCCACGATGGCACGGTAAGCATGACACCGGTTGCAATGAGCACAAAGAGCCCGATGAACACCAGTCGATGCGTCCACACGACTGAGCGTTCAGGCAAGACCGCTGCGCGCCCTGTGAAGTAACGAAAGCCCATGTGATCTGCGTAGAGAATCACCGGTGCGGTGATGATGAGTGCGATGAGGTGGAGTGTGACGAGTTCCATAGGAGTGATTAGTTAGCAAGAACGCCAATCCAATATTTTGCGAGGATGTTTTCTGGTTTTGATTCCCCGCTGTGTTGCCCATCAAATTCGGACGAACCGTCTTCGCCACAAATGTGACGGATCTTACTTGCACCACCTGGGTGTTTTGGAATGTACGCGGTGAGGTCATACACACTACCATTGACGATTGACCAACAGCTTGCGTCCGAACTGTGGAGCGCGACATCCGCGCTCGTGTACGTGCCGGTTGTTGGTTCTGGAACAGGATCTGGTTTTGGAGTAGGAGTTGGTGTCGGTGTCGGTGCTGGCTCTGGTGTGGGCGTAGGAGTTGGTGTTGGTTCAACGACAGGTGGCTCCGTAACGATTGGTTTTGGTTCGGTTGTTGCTACGGTCTCGTC
>CAZWLQ010000009.1:0-30807 GCA_964634615.1 uncultured Candidatus Saccharibacteria bacterium
ATTCGCGTGAATTTTTCTTCGCGTTAATTCGCGTCGTTAGATGATGTCGTCTTTAAGTGCTGCCATCGCGTCATCCACGTTCGCTGCTTCGGTCATTGGCATGCGGGTTGAACCAACTGGTTCAAGAATCTTCAAATTCACGCGTGCGTTGTTCTTCATACCAACCACACGAAGAAGTGTTCGAATCGCCTTTGCGGTATTTCCCGAACGGCCGACTACGGTTCCCATATCTTTCTGTGCGACCTGCAAAGTAATCAAGACGCCCATTTCATCAACAGTTCGATTTACAACGACTTGAGATGGATCTTCGACAAGTGCTTTAACAACGTATTCGAGGAATTCTGCGTCTGCAAATTGCTGTGACATATATAAAGAGCAGTTCTTTAAGAATTTCTAATCGTATCGTCTTTCTGCGCACCTATCGTGCGCATACCTATGAAAAGTATACAAAGTAAAACACCCCGAGTCTACGGAGTGTTTCGCTTGAAAATATAAGGTTTATGCGGCTGGAGTCTCTTCGACCACCGGTGTTTCTTCTGCAGTCACTTCAGGAGCAGGAGCTTCCTCTGCGGCAACAACATCTGCTGGAGTTTCAGGAGCTGCTTCCTCTACAGTCGCCTCTGGTGCTGCTTCTTCTGCAACAGGTACTGCAGGAGCTTTTTCTTCAATAACCGGAGCTTCCTTCACGATTGGAGTCTTCTGTGGAAGAACGTTCTTCTTCTTTCCTGCGATTACGCCTTCAGTAACGAGCATGTTGTAAACCGTATCAGATGGCTGAGCACCCTTTGCGAGCCAATGCTTCGCCTTTTCGGTGTTCATACTCTTCTGTTTGGTGACGGCATTGTAGAAGCCGATTTCATCGACGTGGTTACCGCTCTTAGGTCCTTCGGTGCCTTCCAAAACGACCACGCGGAAAGACGGGTCATTCTTGCGGCCAACGCGCTGTAATCTAATCTTAAGCATGTTCGAAGATTCTAACAGATATCTATTATGCTGGCAACTGCGTGTCCTCTAGAGGATACACATCGAAAGCAACTTCCTCATATGGATGAGCCGTTTTCATTGCTGAAAGAACCGCGACAAGGTTTTCCCGTGAACAAAGAATTTCAATCCGTTCTTCTACAACCTCTTCAAATTTCCCAACCTCACCGATGTGTGGATTTGCCCCCTCGCTTGGTGTAAAGCGTCCCACACCCCTTGAAGAAAACGAACAGTGGGTATAGTTACCGATTTTTCCTGCTCCCGCCTCTCCCATTGCTACTCGAACCCCATCCGCGTGCGTTTCAGGAACGAACACCACAATTTTTATGTTTTTAGAGTTCATGCTGCATTTTTCGTTTTCCCAGGTGGATAGCAAAAACAACACTAAAATTTATAAGCAAAATATAAAGTGGATACGCTAGCAAAACAACATCGGGCTTTCCGACAGCAATAGCGGCAAATATACCGGCAGATCCTGAAAGGAGCCACGTGCTTATAGTTTCACTCGATGGATCCTCGTAGCTTTTAATGACCGTGAGTACTCCACCAACCGCATCAATGGCAATGGTTATGAAGAGAGCCACGGCAGCTTCTTTTGTGAGATACCAAAGGATTATTCCTGCGCCGGCAGCAATAAGGGCAATCACATCTCGTTTTGTTAACCCTCCGATACCAAATTTGATGGAAAGTAAAAATACAAGAAGGACGCCAAACGTTTGCACTCCGGTGAGCCATAGAGAGTCTGTTGCGCCCTTCGCAAGTTGAGAGAAGAAAGCTATAGATCCTAGAACAGACCATATAAGCCAGGACGCTCGTTCGGGTCGTGTTATACCTTTAAAAATATCTCGCACATATGGAACGTACGAAATGGCACTGAGAATGCCTGCTATATAACCTGAAATTACTAGGAGCATTATCTGTTATAGGATAGGAATTCTAATATCCTGTATGATACTCTGTGTTCGATTCTATGCACGAAACGGCAGAGCCACAGGTGAATAGTGGGGAGGCAGCAACATCTGGTACAACAACGCTTGTGGGCACGACGCACGAGACGGCGGAAGCAACCGGACCACATATTTCGCTCAAAGCGGATCCGATTTTTCACCTGGGCTCATTTCCTGTCACCAATTCCCTCCTCCTTTCGTTCGTGATTCTCGTGCTCTTTCTCGGTATCGCAACCACAGCACGAAAGAGCTTCAGAATGATCCCCGGAAAGCTCCAGAATCTCTTTGAAATGTTTCTTGAATTCCTCCTCTCAATTATGGATAGCGTCTTTGGCGAGCGCCGTCTTTCAGAAAAGTACCTACCGCTGATTGCAACGATTTTTCTCTTCGTTCTCTTCTCAAACTGGTTCGGCCTTTTGCCGGGTGTTGGTTCAATCATTATCGGACCGCACGCAACACCGCTCTTACGCGCTCCATCGGCAGACTTAAACTTCACACTTGCACTCGCAATCATCTCTGTTATCGCTGCAAATCTCTTTGGCATCATCACGCTTGGCTTCTTCAAACACATCGGAAAATTCTTTTCGTTCAAGAACCCCATCACCTTTTTCATCGGCATCATCGAGTTGGTCTCTGAAATCGCAAAGATGATTTCGTTCTCGTTCCGTCTCTTCGGCAACATCTTTGCGGGTGAGGTGCTTTTGGCGATTATTGCCTTCCTTGCTCCGTACATTCTTCCGGTTCCCTTCCTCGGACTTGAGGTGTTCGTGGGGTTGATTCAAGCACTGATCTTCTCAATGCTTACCATCGTCTTCATTGCACTTGCGACCGCAGATCACAGCGAGCACGAGGAGGCACACGCGACTCACTAGACATGACCGAACTATCGAGGTCTCCTACGATTTCCTCATAGAGGAGAGGGGTTTTTCTGTTACTATGAAATGCATAGAGTCGTGGGTCAAACCACCTTTTACCAGGTAGTTTTTATTTTGTTTGTATGGAACTTGAAACAATGAAAGTAGTGGCAGCGATGGGAACAATTGCCGTTGGTGCAATCGGTCCCGCTATCGCGATTGGCATGATTGGCTCAAAGGCAGCCGACGCCATTGGCCGAAACCCGGAAGCGGCACCGAAGGTGCAGACCGCCATGATTTTGGCACTTGCCTTCGCTGAAGCTATCGCTATTTACGCGCTTGTTATCGCGTTGATTATCAAATTCGTCTAAGCGTCCCGACTTTGTCTCATGGGAGATCTCTTCGGACAGCTTGGTATTGATTGGCGCCTCCTCATAAGCCAGGCGGCCAATTTCTTGGTGCTTCTGGTGGTTCTGCGGCTGTTCGTCTACGGTCCGCTGATGAAAGTGCTTGCCGAGCGTCGTGATCGTATCGCTGAGGGGCTTGCAAAGGCTGACGAAGCGGACACGCGCCTCTCTGAAGTCAACGAAATCGCTAAAGGAAAACTCAAGGAAGCTGATGCAGAGGCGCAAGGCGTGATACACGAAGCAAAGCAGCGCGGGGCAAAAGAAGAAGAGAAGATGCGTGCAACACTCTCTCAAAAAGAAGCGGCGGGCCTTGTCGCACTCGAAGAAGAGCTTGTACGAAAGAAGGTTGAGGCAGAGAAGCTCTTTGCAAGCGGGCACGCAGCCCTCGTTCGTGAAGCACTCATCAAAACCGTAGGACTATCTCCTGATGCGATTGATGACGCACTGATCGCACAAGCGATTCGGGAAGTAAAGAAATAGTATGTCATCCGCCCGCCCACAAGATTACGCAGAGGCATTCACTAAAGCGCACCTTGAAGGTGGCGTTAGTGATGATGTTTTGATCGCTCGCCTCTTCGCAAGTGTGAAGCGAAACAACGACATTCGAAAGCTCTCTGCAATCGCACGTGCAGTTGGCATGAAACTGACACGAAAGGCCGGAGGGGATGACATCACCATCACATCAGCACGAGCGCTCTCCGAACATCAGCAGAGTGCATTTGTAAAGACGCTCAAAAAAAATGATGCAATCCACTTTGATATTGATCCTGCACTCCATGCAGGCGTTCGCATCAACAAGAACGGTGAAGAAGAGCTCGATACAAGTCTTGCACGAAAGATCGCACGCCTTTTTTCTTAATCATTTTTAGTACGACACCATGGCACACGACATCGTAGAAAAACTCAAACAACAAATCGCCGGATTCAAAGATGAACCGGGATGGGAGAAGACCGGCCGCATCATCGAAGTGGCTGACGGTATCGTGCGCTTCTCTGGTCTCACCACCTGTCAGAGCCAAGAGCTCCTCTCGATTCAGACATCGAAAGGTCCTGTAGAGGCACTTGCCCTAAACCTTGAGGATGAGACCGTCGGCGCCTTAGTTTTGGGTGACTACGCAAACGTTTCTGAAGGTGACCGTGTGACCGGCACCGGGAGTGTGCTCTCGATTCCTGTCGGCGAAGAGCTCCTCGGTCGTGTCGTGAACCCTCTTTCCGTACCACTCGATGGCAAGGGGCCAATCTTTGCTGACCTTTCAAAGGCGGTTTACAACACGCTTGAGAACGACGCGCCGTCGGTGTTGGACCGTGAGTCGGTTGGCACACCGCTTCACACCGGTATCAAATCGATTGATGCGATGATTCCAATCGGTCGCGGACAACGCGAGTTGATTATTGGAGACCGCACCACAGGAAAAACTGCAATTGCACTCGACACCATCATCAACCAGCAATTTGATAGTTCGGGTAAGCGTCCGATTTGTATCTACGTTGCGGTTGGACAGAAGGAAGCAAAGACCGCGCGCATCGTTGAAATGCTTCGCGAGAAGGGCGCGCTTCCTTACACCATCATTGTTTCTGCAGCCGCATCATCAAATGCTGCCCTCTGGTACCTCGCACCATTTGCCGGCGCAGCAATCGGTGAATATTTCCGCGATCGAGGACAAGATGCGTTGGTTGTGTATGACGACCTTTCAAAGCACGCATGGGCATATCGTGAAATTTCTCTCCTTCTTCGCCGTCCACCAGGTCGTGAAGCATACCCCGGAGACATCTTTTATCTCCACTCACGATTGCTTGAGCGCGCCGCAAAACTTTCGAAAGAAAAAGGAGGTGGATCATTGACCGCGCTTCCAATCATCGAAACGCAATTGAACGACGTGACCGCGTATGTTCCAACAAACGTGATTTCAATCACCGACGGTCAGATTTACCTTGAAGCGGACCTCTTCAACCAAGGCATGCGTCCCGCGGTGAACGTCGGATTATCGGTGTCGCGTGTGGGTTCCGCTGCGCAGACCAAAGCAATGAAGAAAGTTGCTGGAAAACTTCGCCTCACCCTCGCACAGTTCCGCGAATTGCAAGCATTCGTGCAATTTTCATCGGACGTCGACGAGGCCACCAAGAAGCGTATTCGCGAAGGTCAGGCGATGACTGAAATCTTGAAGCAAAAAGATCTTGATCCGTTGCCATTTGAGATGCAGGTGGTGATTTTCTACGCGGCCTTGAATGGATACTTTGATGCAGCTGCGCTTGCAGACATCAAGGCAACCGAAGAGCGATTGATAAACCAGCTTCGCGACTTACACGAAGACGATGTGCTTGCACCACTTCGTGCAAAACGAGAACTTTCGGAAGAAATTGAAACCGCACTCAAAGCCGCGCTCACGAGATTCTTCAACTAAACTCATGGAATCACTGCAAGCATTAAAAGCACGACTGGGAGGCATCAAAAACATCCGCCAAATCACGAAGGCGATGGAGTTGGTTGCTGCAACCAAAATGCGTAAGAGTCAGGAAAAGGCACTCGCATCACGTCCGTATGCATTCACCGCACTCCATCTTTTGACAACCCTCTCGAAACTCCGTGATTCCGAGCATGCGGCTTCCCTCTCGCCACTTTTTACTGAACGTCCCATCAAAAAGAGTTTGGTTGTCGTTCTTACTTCGGACAAGGGTCTTGCCGGCTCGTTCAACAGTACTGTTCTCAAGGCGTTCGATCGATTCATTACACAAGAAAAAATCTCCGCAGACTCCTCTGCCCATGCGTTTCTCGCAATCGGCAACAAAGCGCTTGCGCACCTCAAGAAATTTGGTGCTACTCCTGTTGCATCATTTACCCGCGTTGGCGATTACACGACCGTACAAGAGGTCTCGCCTATTGCAGATTTCGTAATCAACGGATTTGAACACGGAGAGTTTGACCGCGTCATTATCTTTTCGACGCACTTCAGAAACGCTCTCAAACAAGACGTGCTCATGCGCGATCTGTTACCAATCAAGAAAGAATCTCTTGAGAAGCTGGTTGCAGAGATTATTCCGTCGGAGGGTCGCTTTAGTGACACATCAACACCGCATATTCAAAACGGTGTTGGCGATCTCTTACTTGAACCCTCACCCGAGAGCTTGCTTGCATCTCTTGGACGACACTTGGTATTGATGCAGGTCTATCACCTGGTGCTTGAAGCGAATGCGTCTGAGCACGCAGCACGACGCTCCGCGATGAAAAGCGCATCGGATAACGCAAAGGATTTGGGAGAGCGATTGACGCTTCAATACAACAAATCACGACAAGCGGCGATTACAAAAGAACTTATCGAAATCAGCGCGGGAACCGCATCACAAGGTGCATAAACTATCCATAAATTAACAAAATCGTATGAGAACCGGAACCATCGCACAAATCATCGGACCAGTCGTCGACGTTGCCTTCAAAGAAGGGGACGGTATGCCACCACTCTTCACCTCGCTCGTGATTGAAGCAGCTGGACGCAGCGTCGTGCTTGAAGTGCTTCGTCACCTTGAGGCGGGTCGCGTTCGTACGATTTCTTTGCATGCAACGGACGGTCTCACGCGAGGCATGGCGGTCACCGACACGGGACATCAGATCGAAGTTCCGGTCGGCCCTGAAGTCTTAGGTAATATCTTCAACGTTGTTGGAACAGCACTGAATGATCCAGAAAAGAAGTTTGCAAAACATTGGCCGATTCACCGTCACGCTCCTGCGTTTACCGAACAATCGACCAAAACTGAAATCTTCGAGACCGGTATCAAGGTTATCGACCTCATCTCTCCATTCATCAAGGGTGGTAAGGTCGGTCTCTTCGGTGGTGCGGGTGTGGGCAAGACCGTCCTCTTGATGGAATTGATCCGAAACGTTGCCGAAGTGGGTGGTGGTGCATCGGTGTTCGCAGGAGTTGGTGAACGAACCCGCGAAGGAAACGACCTCTATCACGAAATGAAAGACTCCGGTGTCTTGAATAAGACCGCACTTGTATTCGGTCAGATGAACGAAGTGCCAGGCGCACGCGCGCGTGTTGCACTCTCCGCGCTCACGATGGCTGAATACTTCCGTGACGAAGAAGGCAAGAACGTGCTTCTTTTCATTGATAACATCTTCCGCTTCTCACAAGCTGGCTCGGAAGTTTCAACACTCCTCGGCCGACTTCCATCCGCGGTGGGATACCAGCCAACGCTTGCATCTGAAATGGCCGAGCTCCAAGAGCGCATCACGTCAACCAAAAAGGGTTCGATTACATCAGTGCAAGCAGTGTATGTGCCAGCGGACGACATCACCGACCCTGCTCCTGCCACAACCTTCAGCCACCTCGACTCAACGATTGTGCTCTCGCGTGCGTTGACTGAAATCGGTATCTACCCTGCGGTTGATCCCCTTTCCTCAAACTCGAATGCGCTTGACCCAAAAATTGTCGGGGAAGAGCACTATGTGGTCGCTCGTGACGTCCAGAAGACACTCCAGCGCTACAAAGAACTCCAGGACATTATTGCGATTCTCGGTATTGAAGAACTCTCCGACGGGGACAAACTCGTGGTGTCGCGCGCACGAAAGCTTCAACGATTCCTTTCGCAACCATTCTTCGTTGCTGAAGCATTCACCGGACGCCCTGGAAAATACGTATCACGCGAAGAAACGATTCGTGGGTTCAAAGAGATTCTTGAAGGCAAGCACGACAATGTGCCGGAAGAAAACTTCTACTTGAAGGGTGGAATCGACGAGGTCACGGCAACACAATAACTCTATGCACGTACGCGTTCACTCAATCACCAGAACACTCTTTGATGGTGAGGCCACATCACTCACCTGTCCAACAACATCGGGTGAAATTACGGTACTTGCCCACCACCGACCGCTCCTTTCAGAGCTCAAGGCCGGTATGCTAAAAATTATCACGATAAAAGGAGAGGAATCCTACATTCCAGTTGTATCAGGATTTCTTGAAGTAAGCGTTGGTGGGTTCGTATCGGTGCTGACTGATTAGATTTCAACTGAAGGGATTTGAGTAATCCACTTTTTCACGTTGCAAATAAAAACTTCTCGGAGTAGCATCACAGTTTTGTTGTGAAAAATAAATTAATCGTTTAGCTGAAGAATAGTATCTCTATGAAAGATCTCGTCGTTCGTCTCAAAGAAAACTGGAAATCAGGCCTCACCGTTTCACTCGTCTCACTCCCTCTTTCAATATCACTCGGTATCGCAGCCGGTGCCACACCGCTTATGGGTGTCATCACTGCCATCTGGGCAGGACTCGTGGCATCACTCATTGGAGGAAGCCACTACAACGTCACAGGACCAACGGGGGCACTCTCGGGCATCTTGGCAGCCTTTGCCCTTTCCTATGGCATGCAGACGCTTCCGCTCCTGAGCATTTTGGCAGGTGTTCTTATCATCATTGCCTTTGCGTTCAAGCTCGAACGCTTTATTGCTTTTGTTCCGGCCAGCGTTGTCCACGGTTTTACACTCGGTGTTGCGTTTATTATTGCACTCAATCAATTCAACTTTGCGTTTGGGCTTCAAGGGCTCCCCGTACACAGTGAATTTATTAAAAACGTTTTTGAGTCCCTTAAAGCACTCCCACAGACCAACGCCGCAGCGTTCATCATCTTCGCCCTTGGTCTTGCGTTTCTCTTTTTTGCGCTCAAAAAAATCAAATACGTCCCTGGACCAATCATTCTTGCGCTCGCAGGTATCGCGGTCGGATACGGCGCCAACAAGGGCCTGATACCACTCGATATCCAGACCTTGGCAACAAAGTTTGGTGATATCCCGTCAGCTCTCGCATCATTCCCCATTCTGTCGTTCCACGTCATCGATCGAGGGATCATCGTTGCTGCCATCACCGTTGCAATCGTTGCTATTCTCGAAACACTTATCTCTGCCAAGATTGCAGACGGGATGACACACACCAAGTATGACCAGCGAAAAGAAATGCTCGGACTTGGACTCGCAAACATTGCATCAGGAGTGACTGGCGGTATCCCAGCAACGGCAGCTCTTGCACGCACTGCACTCAACGTCAAAAGTGCTGCCACTCACCGGACCTCGGGTATTGTAAACGCTATCGCCGTAGCAATCATCGCGCTCATTCTCCTTCCAACGTTTAAATATCTTCCCCTCGCCATTGTTGCATCCATCCTTGTGTATGTGGCCATCCGCATGGTAGAAGCGGAGCACTTCAAACACCTTTACACCCATGACGCCGCAGCGTTTTGGCTTTCAATTGTTGTAGCTCTCATTACTGTCGTTGAAGAACCAATCATGGGTATCCTCGTCGGATCAGTGCTCGCACTCCTCATGTTTGTTCGTAAGCTCTCATTCGCACGATCCGAGGTGAGTGTGAACAAAGATGGACAACTCATCAATCGTATTCATGCCGAACGCATCAAAGAACTCGACGTTCAAGGTGACACTATCGTCTACCGTTTTTCAGGCGAACTCACCTATGTGAACGGACAAGGACATCTTCAAGCCCTCCAGTCGCTTCCTGATATCGCCTCAAACATCGTTCTTGGATTCCGAAACCTTTTCTACATTGACGTCGACGGTCTCGACATCATTGAAGAAGTCATCGAGACGCTTGAATCACGTGGTAAAACAGTAAGCATCTCGAGCATCAATCAAGTCGCCTTCCCAATCATTGCCAAAACAAAGTGGTACAACAAACTTCAAGAAAAGAACCTTGTCTTTGAGTCATCACAAGATGCTGTAAAAATGCTTCACGAGCGAGTATAGAATCATGCGTGGTTTGACAAGAAACAAACACAAACTATAATCCTGCAAGGTTTTGCGATATACGAATCGTCCTTGTTCTTTATACCGACCAACAGACACGGGGAGACGGCTCTGCATGAATGAAGTCAATGGACTCATTTCCTACAACAATCCCGCTATCAAATACCTCCGGGCTCACGAAATCCTTGCAACCTTCGACCAAGACCAGGTTCCGTCATCAAACGGCCTCGTCTTCGTTGGCTGTGCGGACAAAAACCGATTTCACGACCTCTTTCTTCACATCAGCACAGCATGCGGAGACAAGATTCACACCTTCTCCTGGCACGGAGGAGCACTACGACTTACACGTGAGTCTCCAACAAACCGGACTAGCCGAGTTTTTGCGCGTCTCGCCCTCAAGGAAATCGAGGATGCCATCGAGATCGCAGAGACCACAACCGTTGTATTGACCGCGCATCTGCCGTGCACGAAAGCGCGTCTCGCCAATATGCACTGGACAGATGTACTCACTAACCTCTGGGAGGCAAAGCAGCATGCAAAGAAGGTGTTGGGTCACCAGGCAAACATCAAGGTTGTGACCCTCCTCCACATCCACTTCTACAACCCTCGGACTCAGGAGGAACGAAAGCGGACGTATTTTTTCTCGGCCCATCGTTGGATGAGTGTCCGCGACCACGTCAAAAAGCTGGACGCCGAAGCGTCGTCGTGAAGGTAGTTCTGTTGTCTGTTGGGAAAGAGGTGCTGCAGCGCACCTCTTTTCTGTTTGTCACACTCCTTTTTTCTCAGATATACAATATATGAACTTATAGGTAGTGTTCCCACGATACGGAATAATGCCCTTTCCGTAAGGTCTTTTTGCTGCTATGATGAGCAAAATACACCTACTGTATGAATGAACAAAGAAAGAAAAATGCTACCGTCGTGACGGAGCATGCGCGCATCGAAGGCATCATTTCAACTACACAAAAAGGCATCGGCTTTCTTGCTAACCCTGAAACCGAGGAAGATATTCGCATTGAAGAAGGGCTTCTCGGAACCGCACTCAATCGCGATTTAGTTCGGATTGAGATGCTTCCCGGCGAAGTGCGGGGCCAAAAAATCGCGCGTGTCATAGAAGTCATTAAACGTGCCCGAACATCCTTCGTTGGAACGCTTCGTAAGGACGATGCCGTATGGCACCTCGATCCCGATGATAAGCGCGTCTACACATCATTCTTAATCGAGGATCCGAAGGATGCAAAAGAAAATGACAAGGTGCTCATCTCGCTCGCCTCGTGGAATACTGGCGAACCATATCCAAAAGGTACAATCAAAGAAGTGATTGGACAGAAGGGCGTGCACGACGTTGAAATGCGTTCGATTATCCTCGCAAAGGGCATCGACGACCGTTTCCCTGACACCGTGCACGCTGAGGCCGAAGAACAGGCCGCCCGAGGTATCAGTACAGATGACATTGACCTACGAACAGACTTTCGTACCGAAACGACGTTCACGATTGACCCTGCTGACGCAAAAGACTTCGACGATGCCCTCTCGGTCACACTTCGTCCCGACGGCTCTGCAAAGATTGGTATTCACATCGCTGACGTGTCGCACTACGTACTTCCTGGTTCCGCACTTGATAGAGAGGCAGTTATACGTGGCTTATCGGTGTATTTGGTTGATCGCACAATTCCGATGCTTCCCGAAGTCCTGAGCAACGGTATCTGCAGTTTAAACCCTGATGTTGATCGCCTCACATTTTCAGTGTGGTTTGATGTCACAAAAGACGGCACATTCTCAGCTCCCTCGTTTGGTAAAACAATCATTCACTCAAACAAGCGCTTCACATACGAGGAAGCGCAAGAGGTTATGAATGCTGGTGCGGGTTCGTATTACGACGAGCTCATACTCTTGAACACGCTTGCGAAGCGAATGCGAAACGAACGAGAACGGGCGGGCTCAATTGACTTTGAGCAGCACGAGGTGCGTTTTGAGCTCGCTGACGACGGAGTCCCTCTTTCTGTGTATCGAAAGGCACGACTCGACACACACAAGTTGATTGAAGAATTTATGCTCCTCGCCAACAAAAGTGTTGCTGAATACCCACAGATACTCGCGAAAGGTGCAAAACACTCCTATATCTACCGCGTGCATGACCACCCTGATCGCGAAAAACTTCAGAACCTGGCTTCATTTGTGAAAGTGCTTGGCTACACGCTTGAACTCGCGAAGAACGGTGACGTTACTGGCAAGTCTTTGAATAGACTGTTCAAGCAGGTTGAAGGGAAGCCGGAAGAAGGACTAATCAAGACCGCCGGTCTCCGCTCAATGGCGAAAGCGGCATACACAACACTTAACATCGGTCACTTTGGTCTCGCCCTTGGAGCGTACACACACTTTACGTCACCCATCCGTCGATACGCCGACCTCATGGTGCATCGTTTCTTGCAAGGAATCCTTACAACCGGCAAAACCACATCGGAAGGTTTCGCAAATTACACCAAAGTCGCCCAAGAAATTTCTGATCGTGAAATCGATACCATTGGTGCAGAACGTGACTCCATCAAATACAAGCAGGTCGAATACATGATGGGTAAAATCGGAGAAGAATTTGAAGGGATTATTTCGGGTGTCTCTGAGTTCGGTCTCTTCCTCGAAGAGCGAGAAACAAAAGCGGAAGGATTGGTTCGCTTGAATACGCTTCGTGACGACTACTACGAGCTTGAACCAAAAAAGTATCGCGTCATTGGCAAGAAAAAGAAAAAGGTCTATGCGCTTGGCGACACGGTTCGTATGAAATTGATGGGGGCTGACCTCGATCGCAAAATGATTGACTATGCCCTTATCAGCAAATAATCAGCCGCTTGATACCAGCGAGCTTTCGTCCTCTTCCTCACTGTTTATTGTTGGTTGATTGTTGTCTGCTAGAATGAGCATCATGGAAACGTTCCAAACAATCGCCGAAGCGATCATAAGCGCCCGCGCACTCTGGATTGTGTTTGCATTTATTGCTCTCGGTTGGTTGGTGGTGAGCGGGGTTCTTCTCTACCACTGGCGTAGTTATGGAAAAGGCGACACGAAGGTGCGCCGCATGGGGTGGACGTACCTCATTGGTTCAATACTCTTACTCCTCTCGGCAATATCTTTTATCGTTTCACTCTAGTTGCGCATGACCACTTCACTCGATGCATCAAATCTGATTGACCTCGACAAAGATGAGCGGACGCTCATGGAGGTTCGTCGACACCCGATTGTCTTCTATGCACGACTGGTTATTCTTGTGGTGCTTTTTTTCATACCGCTCTTTCTTTCACCATTTTTGGTTATTTTGATTGATCGCGCGACCTCGGGCACTGTAGGTGCGCTTATTTTCGGCTTTCTTTTCACGTTGTGGTGCCTTGCACTGTGGGTTGCTTTTTTTTACCAATGGACTGATTACTACCTCGATGTATGGGTAATCACCAACAAGCGCGTTTTTGATATCGATCAAAAAGGATTCTTCAAGCGCGAAATCTCTGTGTGTCGCATTGAACAACTGCAGGACGTATCAATCAGTGTGAATGGGTTAATGGCGACCCTCTTTAAGTTCGGCACCATTCATATCCATACCGCAGGCGAAAGCCATGACTTTGTCATTCGAGATGCGCGAAACCCAATGAGTGTCAAAAACGTCATCATGCAGGCTCACGGCAAAACCATTGACTCTCCCGTTATCACCCCAATGTTTAACGAAGAACCGGGAGCGTAGAGACCGCTTTATTTCGCCACCGCAACCGCATCGGTGAACGAGACCGAGAGGAGCTGTGAGACCGCATCACGTCCCATCGTGACACCGTAGAGTACGCCAGCACGCGACATCGTCTCTCTGTTGTGCGTAATGAGAATAAGCTGTGTTGATTTCGCCAAGTTCTCAATCATATCACCGTAGCGACGTGAGTTTGCCTCATCGAGTGCTGCATCGGTCTCATCGAGAATAATGAATGGGGGCGGGTTTACCTGCGACATCGCAAAGATAAGTGCGATTGAGGTGAGTGCACGCTCACCACCCGAGAGCATTTCGAGACTTCGTACTTTTTTGCGCGGAAGGTCAATCGCAATCTCAATTCCCTCAATCATCTCCTCTGTTTCTTCCTCACTCACCTCGGGCACGTCGTCGCCTTCTTCAAAAATGGTCTTTCGCTTTCGAGGTGCCTCTTTCGTAAGCTTCAGTCCCGCGGTTCCTCCACCAAACATCACTGCGAAAAAGTCGGTGAATTGCGTATTTATTTTTGTAAGACCTTCAGCAAATTCTCGTGCAAGTGTTTCTTCAAGGTCAGCGATGAGTTTTTTAAGCGACTCTGCGGACACGCCGAGATCCGTGAGCTCACGAAGCAAGAACTGATCACGCTCCCCAACATCCTTATACTCTTTCATGACATCGTCAGCGCCGCCAATACCCGAGTCTTCGAGGCGAATCTTCATGCGTTCGAGCGCGCGTTTTCGCTCGTGCTGTTCGCTTCGCTTCTCAGTCAATGTGTCGTGTGGAACATCAACCTTCTCTGTTACCTCGCGTCCAATGAGCGCGGCAGCCTCTCCGAGGTCGCGTTTATATTCTGCCTCTTCGAGAGCGAGTGCCTCTTTCATTCCCTTCACGCGTTCCAGGTCAACACGAACTGTCGCAGCTTCGTTTGAGAGCGTGAACACAGCGCGTTCTGCATCTCGACTGCTTGTACGGTCCTCTTCGATTTCTGTTTGGAGTGTTTGATACTGTGCGCGTAAGACAGACTCTTTCTCTTCAATGCCTTGTCGCTCCTGTATCTGTGATTCGAGTTCAGCCGCAAGCTTCTTCTCTGCTATTTCAAGTTCTTTAAGTGCTCCGGTTTCTTCCTTTCCTTCCGAGAGAACCTGTCGGAGGTTCGCGAGCGCACCCTTCACGGCGCTCAATACTTCCTGAAAAAGCGAGAGCGGGCTCTCCGGTGAAAGACGAAGGAGAGAATCTTCGATTGAAGCCACATGGTCTTCAACCTTTTTGGCTTCAATGGTTCGCTCTCCACTTTCTTTCAATTTCTTCTCCTCTCGTTCACGCTGGCGGACAAGCGCATCTCGCTCTCCTTCCAGTCGTCCAATCATACGAGCGCATTCGTCTTTTTGACCACGGATGTCGGCGAGTGCTTGTTCGGTCTTCAACACATCGTCTGATTTTGTATCTTTACCTTCAAGCTTTGCCAACGTCGATTGCGCGTCGGTGAGACGTTTGGTGAGCTCGTGTAATCGCTCAAGAAGAGGTTTTTCTTCGTCGTGCAAGCGCTTTGTCGTCGCATCAAGGTATGCTTTTTCACGGGCAAAGTATTCTTTGTAGGAGATCTTCAGATGTGCGGCAAGTTCCTGTGCCTTCTCAAGCTTCTGTACCTGCTTTTCGAGAAATGCGAGGTGTGGTTTGATTTCACGACGCAACCCTTCAATCTTCTCTATGTTCTCGTCGGTCTTCTCAAGTTTTCGCAAGCTTTCTTCTTTCTTGTAGTGGTAAATTTTTAAACCGAGTGCTTCTTCAATCATTGACTTTCGTTCGCGCGGGTTTACTGAAAGAATTCTGTCCGCTTCGCCTTGTGAGATGATGTGATGCCCTGATGCACCAATATGTGCTTTTGAAAGCATCTCCAAAATGTCTTTCAGACGAACAGGGCTCCCATTCAAAAGATATTCGCTTGATGAGTCGCGATGAATGATGCGTTCGAGCGTTACGGTATCAAAGTCAATATCAAACAGGCGCGGCCGACCATGCTGCGAGCTATTGTCGAACGAGAGCTTCACGCTCGCGCGGTTCGCTCGTGGTGCGGTCTGTGAGCCATTCCAAATCAAATCCTCTGTGCGCTTCCCACGCATCGATTTGATGGATTGTTCGCCCAAGACAAAGCGGAACGCTTCAGCGACATTGGATTTCCCAGAGCCGTTCGGCCCGACGATGCCCGCGATAGATGTGGTGAATTCAAGAGACGCCTTTTTAGCGAAAGATTTGAATCCTGCGATCTCAAGCGATTTAAGATACATATGCAAAAAGCGCCCCTATGGACGCCTTAATAATACCATGCGCAACAGGCAAAAACGGCTTGTTATGCCCACTCTTTCTTCGCTTCGAGTGCCGCATGCGCCGCCGATTGCTCGGCTTCTTGTTTTGAGTTACCAACACCCTCTCCTATTTTTTCGTCACCCAAAAAGACGCCAACGGTGAACTTCTTGTCGTGGTCTGGTCCTTCTTCGTGTACGGTCTTGTATGACGGTGTGATGCCGGCCTTGTCCTGTGCCATTTCCTGGAAACGGCTCTTTGCATCCTGCCAGAGGTGTTTGCCAACGATATCCTCGGTCAACGGCAACAAATGCGCATGAATAAACTCCTTCGCTGCGTCATACCCCTGATCGAGATAGAGTGCTCCCGTGAACGCTTCAAAGGTGTTCGCAAGGATATATTGTCGGGCACGACCAAGATCTTTGGTTTCGCCCTTTGAGAGCAAGAGATAGTCATTCATACCCAATCCTGTTGCAACGGTAGACAACGTCGAAGTGTTCACCAGTCCTGCGCGATAGCTTGTGAGGTCGCCTTCGGTTTTCTTTGGATATTTTGCGTACAAAAATTCAGTGACCACAAGCTCAAGAACCGCATCACCCAAGAATTCGAGGCGCTCGTTGTGTTCGCGATCTTTCTTCTTGTGTTCATTAATGAACGAGCGGTGTGTAAACGCTGTCTCAAGAAGGCGCTTGTCGGTGAAGGAAACACCGATTGAGCTTTCAAACTGGTCAAACTCTTTCATACAAAGTCTCTATTTCGCGAGAAGTGCGTTAATTGCTTTTGTTATCAAAGGTAAAATATCGTCGTAAATATTGAGGGATACAATTTCAGCAAGCTTGAACCATCGCGCGTCATCCAACCCCCCTGATGTGCCGAGTGTGATGTCGGTGAAGGGTGCTTTTGCAAGGTAGTAGGTGACGTTCTTTCGGATTTTTCCTTTCTCCGGGTGCGATGCCACGTACTCATTGCTGCCGAGCTCGTCTTCGATGAGTAAATCGAGACCGAGTTCTTCTTTCAGCTTGCGCACAATACCGTCAGGGACGGTTTCGTCTTCTTCCACATGCCCCTTCGAGAGGGTCCAGTGTCCGAAGACATCGTGGACGAGCGCAACATAGACTTCGCTGTCTGCAATTGCATACACCACTGCGCCTCCCAATCGCTCAAGCGGTAGCTCATCGTAGGGAATGTCCTTTTTCTTTTTTGATGTCTCGTTCTTCCCTGGCTCACCAATCTCTTTATAGACCGATCCGAGTACACCGTTCACGAACTTGCCTGATGCATCGCCACCGAATGATTTTGCAAGTTCGATTGCCTCATTGATTGCAACCTTTGGTGGTACGTCAGCACGGTCACCGAAGAGGAGTTCGTGAAGTCCGAGTCGGAGAATCGCTTTGTCAATTGGTGCAATGCGATCAATCGGCCAATCCGGGGCAGCTTTCTCAATAATAGTATCGAGATCCTTCTGGCGTGAAAGTGTTCCTTTGCCTAGTTTGTCCATGAACACGTGATCAACGCCGTCGGCACCCGATTCAGCAATCATACGAGAAAGCACGGACGAAAAATCCGATGCATTTCGTTTGGTGAAATCCAATTCAAAAAGTGTCTGGAGGACGATTGAACGAGCAAGATGTCGATTACTCATGAGGATTCCTAGGGTTCGAGTGAGCGAACGCCATCAGGAAAATAAAGAACAAATCGACTGTACCTCCCCTCGTCTTTACTATCAAGCGAGCGAGGAAGTGAAAAATTGCTTTTCATTTCCGAGCGAGCGTAGATAGCAAGATGTTCTTACTTTTCAGATGACGCTTTCTCTGCCTTTGCTGCCGGCTCTCCCATCGCCTTCATCTTATCACGACGGCGGGTCAACTGACGCTCAAGCTTTGACTTCACGTCAATAACGGTACGATTCTTGTATGTTCCACACTTTGGGCACATCTGGTGACGAACATGCTGTGCCTTGCACGTAGGGCATGTTGAGTATCGCCCTTCGGTAAGGGCGTGGTGCGAACGGCGGTTTGCCGTGTGGCCTCGGGTGTGTCGCATTCGTACTGTCATAACGCTTATGAGAATACCATAAAGGCCCTACTGTTGCAACGCCTTTTGAGAGCCTGTCCCGGATGGGACGTTCTTGAGGAAGGTCGCTCGGTGCACGGGAGTCCGCCCATGCCTCTGTAATGCCTCATAATGGATTTTAGTTCCGTACCCCTTATGGATCGCAAATCCATGCTTTGGAAAACGTCTGTCGAGACTCTTCATATGTCTATCTCGCTTCACTTTTGCAGCGATTGAAGCAAGTGCAATCGGCAAGTGGGTTGCGTCCCCTTTAATGTAGGTCTTTTGATTTGCAAAGTGGTCAGGCGCTTTGAGCCCGCCGTCCAAGAGAATTTCCATATCCTCTTTTCCATCGGCGAGGTTCGTGAGAACGTTTTCAATTCCCTTTCGTATTGCGTATGAGATTCCTTTCGTATCAATAACCCTAGCACTCACCAAAGAAACCTCGATTTGAAGACTTGTTGTTCGAACGAGTATTCCAAGCTCCTTATTGATTGCCTCTCGCTTCTTCTCCGAAAGTTGTTTTGAGTCCTTGACCGTCGGCATGAGAGTCTTCAGCGCTTTCATGAGCGCCACATCACGTTGGTCATAGCGCACAGCACCAACAGCAACCGGTCCTGCGAGTGGACCGCGACCAGCTTCATCTATTCCCACAATCAAGTGTTCTTGCTTCTTTTTCATAAAGACAGTGTAGAGCACAAATGATATGAAAACGAAAGAGCCACCGAAGAGCGTGATGGCTCTTCGGTGGTCAGTGGAAATAGGTGCGTATTTTGGTGCGTCGAACCTGGATTGCCTGCACGGAACGTCCCAGCTCCTTTGCGAGAACACGGTCACGCGGACGATTTGGAGCGAGGATCTTCAAATCCTCATTTTTACTCCAAAGCTCGCCCTTCCTCTTGCACCCCACAGCAGCTCTGGCGTAGTTTTTCCTCCTCTCTGCATTTCGCTTTTGGGGGTTTCTTTTCCGCCATGCCTTGTGGTGGTTGTAACTCTTGGTCACGACGTCCTCCTTATGAAGAAATTTATCCACTAATGAAAGTACCACAAATCATCAAAATGACAATGTAGGTAGAGATTACTCCGTTTTGACACGATGCCCTCTCTGCTGTGCACTCGTGGATTCACAGAAAAAAAGTGGGTGGGAGGGCAGCGCTTGAGTACAATGTGTGTCGTATGTCGTCGTTCGTTCATCTTCACACTCACTCGCACTATTCCCTCCTCTCCGCGCTTCCGCAGATTGATGCCCTTGTTGCACACGCAAAAAAGTACGGAATGCCCGCGCTAGCTCTCACTGACAACGGAAACTTGTATGGCGCGATTGAGTTCTATAAAGAATGTAAGAAGGCGGACATCAAACCAATTCTTGGTGTTGATTTTTATATTGCACCGCGCACACGAAATGATAAAGAATCCGGCATCGACACCAAACGCACACGCATCGTGCTTTTGGCAAAAAATGACGCTGGTTACAAAAACCTCATTAAGCTCGTGACCTACTCCCACCTCGAGGGCTTCTACTACAAGCCGCGCGTGGACAAAGAGCTTTTGGAACGATACCGAGAAGGACTTGTTGCAATCGTTCCTGCATTCAATAGCGAACTCACCAACGCACTCAAAGCGGGGCACACCAGTGATGTACAAGCGACCATTGATCGCTACCGCTCTTGGTACGGAGACGATTCCGTTTTTCTTGAAATCACACACAACCCCGATCTCGAAGGACATAGTGACTTGATGAAAAAACTGCGTGCATTCGCAAATGAGCACATGGTTCCGCTCGTTGCGACGGGTGATGTTTACTACCTCACCCCCGAAGACGCGCCTGCTCGTCGCACGTTGGTATCGATTCAGTCTGGTGGAGAATATCGTGGAAACGATGGCGAGGCGGATCTGTCGTTTAAGAGTCCTGACGAGATGGAGAAAATTTTCAAAGATACACCCGAGGCACTTGCGAACAGTGGAAAGATTGCCGATATGTGCGACCTCACGATTCCTTTGGGTGCATGGTACTTCCCTGACTTCGCGATTCCTGAAGGCTCAACGCATGCCGAAGAACTCCGAAAACTCGTTTGGGAGAAAGCGCGTGAAAAAGGATTTGGCGAGCGCCAGGATGCAAAAGAACGTCTCGACTTTGAACTTGAAACCATCACAAGCAAAGGATACGCTCCGTATTTCTTGGTGGTGGGGGATTTGCTTCGCTATGCACGCGAGAATGGCATCTACACCAACACCCGAGGTTCGGTCGGTGGCTCATTGGTATCCTTCCTTCTTGGCATCACCACGGTTGATCCGTTTGAATACAAACTCCCCTTCGAGCGCTTCTTGAATCCCCTTCGTCCATCCCCTCCCGATATCGACTTGGACATCGCAGATAATCGTCGCGACGAAATGATTGGGTATGCAAGAAAAAAATACGGTGAGAATAAGGTTGCGCAAATCGGAACCTTTGGAACCATGATGGCACGTGGAAGTGTCCGCGACACCGCACGTGCGATGGGATACGACCTCTCGCTCGCGGACGAAATCGCAAAGATGATTCCGTTCGGTTCACAAGGATTTCCGATGTCGATTGAGCGCGCGATAGAAGAAACGCCAGACCTGAAGAAACGCTATGACGAAGATGAAGACGTGCGTCGCATCATTGATATGGCAAAGAAAGTCGAAGGATGTGCCCGACACATCTCGGTGCACGCGGCGGGTGTGGTGCTCTCCCCGTTCCCACTTGAAGACGTTGTTCCGGTGCAGTGGGATCCAAAAGGCGAAGGAAAGTTGATTACACAGTACGACATGCATGCGGTTGAAGATGTGGGACTCCTCAAGTTCGACTTCCTTGGATTGAAGAACCTTGCGGTCTTGGCGGATTCAGTGAAGCGTGTGGAGAAAATATACGGCACCGTGATTGATGTGGAGAAACTCCCCCTCGATGACAAAAAAACATTCGAGATGCTCGCGCGTGGCGAGACGATGTCGGTCTTCCAACTTGCCGGTGGCGCGATGACGCAGTTCTTGAAAGAGCTTCGTCCAACCACCGTGCACGACCTAAACGCGATGGTTGCTTTGTACCGCCCTGGTCCGATGAAAAACATTCCGGAATATATCGCGCGTAAACACGGGAAAAAACCAATCATCTACTACCACCCGAAGATGAAAGATTTTCTTGAGCGTTCGTACGGCATCTTGGTCTATCAAGACGACTTGCTTGAAACAGCGCTCAACCTTGCAGGATACACCTGGGAAACCGTGGACAAGTTCCGCAAAGCGGTCGGTAAGAAGATTCCGGAAGAAATGGCGAAGCAGCACAAGATTTTCGTTGCGGGATGTATCGAACACTCCGGTATGACCGAAGCGCAGGCTGAAGGACTCTGGGCACTCTTTGAGCCCTTCCAGGGATACGGTTTCAACAAAGCGCATGCGGCGTCGTACGGACGACTCGCCTATCAGACCGCGTATATGAAAGCGAACTACCCGACCGCGTACATGGCGGCGGTGCTCACCGCGGACGCAGGCGATGTGGATGCAATCGCGGAAATCATTTCCGCATGTAAACGCATGCATGTGGACGTTCTTCCGCCTGATGTAAATGAATCCTTGGCGGACTTTTCGGTGGTCACGAAAGATATGTCAGCGGATGGTGTTGAGCGTATTCGCTTTGGTCTCTATTCAATCAAAAACTTCGGCGAAGGTGTGGGGGATGCGATTATCAAAGAACGAAAAGAAAACGGTCAATTCGCATCACTCGATGATTTCTTGCTTCGTGTGAAAGATAGAAACCTCAACAAGAAATCGCTCGAAGCGTTGATTAAATGTGGTGCCTTGGATGCATTTGGTGAGCGCGGAGCAATGCTCGCAAACATCGACGACTTATTGGCACATCACAAGCAAGGACTCACCCAGTCAACCGAGCAAACCTCCCTCTTTGGTGGTTCGGTGTTTGAAACCGCACCACTCAAGCTTAAAGAAGCAAAACCAGCAACCCGCGGTGAGATGCTTGCATGGGAAAAAGATTTACTCGGCCTCTACGTGTCGGGGCATCCGCTGGATGCGTACAAACAATTCCTTTCAACCACCAACACGTCGATTGAAAAGCTGAAGGGCGCACCGCAAGGATTGACCTCGATTGTGTACGGACATATTGATGATGTTCGTCCGATTTTGACCAAGAAAGGCGACAAGATGGCCTTTCTCCATGTGAGCGATCTTACGGGCACCGTTGAAATTGTGGTGTTTCCAAAAACCTACGAAGCATATAAAAACCTTTTGATTCCAGAGACCTGTGTCGGCATCAAAGGCAAAATGTCGTCTCGAAATGGCGATACCAGTATCGTCGCGGATATCGTGAAGCCGATGACATCCCGCGTTGACAGCACAACCTAATGCGCTAGGATATAACCACCGTGATGGCAAGACATCTTATCACCACAGGCACCGAGTAATCGCTCTCTCCCGGAGGGGTGGCTCGTTTGTGCAAGTCCCTTCTTCCGGAAGGGCTTTTTTCGTATACTTATTACAATACTTTATGAATGAATCACTCGCCCACAAACGACACACGCTCGCCCATCTTTTAGCCGCAGCGGTTAAAGAACTGTATCCCGAGGCACAACCAACACTTGGACCCTCGATTGATAACGGTTTCTACTACGACTTCGACACGCTGCCTGACCCAGAGTTGAAGGCGCTTGAAAAACAGATGCGAAAGCTTCTTCCCTCGTGGACCGAATTCACCCACAAAGAGGTTTCCGCAGAAGAGGCGCGTGAATTCTTTGCAGGAAACAAGTACAAGTTGGAGTTGATTGAAGAAATCAGTGCGAAGGGCGAAGTAATCACGCTCTACACGTGCGGCGACTTCACTGACCTCTGTCGTGGTGGTCATGCGGAGAATCCTGCGAAGGAAATCCCATCGGATTCATTCAAACTCTCGCATGTTGCAGGTGCATACTGGCGAGGCGATGAGAAGAACGCGATGTTGACCCGAGTGTATGGTCTCGCGTTCGACACCAAAGAAGACCTCGACGCATACGAACTCCAGCAAGAAGAGGCGAAGAAGCGCGACCACCGCAAGATTGGTCAGGAACAAGAACTCTTCTTTATTGATGAGATGGTGGGTAAAGGTCTTGTGATGTGGCTTCCTAAGGGCAACATCATCAAAAAAGCTATCGAGAATCTCGCCGAAGAGATGGAAGAAAAAGGCGGCTATGTTCGTGTCAGTACTCCTCACATCGCAAAAGAGGAACTCTTCCTCACGTCAGGACATCTTCCGTATTACAAAGACAGTATGTATCCCGCGATGGTCATGGATGACGGCACCTACTACCTTCGCGCAATGAACTGTCCGCATCATCACCGCATCTACCTCCACAAACCGCACAGCTACCGCGAGCTACCGCTTCGTATCGCTGAATACGGCACCGTCTACCGCAATGAACTCTCGGGAACACTTGCCGGACTTTTGCGTGTCCGCGGCCTCGCGATGAACGACGCTCATATCTACTGCCGCAAAGACCAGATCGAAGAAGAATTCAAAGCCGTCATGCGACTTGTCATGGATTACTTTAAGATCTTTGGACTCAACGACTACTGGTTCCGTCTCTCAAAATGGAGCTCTGCACATACGGACAAGTACATCAATGAACCTGCAAACTGGGAACACAGCGAGAGCGTTTTGCGTAAGGTGCTCACCGAAATGCAGGTTCCATTCGTCGAAGCAGAGGATGAGGCGGCATTTTACGGACCAAAGGTGGACGTGCAATTTAAATCTGCCCTCGGACGTGAAGAAACGATGTCGACGATCCAGCTCGACTTCTTGGCAAAAAGCCGCTTCGGACTGTCATACACCGACGAAACCGGCGCTGACAACAATGAGGTCTTCGTAGTTCACCGCGCACCGCTCTCGACTCATGAACGATTCATGGCATTCCTCATCGAACACTTTGCAGGCGTCTTCCCTACATGGCTCTCCCCCGTTCAAGTTTCGGTAATCCCTATCAGCGACAAACACATCGAAGCCGCTCAAGGTATCGTCGCTCAACTCAAAGAAGCTGGTGTGCGTGTCGAACTCGATGGCTCGAACGAAACGCTCGGCAAAAAAATCCGATCGTGGAAGCTCGCAAAGAATCCGTATGCAGTCGTTCTTGGGGACAAGGAAGTCGAGAGCGGCATTCTCGCAGTTGAGACACGCTCCGGCGAAAAGCATTCTCTCTCTGTAGAAGATTTCGTCGCGCGTTTGAAGAAAGAAATTACGGAACGACTATAGATTGACAATTCCTTAAAATACTATAGAATATACTCTAGAAAATTCTCGAAAGGAGAGGAAACAATGAGAAGTGTGCGATCGTTCTTCCGATCTACCCTCGACGTAATCCTGACACCAGTCCTCGTGTGTCTCTGGTTCATGAGAAGCAAGAAAGCTCGAATCCAAGAGGCACGGGAACACTACATCGAAGGATTCAATCTTAATCGTATTGATCTAGAGGAAGATCACCAAGGCGCGTTCCATAACAAAAAGAAGTGTGATCTTTGCCGAGCCATGGCAAAAGATCCAGAACTCTGGTACGAATACACCCGACGGCGATATGCCTATTGGGAGAGTCAGGGATAATGCCGCCGAAAGAGCCCTCGCGCGCTCCGGCGGCTCTTTCGTTTCTACCCCCCAAACTCCTCTTCTTCCCGCTTCTGAATCCCCTCCTCGTCATGGCCAAAATGGTGGCCGAGTTCGTGCCACAACGTCTCATAAATCAAGTTCGCGATATCCTTCCCAGAATTGGTGGCTTCCTCCTCAAGAGCGAGCTTATAGAGCGTCACAGAGTCGGGTAAAAGCGGCACAGCATCGTTGTCTCGCTCGGTTCGAGGTACCCCTTGGTAGAGCCCTAAAAGCTCGGTTAGGGACTCGAGCGCTAGGTCTTCCCGCACGGGCTCACTTGGCACGTCCTCAACCAAAATCGCCACATTCTGCACCTGCTCTCGGATATGCTCGGGCAGTCGAGCAAAAGCGGCTCCGACCATCTCATCAAACTCTTCTTTTGTGTATGAATGCGGTTCGTTCATGGCTATTTCTTTGTCACCTGATTGTACCTGAAGCAGGTCATCACGTGATCGTTGATCATACCGGTTGCTTGCATATGCGCGTAGATGGTCGTTGAACCCAAGAATTTGAATCCCCGCTTCTTTAAGTCTTTTGCGAGCGCATCGGATTCTTTTGAGGTTGGTTTGTAGTCTTTATTCGTGCGAAGTTTATTCTTTTTTGGTTTTCCACCGACGAAGCTCCAGATGTATGTTGAAAACGTACCAAATTCTTTTTGCACTTCAAGAAAACGTTTTGCATTATTGATTGCCGCTTCAATCTTTGCTCGGTTTCTGATGATGCCCTCGTTCTTTAAAAGTTTCCCTACATCACGCGCGGTAAACTTTGCTACGTTCTTTGGGTTGAATCCGGCGAACGCCTTTCGGTAGTTCTCACGCTTTCGCAGAACCGTAATCCACGAGAGTCCTGCCTGGGCACTCTCAAGCACTAAGAATTCAAAGATGGTTCGGTCATCATAAACCGGAGAACCCCACTCATGGTCGTGATACGCCTCATACAGTGCGTCGCCCTCCTTCACCCACGGGCAGCGTTTCTTGGTTTTTGTAGAAGACATGTTTAGCGGAATTCGTAGAGCTTATCGGCAAAATTTTTGATGCGGTCGTCCTTATCAATTTCTATACCCTCTTCTTTGTAGAGTTTCATGCGCTTTGCACGATATTCGTCATTCACCCAAATGTGCCCGTCCGCATAAACGATTCGATGGAAGGGAATTGCAATGCCCTGATCCGCGGCTTTTGAGAGAATCGAGGTAATGCTTTGCGCAGCCATGCCTCCCCCGCCACACGCTTTTGAAATTCGCCCGTAGGTCGTAACGCGTCCTTTCGGAATCTTTCGTGCCGCATCAATCACCCGTTCGGAGAAAGTTTTGATCTTAGATTCTTTCATGTAATCGAATTCGCATTAAACAACATCAAAATATTTGAGAACCTCTTCCCAATTTTTTACGCGGCTAACCCCATCAGGTAACTGATCAGTTTTATTCCACGCATACTCTCCGAACAACAAGCCCTTAATCCCCACAGATGCTGCCGCAGAAACGTGTTTGAGCTGATCGTCAATTAAGTAATCCACCTTGAGACTCTGAGCAAGTTCAGCTTTTGTGAGGTGTAAACCACCTATATCTCCCGTATCGTAAAAGCCACAATAAACACAATTATCAAAGATGCTTGGATAATGTTTTTCTATCCACTCTTGTGTGAGTTTTTCTAATACTCGACGTCGACTTGTAAGGATGGTGAGATTAAACCTCTCCTTGAGTTTTTCAAGTGTCTTCCGTGCATCAAACATCGCCTCATAGACACTTACTCGATCGGAGAGATGAAATTCTTCTGTTCTCTTTTTTTCCTCTTCTAATTCAATTTTCCACATCTCAGCCCAATGCTCTTGGTAGTCTTCGGGCTTCAGATGCGTGCCATATTTACTATTACTCCATTCAACAAAACTGGCCGCGCTTGAGGAAAGCACGTCATCAATATCTATAGCGATCGTGGGTTTGGTACCCATATATTTTGTGACCCCATCGGGATTCGAACCCGAGTTTTCGCCTTGAGAAGGCGACGTCCTAGGCCAGGCTAGACGATGGGGCCAAAATCAACAATCAACCAACAACAGACAAGTTACAATAAAAAACAGCCAAAAACAACGAGAAATTTTCTATACCCTACACCCCAATGGCTATACCCTGGCATTTCTACCGCCTCTCCCATTCTCTTCCCTGTCGTACAAGGAGCTTTATATCTTTTTGATCTTT
Organism: uncultured Candidatus Saccharibacteria bacterium; assembly: GCA_964634615.1. Classification (GTDB taxonomy): domain Bacteria; phylum Patescibacteriota; class Minisyncoccia; order Phycocordibacterales; family EsbW-18; genus EsbW-18. The sequence goes on from CAZWLQ010000009.1 coordinate 26,846, forward strand.
GAGGAGCGCCTTGGTGACGTGCTCAATGCGAACACCCTGTGAACCCTTGGTGAGAATCGCATCGCCACTTTCAACATGTTCGCGCACGTACGGTGCTGCTTCGGGCGACGTATCGAATGAAACCACATCTTTGAGTCCCGCATTCTTTGCTGCTTGCGCAATTTCTCTTGCTTCAGAGCCGACTGTAATCAGTGTATCGAGCACACTTGCTGCGAGTTCTCCAATTTCTTTGTGTGCCTCTTTTGAAAGGCGACCGAGTTCGCGCATGTCACCCAATACCGCGCGCTTCTTGCCACGCGCACGAACATCGCGGAGTGCTTCAAGTGCCTCGCGTGCTGCAACCGGCGAGGAGTTATACGTATCATCAATCAAAATACTGTCGCGGACACCCTTCAAGAGTCGCATGCGACCAGCGCCAGGCTCGTGTTTTTCGAGCGCATTGATTGCAACCTCAAGATCAATCGCACACGCCTTTGCGACCGCGCATGCCGCAAGGACAGGATAGATGAACTGTCGGCCAACAACACCCTTCTGTGTAATTGGAAACGCGGATGAACCAACGAGAATGTTTGCCTCGATACCTTCCGGCGTACCATATGCGTCGTAGTTTATGAGATATTTATCACCGCGAACTGTTGCGCCTTCGTTAAAACCAAACGTCATCGAGCGACCCTTGAAGATTCCTTTGTAGACCAGTACGCGCGGATCGTCTTGTATGAAAATAGCAGCGCCATCTTGCTTGATGCCCGAGAGAATTAAAAGTTTTTCGCGAACCAACTGCTCAACCGTCAGGAACGCTTCGACATGCACCGGTTTGTCTCCAATGTAGGTGACGACCGCGATGTCGAGGGTCAACCATCGCATCGCACGAGCCATGTCACCAGGATGATCCACACCGATTTCAAGAACCAGCACATCGGGATACTCACGAGAGAAAAGAATCTCGACCACGCCCGTCATAATCACCGAGAGCCAACCGAATACACTTCCCCACGCGGTATCTTTGCCAATGATGGTCAAGGGAATTCCGAACTCTGAATTGAAGCTCTTTTGACTTTTGCGAACCGTGTATGACGTTCCAACAACCGCAGCGATTGCGTCTTTGGTCGAGGTCTTGCCGACGCTTCCGGTAACACCGATAACAATCGGTTTGTATTTTTTGAGTATGGCGCGCGCCTCCAGGGTGAGGATGCCGACGATGATGTTTTTGAAGAAGGCTTTCATGAAATTCTGCCCTCATGGCTCTGCGAGACGGCTATCGATCGGGAGGCAGGTTGTAGTAGTTGATCAGAAAGCCCGCAAGATCCATGAAAGGCTCGGTCAGCGTTTCAGAGGCAAAGCTCACCCCCTTGGGCTCTTCAGCGTACAAAAAGATGAGGAATCTAGGGTTGTATGCCGGGAAATAGCCAAAGAAGGAGTGCAGATACCGGTCGTCATAATACCCTTTGCCCCCTGGGTTAGCAATCTGCGCGGTTCCTGTCTTTGCGGCGATGCTGTAGTCGGCTAACTTCGCTTTTCCCCCTGCCAGATACTCATCCACAACCCTTACGAGGATTTTGGTGATTGATTCGCTGGTCTCTTCTTTGAGCACACGGGTTGACGGTGCATGAATGACATCTTTCGAAAGACCCGCACTGTAGTCAATCGTTTTCACGACGTGCGGCGTAATCAACAGTCCGCCGTTTGCGAGGGATGCGAGTGCTCGGGTCATCGCGATTGGTGTCACCGCGATACCTTGTCCGAACGATGCGGTGATGTATTCAACATCACGCGGCGAATCCAAGTTGTCGATAAGTCCTGACACTTCACCGGGAAGATCAATGCCTGTTTCGGTTCCTAATCCATACCCTTTCATGTAGCGAGCGAAGCGAGCATTGCCGAGTTTGCCAACCGTGAACGCAACACCGGTGTTGAGCGAGTTTCCAAGCACGCGATAGATGTCGACAACCCCGCGACCTTTTTTGTCGTAGTTATAAATCGTGTAGCCGTCCGCTTTCACATATCCGAGGTCATTGTAGGTGGTTGATGGTGCAATCACGCCCGCATCAAGTCCTGCAGCGATCGTGAGTGGCTTCATGATTGAACCCATTTCGTACACATCTTCAACCAATGGGTTTGTGAACACTGCGGACGATTCTTCGTCACCGAAGGTGTTCGGGTCAAATGTTGGAATAGCCCCCAATGCAAAGATGTCGCCGGTGACCGGGTCAATGATAATGCCCCCCGCGGACTTTGGATTCCATCGTTCACGAATGTGTCCCAAGCCTTCTTCAAGCGTTGCCTGCACGGTTGGTTCAACTGTTGTGATGATATCGCCATTTCCTTCGCCTTCGGTCGCATCAATGACATCCTTCATGTTTGAGAAGACTTCTGCGAAGAAGTTCACATACATGGCATCGGCCTGTCGTGCGAGCGTGCGTTCGTAGTAACGCTCAAGACCATACTGCCCCGCCTGCGTTTCCCCGTCTGAACCAACGAACCCCAGGAGATGCGCCGCGAGTGAATCACCGGGATAGAGACGCCATCGCTCTTTATAGACGCGCACACCAGGGAGTTCCAACGCTTCAATCGCTGCTGCCTGCTCTTCGGTGAGATGATGCGCTACTTCTTCATACGGGTCATCCGTGCGATCGGCGCGTTCCATAAACTCTTCTCGATCAATCGGCACAATAGCGTTGAGCGCGGTATAGACGCCAGCACCGTTATCAAGAACCGATGGGTTGAGTGCAAGTAAAAAACCGGATGCGATGGTTGCAGCGGCGATACGTTCTTCGTTCTTATCTTTAAAATAAATAGTGCCTCGTTCAAAAAGGCCTCCTTGTGGTTGCGAATACTGACGGTCCGCTTTTTCAATAAACGCATCGCCGTGCGCAATCTGCACAATGTAGAGTTTGGTGAGAAGCGCAAGGCAGATACACGCAAACACGCCAAAAACAATCCTGATGCGAATTGTGTGACTTGCGCTAGTCTTCATTGCTGTACTCGAACGACAATGCTTGCTTTGGTGAGCGTGAGACGAATCGCTCTGCGGTTACCGCAACAAATCCGAGCTCTCGTGCCTTCTCTCGCGTAATTGCATTCCCTTCGCGAATGTATGCCGCTTCAAGCACGCTCACGTTTGCTGCGAGCTCCGCACGCTGTGCCTCAAGAGACCTGCGTTCAACCACCGATGCAACAGTCTGTTTCAAAAAGATTCCGTAGGTTCCACAGAGCACGATGAAGAGCCCCAATGAACTGAGAAAGATCCGTTTGTAGAGTGTATTCAGTTGAAGCAAGTCGCGTACCATGTGAGCGTTGTTAGTTGGTTAGTTTATTGGTTGTTGCGTGATGGGTGTTTTTTTGAGGATTCGGAGTTTTGCTGAACGTGACCGAGGATTCGTCCTAATTTCTTTGTCTGTTGGAATAACGGGTTTTTTCGTGAGAATTGTTGCTTCGTCCTCCGCTGCCCGTTCTCTGAAGAAATTCTTTACGATGCGATCTTCAAGACTATGGAATGAGACCACAACAATTCGTCCCCCGGGCTTAGCGGCCTTGTAGGCGGCGGCAAGGCCTTCTGTGAGCGCTGTGAGCGCGATACGGAGTGCTTGGAAGGTTCGGGTTGCCGGATGGATTGGACCATTCGCGTATCGTCCGGGAACCGACGCTTTGATTACAGCGACCAAATCTGCGGTCGTCCTAATCGGAGACTTCACGCGGGTGTCAACGATTGCTTTCGCGATTCGTCGTGCAAATCGTTCTTCGCCGTAGCCAAAGATGATGTTCGCGAGCACTTCCTCACCCCATTCGTTGATGATTGTCTCTGCAGAAAACGGTCGTCCGTCTTCCTTGTCAGAGAACATCATGGAGAGTGGTTCGTCTCGCAGAAAACTAAATCCGCGCCCTGACGATTCGATTTGGAACGAGCTCAACCCGAGATCAAATGCGATTGCATCAACCGACGCAATATTTCGTTCTACGAGCAC